>JBCBWF010000027.1:0-25564 GCA_039817245.1 Pseudomonadota bacterium | reverse complement strand
GGAGATCCGTGCCCGGCTGGGATTCCTGGTGGATGTGGGCCTCGACTACCTGACGCTGGCGCGCGGCTCGGGCACGCTCTCGGGCGGGGAGAGCCAGCGCATCCGGCTCGCGAGCCAGATCGGCTCGGGCCTCACGGGCGTGCTCTACGTGCTCGACGAGCCCTCCATCGGCCTGCATCAGCGCGACAACGGGCGGCTGCTCACCTCGCTCAAGGGCCTGCGCGACCAGGGCAATACCGTGATCGTGGTGGAGCACGACGAGGAGGCGATCCGCGAGGCGGACCATGTCATCGATATCGGCCCCGGCGCGGGCGTGCATGGCGGAAAGATCATCGCCGCCGGGACCCCGGAGGAGATCGCTGAGTCCGAGGCCTCGGTCACCGGAGCCTATCTGACCGGCCGGCGCGAGATCGCGATCCCGGTGTCGCGGCGAGAGGGCTCGGGCAAGACGCTGGTGGTGGAGGGCGCCTCGGGCAACAACCTGAAGGATGTGGACCTCACCATCCCGCTCGGCACGCTGACCTGCATCACCGGGGTCTCGGGCTCGGGCAAGTCGACCCTGATCAACGAGACGCTGTTCAAGCATGCCGCCAACCGCCTGAACGGCGCACGCCAGCAGCCGGCTCCGTGCCGGACGGTGCGCGGGCTCGATGCGCTCGACAAGGTGATCGATATCGACCAGTCCCCCATCGGGCGCACGCCGCGCTCGAACCCCGCCACCTATACCGGCGCCTTCGGGCCGATCCGGGACTGGTTCGCTGGGCTGCCGGAAGCGAAGGCGCGCGGCTACAAGCCGGGCCGGTTCAGCTTCAACGTGAAGGGCGGGCGCTGCGAGGCCTGCCAGGGCGACGGTGTCATCAAGGTGGAGATGCACTTCCTGCCGGATGTTTATGTCACCTGCGAGACCTGCCACGGGGCGCGCTACAACCGCGAGACCCTGGAGATCCGCTACCGCGGGAAATCCATCGCCGATGTGCTGGAGATGACGGTGGAGGATGGCTGCGCCTTCTTCGACGCCATCCCGATGATCCGCGACAAGCTGGTGACGCTGCGCGAGGTGGGGCTCGGCTACATCAAGATCGGCCAGCAGGCGACCACGCTCTCAGGGGGCGAGGCGCAGCGCGTGAAGCTCTCCAAGGAGCTCGCGCGCAAGGCGACCGGGAACACGCTCTACATTCTCGACGAGCCGACCACGGGGCTGCATTTCGAGGACGTGAACAAGCTCCTCGAGGTGCTGCAGGAGCTCGTGGAGCAGGGCAATACGGTGGTGGTGATCGAGCACAATCTCGACGTCATCAAGGTGGCGGACTGGATCGTGGATCTGGGGCCGGAAGGCGGCGACGGCGGCGGTCAGATCATCGCGACCGGCACGCCCGAGGATGTGGCCGCCGCCGAGGGCAGCCATACGGGCCGCTACCTGCGGGACATTCTCGCGGCAAAGGGCCGGATCGCGGCGGAGTAAGCGCCGGATCCGGCCTCCGGCTCACCAGGGGCCGTAGATCCGGCGATAGTGCCAGGCATCGGGGCTGTGCCAGCGGCGGTGGTTCTCAGACCAGAGGCGGCGCTGATCCCGGTAGTACTCCCGCCGGTCGGAGCGGCGGTCGCGGCGCAGATCGCGGCGGTCGTCGCGCCAGTCACGCCGCGCATCGCGCCGGTTGCGGCGATAATCGCGCCGGTCACCCTGCCAGCCATACCAATCCGTCCGGCCCGTGCGCCGATCGCGCCGGTCCTGGCGCAGGTCGCGGCGGTCATCACGCCGGTCCGCGCGGAATTCGCGGCGCCCCTCGCGCGCATCGCGGCGGTTCTCGCGGCGCTCGCCCCGGTACTCGCGGCGGTTCTCCCGGCGATCCTCGCGGAAGCCGCGGCGATCCTCGCGCCCTTCGCGGCGGGTCTCACGCCCTTCGCGGCGATTGGCACGCCGGTCTTCGCGGCGCTCGCCGCGGTCCTCACGCGCATCGCGGCGGTTGTCGCGGCGGTTCTCGCGGGCGTCACGGCGGTTGTCGCGACGATCGTCGCGAGCGTCAGGCCGGCCCTCGCGCCGCTCGCGGCTGCGATCGCGCGCCTCGTCGCGCCGCCGCTGGGCGTTCTCGCGGTCCAGGAAGCGCTGGAGCTCCAGGAACTCCTGATACTCCTCCGCCGGCGAGGTGTCCTTCTCGGCTTGCGCGGCGCCGCCGGTGAGGGCATTGCCGAGCCCGCCGAGCAGCGTTGCGAAGGCCAGAAGCCCCGCGGTCTTCCAGATCTGCCTCAGCATCCTGCGATCCTCCATCTGATCGTCGCGGCGGTAAAACGGCAGGCGGCTGCCGTTCCGTCGGTCCGATCGGTCAAGTTGGCGTGAGCGCAGGCTTCGCCGGCGTCAGGCGGGCCGTCTGCCGGGAGTGGCAGACGGGGTGGTGGCAGGCGGGGGTGTTGTCAGGCGGGGAAGAGGCGGGGCGGCCCCGCATCGTCCACGGCCACCAGCACCCGCGCGCCGGCGGTGAATTCCGGAGCGCCGACCGCGAGCACCACGATCTCCTCGCCCGAATCGAGAGCGACGAAGTACTGCACGCCCTCCCTTCCGTCCACGCTGTTGTCGATGATCGCGCCGATCAGGGCGCCGGCGGCGAGGCCGATCAACGCACCCGCAAGCCCGTTTCCGCCATAACAGCAGTGGCCGTGATGGTAGTGGTTGTTGCCGATGCTGCTGCCGATGGCCGAGCCGATCACCAGCCCCGTGGTCGCGCCGGCGAAGACGCCCGCGCCGTCATCGGCGAGGCTCTGATCGTCTCCGAACGCCACAGGCTCGATGCGGACGATGGTGCCGGCCTCGAGTGTGCTGACCGCGGAGACCCGGGTCCGCGGCTCCGCGCAGGCCGCGAGCAGGAGGGCCAGGGCAATCATCGCCGCCGCCGGAAGCCGAACCGCTGCACGCATCGCCACTCTCCTCTCCCCGACGCCGCCCCACACTGACCGTTCAACTTTCACGGTATACGGCGCTGCAACACCCTGACGTACGATTGACACATTTGAAAACCGTCCCCACCCTATACCTCATAGAAAGAAAAGACAGGGGAAACGCCATGAAGGTGATGCAGATCCTGAAATCGAAAGGCTCGACGAGTGTCGAGACCATCGGGACCCAGAGCACGGTGGCGGATGCCACCAACGTGCTGTCCCAGCGCCGCATCGGCGCCCTGGTCGTGACCCGCCCGGACGGGAGCATGGCCGGGATCCTCTCCGAGCGCGACATCGTGCGCAATATCGGCACGGAAGGAGCCGCCGTGCTCGCCAAGCCGGTGCATGCGATCATGACCGCGAAGGTCGAGGCCTGCGCACCGGAGGACGACGCGCTCTCGGTGCTGGAGCGCATGACCTCCGGCCGCTTCCGCCACATGCCGGTGATGCTGCGCGGCCAGCTGGCCGGGATCCTCTCAATCGGCGACGTGGTGAAGGCGCGCATCGACGAGATCGAGGCCGAAAACGAGGCCATGGCGCATATGCTCAGCGGCTGATCGCCCCGATCCGGCCCCCGTCTGGCCCCCGTCTGGCCCCTGGCCGGCCGCGGCAGAACGGCGGGGCCGGCAACATTCTTGCGCGCTCGCGCCGCGGCGGAGGCATTTCGGCTTGACCCACCGGCCGGGAAGCCGTTGCCTTGCCGCAAAACACGGCGAGGGACGCAGCATGAGAAGCGGGCTCTATCCCGGCACTTTCGATCCGGTCACGCTGGGACATATCGACATCATCCGCCGCGCCTCCAAACTGGTGGACAGGCTGGTGGTGGGCGTAGCGATCAATCGTGACAAGGGGCCCCTCTTCACGCTGGAGGAGCGCACCGCGATGCTGGAGGCCGAATGCGCCGGCATCGCGAAGGCGGCCGGGATCACCATCGAGGTGCAACCCTTCGAGAACCTGCTCATGCAGTTCGCGGTGATGGTTGATGCGCAGGTGATCATCCGCGGCCTGCGCGCGGTCAGCGATTTCGAGTACGAGTTCCAGATGGTCGGCATGAACCGCGCGCTGAACGACGATGTGGAGATGGTTTTTCTGATGGCCGAGGCACAGCATCAGGCGATCGCCTCCAAGCTCGTGAAGGAGATCGCGCGGATGCAGGGCGATGTCTCGAATTTCGTCACGCCGGGGGTGGAGGCGGCGCTGAAAGAGCGTTTCGCATCGCGCTCAACGATCTCCTGAGCGCCAGGGCCCGGTCGGCCCGTCAAGCGAGCCGGTATGCGGCCGCTCCCTCCCACGTCAGTTTTCTCGCCTTTCTCCTAAGGATTGCTGACGATCCTGGCGTTTCCCCGGCTGCAGATGCACAGCATAAGTTCATTATATCTTCTCACTTTGCATCGCAGAATAACGTGGGAGGGCGCGGGCGCAAGGTGTTCGGAACCCGGTCACTGCGCGCCGTCGTCCTCGGCAAAGAGATCGTCGCCATAGGCGAATAGGGCGGGCTCGCCACCAGTGTGCAGGAAGACCACCCGTTCGCCGGCGAGACGCCCCGCGCGGGCCAGCGCAATGAGGCCGGCCATGACCTTACCCGTATAGACCGGGTCCAGGAACAGGCCCTCATGCTGGGCTGCGAGCGTGATCGCTTCTCGCGTCGCGGCGTTGAGCCGGCCATAGCCGGGGGCGAGGCTCGCATCGTCCAGATGCACGCTGTCGGGCGCCGGAGCGGGCACGCCGAGCATCGCGGCAAGCTCCCCGGCGCGCCGGGTCACGCGCTTGGCCTGTGCCAGCGCCGGGCGGCGGACGCAGATGCCGCTGACCCGCGTGGCCGCGCCGAGCGCCGCGACGCCGACCAGCAGACCCGCATGGGTGAGAGCGCTGCCGGAGCCGACCACGATCCGGTCCATCCCGCCGAGGGGGGCTGCCTGGACCAGCGTCTCGGCGGCCGCCTCCACATAGCCGAGCGCGCCCGTAGGCGGATGCCCGGCACCGAGCGGTACAATGTAGGGCCGCCGCCCCTCGGCGCGGAGCCGGGCGGCCAGCGCCTTCAGCGCCGCATCGGCCCCGGCCTCGTCCTCCCCTTCTGGATAGCTGTGCAGCGTGGCGCCGAGCAGACGGTCAAGCAGCACATTGCCCGAGCCCCGATAGAGCGGATCGGCCTTCGGCACCCGCTCCTCGAGCTGGATATGGCAGTCCATGCCGAGAGGGCGCGCAAGCGCCGCGGTCGCGCGCACGAAATTGGACTGCACGGCGCCGGTGATCAGCACCGTGTCGGCCCCCTCCGCCACCGCCCGGCCGAGATAGAATTCGAGCTGCCGGATCTTGTTGCCGCCGAAGCCGGGGCCGGTGCAGTCGTCGCGCTTCATCCAGAGATCGATGCCGAGCGCGGCGCCGAGCCGGCGTGCGGGCTCAAGCGCGGTCGGCAGATGCGCGGCCCGGTGGCGCGGGAACTGCGCGAGCCGTTCCGCCAGCGCGGCCCTCCGTGGCTCCTCGGGCATCGGATCTGTGGCCGGAACTGGCGGCACGGGCGGGCGTTCCCTCACTGCTCGGGCGGCGCGGGGCACGATCCCGGCACGCCGCTGATCGCCCAGACCCTGCCCCGACGCGGCAGCGCGCGCAAGCCGGCGCGCCGATCCGGCCTAGACCCTGGCCCGCGCGGCCGTTAACCCGGTGGCTCACTTCGACCAAACCAGAGGGAGGATGGAATGCTCAGAAGCTTTCGCGGTGTTCTCGCCAGCGTATTCGCCGTGATCCTTGGCCTCGCAGCGACGGAGGCGACAGCCGTGGAGATCAAGGATCCGGAGAACACGCTCATCATCGAGCTTTCCAGCGGGAAGGTGGTCATCGAGATGCTGCCGGATGTCGCGCCGGAGCATGTGAAGCGGATCAAGGAGCTGGCGCGCGCAGGCGAGTACGACAATGTCGCCTTCCACCGCGTGATCGAGGGCTTCATGGCCCAGACCGGCGACGTGCGCTTCGGCGATATGGAGGAGGGCTTCCAGGCCAACCGCGCCGGCACCGGCGGGTCGGACAAGCCGGATCTGCGCCAGGAGTTCTCCAACGTGCCCTTCGAGCGCGGCACCGTGGGCATGGCCCGCTCGCAGAACCCGAACTCGGCCAACTCGCAATTCTTCATCATGTTCGAGGAGGGCAGCTTCCTGAACGGCCAGTACACCGTCTGGGGCCAGGTGATCGAGGGCATGGAGTTCGTGGACAACATCAAGCGCGGCGCGGGCCAGTCGGGCGCCGTGACCGATCCGGACCGGATGATGAAAGTGACGGTCGCCGCCGACGGCTGATCGCTGCCGAAACACTGCCAGACGGCCGAATGGGCTCCCGATCCGGGGGCCCTTCTTTTTTTCGGCGGCCTGTGAAGCGCCTCACACCGCGCGGGCGCCGGATTCGCAATGCTCCTCTTACCGGGACGAGAGAGCCCCGGCCCACTGAGACAGAGGAGCCTGACGGATATGGAAATCGAGACCTTTATCAACGACCGCTGGGACGATGTCCTGAGCGAGGACATGATCGACATGGACTTCGACACCGGCCCGATCCCCTACGAGTTCAGCCGCATGGCTCGCGATGCGGGGCGTTCGGTGGACGAAGAGGGCCTGCACGACGAGTACTGAGAGACCCCTCCGCGCCTCGCAACCGGCGGGTTGCGCGGACAGACAGACCGGCCGGGCCGTATCGACGGGCCGCCGCAGAGGCTGCGCTTCGGCACCCCTCCACCCGGGGCTGACCGAGTGCACGGGTCGAATGGACGGAACCGCCGCGATCGGCTATCGCGCCGGCCATGGACCTTGAGAATTTCGACTTCACGCTGCCGGAGGCGCTGATCGCGCTGCGCCCGGCACGCCCGCGCAGCGCCGCACGGCTCCTCGTGGCCGATGGCGACGCGACCCATGACAGTCAGGTGAGCGCGCTCTCGCGCTGGCTCCGCCCTGGCGACATGCTCGTTTTCAACGACACCCGCGTGATCCCGGCCCGGCTGATCGGCGAGCGCCGGCGCGAGACGGCGGACGGCTCCGGCATCGCGCGCATCGAACTCACCCTCACGGAAGCGGAAGAGGACGGGCGCTGGCGCGCGCTGGCCCGGCCCGCCAAACGGCTCGCGGCCGGGGACCGGCTGCACTTCGCGGGCGGGCTGACGGCCGAGCTGGAGGACCCGCCGGAGGCCGGGGAGATTCGCTTGCGGTTCGACCGGACCGGCGCCGCGCTGCAGGCGGCAATCGCCCGGGCGGGGGTGATGCCGCTGCCGCCCTATATCGCAGCGCGCCGGGCGGCGGATGCGGCAGACGAGACGGACTATCAGACCGTCTTCGCCGCACGGCCGGGCTCGGTGGCGGCGCCGACCGCGGCGCTGCATTTCGACGAGACGGTCTTCGCGGCGCTGGCCGAGGCAGGCGTGGAGACGGCGCATCTGACCCTGCATGTGGGCCCGGGCACGTTCTTGCCGGTGAAGGCGGCGCGGCTGGAGGAGCACCGGATGCATGCCGAGCGCGGCGAGATCGCGCCGGAGACCGCCGAGCGGCTGAATGCGGCGCGGGCCGCGGGCGGGCGGATCATAGCAGTGGGAACCACGGCGCTGAGGCTCCTCGAAACCGCCGCAGGGCCCGATCGCCACATCGCGCCCTTCAGCGGCGCCACGGAGATCTTCATCCGGCCCGGGCACCGGTTTCGCGCGATCGACGGGCTGATGACGAATTTCCATCTGCCGAAGTCGACGCTCTTCGTGCTGGTTTCGGCACTGATGGGGCTCGAGCGGATGAGGTCGCTCTATTCTCACGCGATTACAGAGGGTTACCGGTTCTATTCCTATGGCGATGCGTCGCTGCTGATGCCGGACCCGCGCTGATCGCGGCGCTTCGGCGCGGACGCGACACGATCTGCCGCGGACAGGCAGGACGGCCCCTGCGGCGCGATGCAGGCTCCGGGCGGGAGCGCCCCCGGGGTAGTCGGCAGGCGCGGGGAGGCATCCATGCTGGCGGCACTCGGCAACACCTGGGCACTCATGTTCGGGATCTTCCTGCTCCAGGTCGGCAACGGCATCCAGGGCACCGCGCTGGGTATCCGCGGCGCGCTCGAAGGCTTCGACGCCACGACAATGGGCTATGTGATGTCCGGCTATTTCGTGGGCTTCTTCGGCGGAGCCCATGTGACGCCCATCCTGCTCCGCCGCGTCGGCCATGTGCGCGTCTTCGCAGCGCTCGCCTCGCTGATCTCGGCGGCATTCATCCTCTACGCGGCGGCGGTGTCGCCGGCGGCGTGGCTCCTGATGCGGCTGCTCTGCGGGTTCTGCTTCTCGGGCGTGTATGTCGTTGCGGAAAGCTGGCTGAACAACCAGTCGGACAACAACACGCGGGGCCAGACGCTCTCGGCCTATCTGATCTGCCAGATGGTGGGGATCATCGTGGCGCAGGCGCTGGTGCCGCTGACGGATCCGGCGGGATACGATCTCTTCGTGATCATGTCCGTGGCGGTCTCGATCGCCTGCGCGCCGATCCTGCTCTCGGCCAGCCCCACGCCCTTCTTCGAGACGAGCCGGCAGCTACCGCTGAGGACGCTCTTCAAGATCTCGCCGCTCGGCGCGGCGGGCATGATCGCCTCGGGCGCCATCTTCGCGTCGATGTTCGGCATGACGGCGGTCTATGGCACGGAGAAGGGGCTCTCGATCACGGAGATCTCGATCGTGATGGGCGCGTTCTATCTGGGCGCCGCACTCCTGCAGTTTCCCATCGGCTGGATCTCGGACCGGATGGACCGCCGACGCCTGATCGCGATGGTGACAGCCACCGGCATGCTGGCTTGCCTGATGATGAGCGTGGTGGGAGACGGTTTCGTGGGCATCGCCTTGGCGGCGGTGCTGGTGGGCGGCATCGCGAACCCGCTCTATTCGCTGCTGGTGGCGCATACCAACGACTTCATGGAGCGCGAGGACATGGCGGCGGCGGCCGGGGGGCTGGTGCTGCTGAACGGGATCGGCGCGGCGGGGACGCCGGTGCTGGTGGGCTATCTCCTGCAGGCGTTCGGGCCGGAGGCGTTTCCGCTCTTCATGGCGGTGATCTTCGCGGCGCTCTGCGCTTACGCGTTCTACCGCATGACCGTGCGCCCCGCGACGCCGGTGGAGGAGACGCTGCCTTACGCGCCCGTGGCGCCGGCGGCGACGCAGGCCTCCTACGAGGCGGCGCAGGAATACTATGCCGAGCAGGCCGATGCGCTGGCGGACGAACAGGCGGAGCAGGAGGCGGCAGCGGAGGCGGCGGCGGAGGCACCGGTGCCCGAGCGCACGCCAGCCTGAGAGGCCCGCGGAGCGTCGTGTCGAGCATCGGGCGATTGGCGAATGCTGCGCCATCCCCGATCCGGCGCCCACCCGCCCGCCCCGCCAGGATCGGGGATGGCGCAGAACCGGCAAGCATCTCGCGAAGCGGTGAGCGCGCGGCGCGAGGGCGTTGGCACCCCGCCCGGTCTCGGCCATAGTCGCGCAACGCGGCAGAGCCGCGGCAGCGGCAGGGAGCGCGAGCGGCCATGGCGAAGAGCTACGACATCGTGGTGATCGGGGCGGGGCCAGGCGGCTACGTCGCGGCGATCCGGGGGGCGCAGCTGGGGCTGAGCGTGGCCTGCGTGGAGCGCGAGCATCTGGGCGGTATCTGCCTGAACTGGGGCTGCATTCCGACCAAGACCATGCTGCGCTCGGCGGAGATCTTCCACCTGATGCACCGTGCGCGCGAGTTCGGTCTCTCGGCCGAGGGGATCGGCTACGACCTGCCGGCAGTGGTGAAACGCTCGCGCCAGGTGGCGGGCCAGCTCAACGCCGGCGTGGGGCATCTGCTGAAGAAGAACGGCGTGACGGCGGTGATGGGCGAGGCGCGGATTGCAGCACCCGGCGATGTGCGCGTGACGACCGCGAAGGGCGAGGAGACGCTGGCCGCGCGGCACATCATCGTTGCCACGGGCGCGCGGGCGCGGGAATTGCCGGGGCTGGAGGCGGATGGCGAGCGCGTCTGGACCTATCGCCACGCGATGACGCCGAAATACATGCCGAAGCGGCTTCTGGTGATCGGCTCCGGCGCCATCGGCATCGAGTTTGCGAGCTTCTACAACACGCTCGGCGCGGAGACGACGGTGGTCGAGGTCATGGACCGCATCCTGCCGGTGGAGGACCCCGAGATCTCCGCCTTCGCCAAGAAGCAGTTCGTGAAGCAGGGCATGACGATCCGCCCGGCCAGCAAGGTGACCGGGCTGGAGCGCGACGCGGAGGGGGTGACGGCGCATATCGAGACCGCCCGCAAGACCGAGAGCCACCGGTTCGACACGGTGATCTCGGCGGTGGGCATCGTCGGCAATACCGAGGGGCTCGGGCTGGAGGCGCTCGGTGTGCGGGTCGACAGGACGCATGTGGTGACGGACGCGCATTGCCGCACCGGTGTCGAGGGGATTTGGGCGATCGGCGATATCGCGGGCGCTCCCTGGCTCGCGCACAAGGCTAGCCACGAGGGCGTGATGGTGGCCGAGCTCATCGCGGGGCGGAACGACGCGCATCCGGTGCCGCCGGAGCGCATTCCCGGCTGCACCTATTGCAACCCGCAGATCGCCTCCATCGGCCTCACGGAGGAGCAGGCGAAGGCGGCGGGGCGGAGCGTGAAGGTGGGCCGCTTCCCCTTCATCGGCAACGGCAAGGCCATCGCGCTCGGCGAGCCGGAGGGGATGGTCAAGACCGTGTTCGATGCGGAGACGGGCGAGCTGCTGGGTGCGCATATGGTGGGCGCCGAGGTCACCGAGCTCATCCAGGGCTACGCGGTCGGCCAGACGCTGGAGACCACCGAGGCGGAGCTGATGGAGACCGTCTTCCCGCACCCCACGCTCTCGGAAATGATGCATGAGAGCGTGCTCGACGCCTACGGCCGCGCCGTCCATTTCTGAGGATGGGCGAGGCCGAGGCGGGGCTCCTGGGCGCCGTCGCTGCCGTCTATCTGGCCGGCGGGCTGGTGAAGGGGGCGATGGGCTTCGGGATGCCGATCGTCACCATCTCGCTGCTGCCGTTCCTGTTGCCGGTGGAGGCGGCGCTGGCCACCAATGCCGTCGTGCTCGTGGGCACGAACCTGTTGCAGGTGGTGCAGGCGGGTGAGCATCGGCAGGCCTTTCGGCTGGCCGCCCCGATCCTGCTGGGCCTGGCGATCGCGACGCCGGTCGGGGTCGGGGTGGCGACGGCGCTGCCGCAAGCGCTGCTGATGGGGCTGCTCGGGGCGTTCATCGTCGGGTTCTGCGGGCTGCAGCTTGCGGGGCTGCCGCGCGCAACCGGCGGCGGCGCTGCGGGCGAGCGGCGGATGCAGGGCTTCGCGGTCGGGCTCGCCGGCGGGCTCGTGGGCGCCTTCACCTCCACGCCGGGCTCGGTCTTCGCGATGCATTTTGCGGCGAGCCGGCTCGCGCGGCCGCTCTTCATGGCCACGCTGGGGATGCTGATGGGCGCGGTGGGGCTGGCGCTCGCCCTGTCGCTCTCCGTCGCCGGGGTTCTGACGGCGGAACGATGGCTGCTCGCGGGCGTTGGCCTCGCGCCGGCATTTGCGGGGTTCTGGCTGGGAAACCGGATCGGACGGAGCTTCTCGGTCGAGGGGTTCCGCAAGGCGGTGCTGGTGCTGCTCTGCCTTCTCGGCGCTGCGATGATCCAGCGCGCGCTGGCCGGCTGAGCGCAGGGACTTCAAGTTGGGGAGGCGAGATATGGCAGAACGATCCGCAGCGCCCGGGCGCCACAGGCTGGCCGCGGCCTGTGCTCTTCTCCTCGGGCTCGGGCTCCTGCAGGGCTGTGCGCTGGCGGTTGTCGCGGCGGCCGGGGCCGCGGGCGGCATCGCGGCGACAGAGCTTGAGGAGAACGACGGCAAGTTCGACCCGCTCGAGCGCACGCGGGCCGGGCAGGCGTTGAGCGACGCGATCAACTGAACCCGCCGGCCGCGGCCCCGAACGCAAACGCCGCGCTCGGGGGAGCGCGGCGCTGTTTCGGTCCTTCCCGGAAGGTCAGTTCGGCTGGGGCTCCATGCCGCCGTCCATCCCGCCTTCGCCGCGCGGCTTGCCCTTGCCCGCCTTGGGAATGGAGGAGCGGCCGCGGTCGATCGAGGGCGGCGGCATCCCGTCATCGTCCGACCGGTCGAGCTTCTCGCCGCGCATCACCTTGGTGATCTCGTCGCCGGTGAGGGTCTCGTATTCCAGCAGGCCCTCGGCGAGGCGAACGAACTCGTCATGCTTCTCGGTGAGGATGCGCTTGGCGGTCTCGTAGCCCTCGTCGATGAGGCGTTTGACCTCCTCCTCGATGCCGCGCTGGGTGTCGGTCGAGACCTGCTGGCCGCCGCCATAGGCGCCGAGGAAGCTCTCGCGCTGGTCGGCATAGTCCACATTGCCGAGCTTCTCGGACATGCCGAACTGCGTGACCATCGCGCGGGCGATGCGGCTCACCTGCTGGATGTCCGACGAGGCGCCGGAGGTCACGTTCTCCTCGCCGAAGATGAGCTCCTCGGCCACCTTGCCGCCCATCGCCATCGCGATCTTGGAGGTGTATTTGGTCTTGGTGACCGACAGATAGTCCCGCTCCGGCAGCGAGAGCACGAGGCCGAGGGCACGGCCGCGCGGGATGATGGTCGCCTTGTGGATCGGGTCGTGCTGGGGGACGTTGAGGCCGACGATGGCGTGACCCGCCTCGTGATAGGCGGTCAGCTTCTTCTCGTCCTCCGTCATGATGAGCGAGCGGCGCTCGGCCCCCATCATGACCTTGTCCTTGGCCTTCTCGAAATCCTCCATCGTCACGAGGCGCTTGTCCGCGCGCGCGGCCATGAGCGCGGCCTCATTCACGAGGTTCGCGAGATCGGCGCCCGAAAAGCCGGGGGTGCCGCGGGCGATCACCTTGAGATCGACATTCGGCGCCAGCGGGACCTTGCGCGCATGAACGTGCAGGATCTTTTCGCGCCCGCCCACATCCGGGTTGGGCACGGTCACCTGGCGGTCGAACCGGCCGGGGCGGAGCAGCGCGGGGTCGAGCACATCGGGCCGGTTGGTGGCCGCGAGGAGGATCACGCCTTCATTGGCCTCGAACCCGTCCATCTCCACGAGGAGCTGGTTCAGCGTCTGCTCGCGCTCGTCGTTGCCGCCGCCATAGCCGACGCCGCGGGAACGCCCGACCGCGTCGATCTCGTCGATGAACACGATGCAGGGCGCGTTCTTCTTGGCCTGCTCGAACATGTCGCGCACGCGGCTGGCGCCGACGCCCACGAACATCTCGACGAAATCGGAGCCCGAGATGGTGAAGAAGGGCACGCCCGCCTCGCCGGCGATGGCGCGGGCGAGCAGCGTCTTACCGGTGCCCGGCGGGCCGACGAGCAGCGCGCCCTTCGGGATCTTGCCGCCGAGGCGGGAGTATTTCTGCGGGTCGCGCAGGAACTCGACGATCTCCTCGAGCTCTTCCTTCGCCTCGTCGATGCCGGCCACGTCGTCGAAGGTGACCTTGCCGGTGCGCTCGGTCAGGAGCTTGGCGCGCGACTTGCCGAAGCCCATCGCACCACGCCCGCCGCCCTGCATCCGGTTGAGGAAGAAGATCCAAATGCCGAAGATGATGAGCATCGGCAGCCAGAAACCGAGGGTGGAGAGCAGCCCGCCGCGCTCCTGCGGCTCGACGCTGATATCCACGTTCGACTCGCGCAGGATCGGGACGAGATCCGCGTCGCGCGGCTGAACCGTGGTGAAGCGCTGGCCCGCGCTGGTCTGGCCCGTGACAGTCTCGCCGTCGATCACGACCCGGCTGATCTCGCCCCGCTCGGCCCGGGCAATGAAGTCGGAATAGGAGAGCTGGTTGCCGTTCGAGGGGCCCGATCCGTCCTGGAACACGCTGAAGAGCGTGACGAGCAGCAGGATGAGAATGGCCCAGAACGCCAGATTCTTTGCATTGCCCAAAGGGTGACTCCCGATTTCGCGCATGTGCGGGCGCAGGCACGCGCGCCCATCTCGACAGCTTTACATAGGCCCTTTCCCGCATGGGTTAAGTGCGGGGGCGACAATGCTACGCAATGATCCCGCATCTAGGCAATCCGGAGGAGAACGGCGAACCGGTCGGCGACAAGGTCGCGGAAAGGCTCGGTGCCCGGCAGCTCGGGCGCGAGGACGCGGATGAGGCGGTCCTCGGCGTCGCGCAGGGCGGGCGCGGCGAGGCGGGCGGCGCGGGGCGCGCGCCACCAGGCCGGGGGCAGATCGGGGGGCGGATCGGCCTTGAGGGCCGCGAGGTCTTCCGCGCCGAGCGCGCCGATCGTGGCTGGCGCGCCCGGCGACGCGGTGGCGGCGATCCGCGCGTCCCAGACCGCACCGGCGCGGGCGGGAAGGGGCGGCGGCAGGCGGGCCGGCTCGCGGCAGAGGGCATGGCCGCCGCCAGCGAGCGGGACGAGGAGGCAGCCGCCGAGGGCCATCCCCTCGCCCTCCGGGCCCGTGAGGGCGGCGAACAGGCGCTCGAGGCCGGCGCGGCGCGGCGGGTAAGGCGCGTCGGTGAGGAGCGCGATGGCGCGGGCGAGGAGGCGGAGGGCCGTCTCCTCCGCCGCCTCGGCCAGCGGGGCAGGGTCGAGGCGGATCTCGCCGGCCGGGCCGAGCGTGAGGCAGCGGCGGGCGAGGCTGGCCGCAGCACCCTCCAGCACCGCGCGCTGGCGGCCAAGGCGGGCGGCGGTGTCTGCCAGCGCCTCCGCCCCGATGCCGAGATCCGCCAGCACCGGCAGGGCGGCGCGGACGCGGACACGCTCGTAGGCCGGATCGGCGTTGCTGGGATCCTCCACCCAGCCGATCCCGCGGGCGCGGAGCCAGGCGCGCAGGGTCTCGCGCCGCTCGCCGAGGAGGGGGCGGAGCCAGAGCCGGCCGAGCATGCCGCGCGCCTCCTCCATCGCCGCAAGGCCGTCCACGCCGGAACCGCGGGCGAGGCGCATCAGCACGGTCTCCGCCTGGTCGTCGAGCGTGTGTGCGAGGGCGATGGCGGCGAGGCCGCGGCGGCCGGCCCAGTCCGCGAGGAGGGCGAGGCGCGCCTCGCGCGCGGCCGCTGAGCGGTTGCCGGCGGCGGGGAGCTGCGCTGCGAGGGTCTCGTGGGGAAGGCCGAGGGCGGCGGCACTCCGGTCCACCGCTGCCGCTTCGGCCGCGGCTTCGGGTCTCAGCCCGTGATCGACGGTGGCGACGGCGAGCGTGCGGCCCCGTGCCTGCGCCCAGCCATGGGCGAGGTGCAGGAGCGCCACGGAGTCCCCGCCGCCCGAGACCGCGAGGCCGAGGGCACCCGGCGGGGCGAGACGGTCTAGCGCGGCGGCGAGGCGCGCCTCGAGACCGGCGGCAGCGTCCGTGGCCCGGTGCTTGGCCTCGTCCATCGCCGCGTGCCGGCCGCCATCTCGGGCCCCGTTCGGCTCAGCCGCAGGAGAGGCGCTGGGCTTCGCCATTGGCCTCGGCCACCGCGCGCTCGCGTCCGGGGAAGCGGGAGGCGACCTCGCGGAGCGTGAGGCAGGCCTCCTGCGTCTGGCCGAGCCGGCCGAGGGTGACGCCGAGCTTCAGCAGATTGTCCGCCGCCTGCTCGCCGCCCGGAGCGGCATTGAAGCCCTGCAGATAGTCCCGCGCGGCCTCGCGGAAGGCGCCGCGGGTGAAGCGCGCCTCGCCGAGCCAATAATGCGCCTCCGGGCCGAGGGGGCTGTTGGGGTATTGGCGCAGGAAGCGGGTGAGCCCGTCCTCCGCGTCCTCGAGCCGGCCCTGCTGGACGAGGCGGATGGCGCTCTCCAGATCGCCGCGCTCGCTCACGGAGACCTGGGCCGCGGGCGCGCCGGTCGCGGCCCCGCCGCCGAGGGGGAGCGGCTCGGGGGGCAGGATGCTCGTGTCGCCGCCCTCGAGCTCGGTCAGCCGGTACTCGATGTCGCCGAAGCGGCGCGCGGCGTCGCGCGCGATCTCGTCGGTGCGAAAGCGCAGCCGCTCCACGGTGCCGGTGAGGCGACGGAGCTCGTCCTCGATCGCACCGAGGCGGAGGAACACGCCGCCCGAGCCGGCCGGGGCGGCCTCCCCGCCGGAGCGGCCGCGGCCGAGTTCGGCGCGGAGCGAGCGGATCTCCGCCTCCAGCACGTCGAGGCGCTGGAGGATCGCCGCCTCGTCGCGCTGGTTCGACCAGCTCTGCGCCTGAGCCGGGCGGAGGGCCTCGGCGAGAAACGGCGCGACGAGCGCCGCTGCGATCAGTGCCGCAGCCCCGGAGCGCGCCAATCGCCGCGCCGACAGACCGATCATGCCCGCTCTCCCGCCATCGCTTCGCAGAAGGCGCCCGGTCAGGAGACCGGCACGCCCTCCACGACCGTAAGCCCGCGACGGTTCTGGGACCAGCAGCTTTCGTTCGAGCAGGTGGCGAGCGGGCGCTCCTTGCCGAAGCTGACGGTGGTGATCCGGCCGGGGGCAACGCCCTGGCTCACGAGATAGGCGCGCACGGAGCTCGCCCGGCGCGCGCCGAGGCCGAGGTTGTACTCGCGGGTGCCGCGTTCATCCGCATGGCCCTCGATGCGCGCGGTGGCGCCGGGGTTCTGCGAAAGCCATTCGGCCTGCTTGATCAGCGTGCCCTGCCCCGCCGGCGTGATCGAGGCGCTGTCGGTCTCGAAGAGCACCGTGTCGCCGACCACCACCTGGAAGTACTCCGCCGAGTTGGCCGGCGGCAGGCCGCTCGCGCCCGTGCCCGCACCGGCGCCCGCGCCCGCGCCCGCGCCGGCGGTGGGGTCCAGCTCCTCCTCGCTGCTCGAGCACGCGGCCACCAGGGCCACGAGCGCGAGCGCGCCGATCACTCTTGTCGCTTTCATCGTCTTCTCCTTGCCTGCTCCGCCGCGGGCCGTCTTCTGCGGCGGCTGCGCGGGTCGTCCTGTTCCGCCCGTCCCTCGGGGCAGATTTCTCCGGGCCTGTTGCTCAGGCCGCTATCGCCGGACCGCACCGCCATGCGGCCCGGCCCCCGCCGGCCTCAGGGGCGCAGCGGTGACCAGGTCGGGTCGGAGGCGCCGTTGGGCGTCGCCACCGCCTTCAAGTTGCGCCCGGTGATGTCCACGGACATCAGCTTGGGCCGTCCGGTCGCCCCGGGGGTTTCGCGGAAGAACATGATCACCCGGCCATTGGGCGACCATGTCGGGCCCTCGTCGAGGAAACTGGTGGTGAGCAAACGCTCCTCGGTGCCATCGGTTCGCATCACGCCGATATGAAAACGCCCCTGCACGATTTTCGTGAACGCGATGCGGTCGCCGCGGGGCGACCAGACCGGCGTGCCGTAGCGCCCGGTGCCGAAGCTGATGCGCCGCGCGTCGCCGCCGCCCGCGGGCACGACATAGAGCTGCTGGCTGCCGCCGCGGTCGCTCTCGAACACGATCTGCGCGCCGTCCGGCGAGAAGGACGGGGCGGTGTCGATCCCGGGCCCGGAGGTCAGCCGCGTCAGGCCGCGATTGGCGAGCGTCATCGCATAGAGATCGGTGTTGCCGTCGCGCGCGAGGCTGAGCACCACCTTGTCGCCATCGGGCGAGAAGCGCGGCGCGAAGGTCATGCCATCGAAGAGACCGAGACGCTCGCGCTGGCCGGTGTCGAGGTTCTGCAGATAAACCTGCGGCGCGCCGCTGTCATAGGCGATGAACAGGATCGTCTGGTCGTTGGGCGAGAAGCGGGGCGTGAGCACGAGGCCCTGGGTGCCCGGCAGGTAGCGCAGATTGGCGCCGTCCTGATCCATGATGGCGAGGCGCTTCTGGCGGTTGTCCTTCGGGCCGGACTCGTCGATGAAGACCACGCGGCTGTCGAAATAGGGCCCCTCGCCGGTGAGCGCGGTGTAGGCGCCGTCGGCCACCTTGTGTGCGACGCGCCGCCAGTCCTCGGGTGCGGCGAGGAGCTGCAGGCCCGCGACCTGGGCGCCGAGCACCGTGTCGAACACCCGGAACTGGACCCGCAGCCGCCCGTCGCCGAGCTGCTCCACCTGGCCGCGGACCAGCGCCTGCGCATCGATCACCTGCCAGTCCTGGTAGTTGGGCACGGCGTTGAAATCGGTCGCCTGCGCGACAAAGGCAGCGCGGGGCACGAGGCGGAAGAGACCGGAGCCCGCGAGATCGTTCTGCACCACCTCGGTGAGATCCGCCGCGAGCCGCTCGATGCTGGGCTCGCCCGCCGCGAAGGGTTCGACCGCGATGGGAAGGGGCGCAAAATTGGCGCCGGAGACGTCGATCTCGAGCGGCCCGCTCGCGGCCTGCTGCGCCCGGGCCTGCGCGCCGGAAAGAAGGGCGGCGAGCAGCACCAGAACAAGCGGCACGATCGTGAGGATGCCCGGCAGGGCGGGGGCGCACAGGGCGGCAACGTGGGCGGAGGGAAGCCGCGAAGGGCTGGCAAGCGGCGTCATGACGGAAACAGAACCTCCTCGTCAGGCGTGAACGTGACATGGATCTCGCGCCATGCCTGGTACTTCTCGGCCGGGAGCGCGGCGAAGACGCCGGCGCTGGCGGCGCGCTTCAGCGCGCGGCTGCCGGCAAGAAACAGCGCGCGCCGGCTGGGGATGCTGTTGCCCTTCGAGCGGACCTCGGTGGGATTGCCGACGATCCGGCCGCGCTGGTCGAGCGAGATCGCGACGGTGACCTGCAGGCTCCGGTCCGAGCGGTTGCCGTTGTAGGTGAAGTACCGCTTGATGCCGAGCGAGAGCCCCTCCTTCTCGCCGCGCGTGATCGAGCGGGCGAAGACGGCGGCCCCGCCGGCCGGGCGCCGGGTCTCCGCCTCGGCGGCGGGTTTCGGCTGGCTGTCGGGCAGGGGCGCGCGCTTCGGCTCGGGGTCGGGCTTGGCCTCGGCGGTCTCGGTCTCCTGCGGGCGCTGGGGCTCGGCGGGGCCGCTCTCGGGTGCTGCCGCGGCCAGATCGGCGGGGCGCGC
This sequence comes from Pseudomonadota bacterium, assembly GCA_039817245.1. GTDB lineage: Bacteria > Pseudomonadota > Alphaproteobacteria > Rhodobacterales > Rhodobacteraceae > Thermohalobaculum. Next base: position 6,739 of record JBCBWF010000027.1, on the reverse strand, counting down.
GGCCGGGATCGCGGCGACGGCCGGGGCGAGCGAGGGGGCGGGCTCAGGGGGCTGCTCCTCGGCCTCCTCCGGCTCGGTCTCCGGTTCGGGCTCGGCGACGGGTTCCGGCTCGGGCTCGGGCGCCTCTTCCGGCGGGGCGGGCTCCACGGGCGGGGCCTCCGGGGTGGCCTCCGGCACCGCCGCGGCGTTCGAGGCCAGCGGCTGGAGCGGCTCGGTCAGCGCCGGGCTCTCGGGCTGGGGGGCGAGGCGGGGCGCGCTCTCGGGGCTCGGGATCTCCGCGATGGTCGGGCGCACCGGCGCCTCGGGCACGGGGCGGAGCGGCGGGGCGATGGCCACCTCCGGCTCCGGCGCTGCCTCGGGTTCGGGCGTCGGCTCGGGCTCGGCGGCGTCGGGGCGGAGGGCGGTCTCGGGCTCCGGCTCGGCCTCCTCGCTCGGCTGCTCCGGGATGGGCTCCAGCGTCTCGGGCGCGGGCTCGGGCGCCGCCGCGGGCAGACCGGGAACGGCACCTTCCTCCGGCGCTGTGGCGATCAGCGCCTCGTACTCCGCCGTGCTGATCACGGCGACCTCGTTCAGCGCGATGGGCCGCGCATCCGGATCGGCCGTCAGCCATCCGCCCCAAAGCGCGAAGGCGCCGAGGGCGAGATGCCCGCTGCCGGAGATCGTGGCGCCGCGTTTCACCGCCTGCCTTGCGCCTCCTGCGTCCGATCCGGCCCTGGCCGGGTTCTCCCGCGCATGCTTATTGCTCCCTGTCGCTCCGCTGGTCCGTCACCAGCGCGATGCTGGTGAAGCCGGCGGAGGAGAGCGTGCCCATCACCTCCATCACACGCGCGTAGCCGAGAGCACCGTCGGCCCGCAGGTAGATACGCTCGGCGGCCCGCTCTCCGGCGATCGCCCGGAGCCGCGCGACCAGGCTGCCATCCTCCACCGCGGTCTCCTGCAGGAACACGGTGCCGGTGCGGTCGATGCTCACCGTCAGCGGCGTCTCCTGCTCGGCGGGCAGGCTCTGCGCGTCGCTGCGCGGCAGCTCCAGCGGCACACCGACCGTCAGGAGCGGGGCCGCCACCATGAAGATAATAAGGAGCACCAGCATCACGTCCACGAAGGGCGTGACGTTGATCTCCGACATCGGCCGGCCGGCAGCCCGGCGGCGCCGCGCCGCGCGGCCCGGGCCGGCCCCACCCATGGTGCCCATCGCCATCAGCGCACCCTCGAGACGGCGGCGCGGTCGATCTGGCGGCCGAGGATGGTGGAGAACTCGTCCGCGAAGGCGTCGAGCGCGCCGGTCAGCCGGTCCGCCTCCGTCAGCAGCCGGTTATAGGCGATCACCGCTGGGATGGCCGCCAGCAGGCCCAGCGCCGTGGCGAAGAGCGCCTCCGCGATGCCGGGCGCCACGACGGCGAGATTGGTATTCTGCTGCAGCGCAATGGCCTCGAAGCTGGTCTTGATGCCCCAGACCGTGCCGAAGAGGCCCACGAAGGGGGCGACGGCACCGGTGGTGGCGAGAAAGTTCAGCCGCTCCCCGATCCGCTCGCCCTCGCGCTGGATGGCGACGCCCATCGCGCGCTCCACCCGCGCCTGCGTGCCGGGGATGAGCCCGGCCTCCGGCGTGAGCGAGCGGCTCCACTCCACCATGCCGGCGACGAAGACCCGCTCCGAGGGCGTCGCCGGATCCGCGCCGATGCGGGCGTAGAGATCCTCCAGCGAGGCGCCGGACCAGAAATCCGCCTCGAACTCCGTGCGCTCCCGCGTGAACCGGCGGAACTGCAACGCCTTTTCGATGATGATGGCCCAGGACCAGAAAGACGCCGCCACCAGGAGCAGGATCACCGCCTGCACCACCGGTCCCGCCTTCAGGAACAGCCCCATGACGGAGAAATCCGGCACCTCCGCCCCCGCGGGCGGCGCCAGCTCCGTTCCCTGCACCAGGTCTACGCCCTGCGCCAGCGCCTGCGCGCCCAGCGCGATCGCCTCCAAGCCCACGATCCTGCCTCCGCCTCATGGCCTCTGCGGCGCCCGGATCTCGGCCCTGGTTTGCCGGGGCTCCTGCCGGTGCGCCGGCCTGTCTCTCTTATGCCGCATTGCGCGAAAGATTAACAGGGGATTAGGGGCCGATTCCGAGCCGCGCGAGCGCCTCTTCCATCTCGGCCGGCAGACGCACAGGCCGGCCCTCCGCATCCATACAGGCAAGCCGCACACGGGCGCGGAAGAGCGCCGAGGCCTCCCGCATCACCGTCTGCATCATGGTAAGCGACGCACGCTTCTTCTCGGTCACGCATGTCTCGACCACCAGCGCATCGTCGAAACGCGCCGGCACCAGGAAGTCGGCCTCGATGCGGTGCACCACGAAGACGAGCCCCGCCTCCGCCTTCAGCCGCCCCTGATCGAGCCCGGCGGCCCGCAGCGCCTCGGTTCGCCCCCGCTCGATAAACCGCAGATAGTTGGCGTGGTAGACGATGCCAGCGAGATCCGTGTCCTCGTAGTAGACGCGGACCGGGTGGCGATGCACGGCCGTGGGATCGGGCGCGGCGGGGGCGGCGAGCTTGCGTGTCATGCGCCCTCCTCTGCCTCGCCGGGGCCCCGGGCCGCAACCCTCAGATCCCGGCCGCCGGCATGCGCGCGGCGATCCGCCCGGCATGGGCCGCATTGTCGTTCGCGCAGGGCAGGGCGGGATCGTAGGCCGCACGGATAAGCGCCTGGTACCAGGGCTTTACGATGCTCCGCCCGCCCGCTTTCAGCACCGCCGTGGGGCTTTCGGCCACCGGGCTCTCGGCGGTGAAGGCATGGTCGGACCAGAGCAGGAGCGACTGCACGCACTGGCTCATGGCGAGCACCTGCGCGGGCAGTCGGCCGAGATCGGCGTCGTAGCGGATCAGCGTGATGGCGATCCGGATGGCGCCGGGGGCGCCCGCGCTGTCCGGCTCGAAGCCGAAGATGCGGTACTGGTTCGCGCCGCTGGCGGCCAGCACGGTCAGCAGCCGGTCGCGATCGGGCACCAGCCGGTCGAGCCCCGGCACCGCGCGCAGCTCCGACCAGTCGCGGCAGAAGAAGTGGAGCGCGTTGGCGCCGAGCTCGGGATCCTCGTCCACGAGATCGAGCCCGCCGAGGCCGGTGACAGCGCCCAGCGCCTCGCGGAAGAGGTATTCGCCGCCGGGATCGATGCCGAAATAGGCCGGGGCCAGCGCCCGGCCCCAGCGCGCAAAGCGAAAGGCGCCGTCCGAGCGGGTAAAGAGGGCCTCCACCCGCTCGGCGGTGCTGGTTCCGGCACACGGGCTCGCCTGATCTTCCATCGCCCCCCCATCACACGCATCCACAATGCTTGAAACTCCGTACCACCATGTCCGGGTTCCCAAGTGTGAGCGAAATCACAGACAGGCGCTCGGCAGGCTCAGTCCTCGAAGAGTTCCTGCTGCGTGCGGGGCGGCGGGGTGAGGCCGAGATGGCGCCAGGCGCCCTCGGTGAGGATGCGCCCGCGCGGGGTGCGCGCCACGAGGCCCGATTGCATGAGATAGGGCTCGATGACCTCCTCGATGGCGTCGCGGGCCTCGGAGAGGACGGCCGCCAGCGTCTCCACCCCCACCGGGCCGCCGCCATAATGTTCTGCCATTGCAGAGAGATAGCGCCGGTCCGCACCGTCGAGGCCCAGCCCGTCCACGCCGAGGCGGGCGAGCGCGCGGTCGGCCAGCGCGCGCGTCACATGCCCCTCGGTCTCCACCAGCGCGAAATCGGCGACGCGGCGCAGGAGCCGGCCGGCAATGCGCGGCGTGCCGCGCGCGCGCCGGGCGATCTCGGCCACCCCGTCGGGCTCGGCGCGCAGGCCCATGAGCCCGGCGGCGCGCGCGACGATGCGGCCGAGATCCTCCGCCGAGTAGAATTCGAGACGCACGGGGATGCCGAAACGGTCCCGCAGCGGCGTGGTGAGGAGGCCGAGGCGGGTGGTGGCGCCGACCAGCGTGAAGGGGGCGAGATCGATGCGCACGGTGCGTGCGGCCGGCCCCTCCCCGATCACGAGGTCGAGCTCGAAATCCTCGAGCGCGGGATAGAGGATCTCCTCGACGACCGGCGAGAGGCGGTGGATCTCGTCGATGAAGAGGACGTCGCGCGCCTCGAGATTGGTGAGCACGGCGGCGAGATCGCCGGCCTTGGCGAGCACTGGGCCGGAGGTCATGCGGAAGTTCACCCCGAGCTCGCGCGCGACGATCTGGGCGAGCGTGGTCTTGCCGAGGCCGGGGGGGCCGTAGAGCAGGAGGTGGTCCATCGCCTCGCCCCGGCGGCGCGCGGCCTCGATGAAGACAGCGAGATTGGCGCGCGCCTCGGGCTGGCCGGTGAAGTCCGAGAGGGTCTCGGGGCGGAGGGCGCGGGCGGCGGCATCCTCGGGCCGGTCCTCGGGGTCGAGTTCCGGATTGCGATGAAGGTTCAGGGGGTTGGGGTCCGTCATGGCGGGCTCAATCCTTCGGCGCGAGGGCGCGCAGGGCCGTGCGGATCAGCGCGGGCGCCTCGGCGGCGGGCGCAGCGGCGGCGGCCTCCAGCACCGCCTGCCCCGCCTCGGCTCGGTCGAAGCCGAGATTGAGGAGGGCGGAGAGCGCGTCCACTTCCGCCTGGCCAGCGGGCAGTACGGCGGGCGGCGGAGCGGTGCCCACGGGCGCCTCCAAGGGGGCTTCTGGGGGCATCCCGGCGGGCTCCGGCGGCGGCACGGCGGCGGCGCCTGCGCGGCGGAGGATGGGCTCGGGCGCGCGGCCCTTCAGCTCGTTGCTGATCCGCGCGGCGAGCTTCGGGCCCACCCCGGGAGCGCGGCGGAGCGCTGTGGCGTCGCCGAGCGCGAGGGCGCGGGCGACCCCGTCCGGCCCCAGCGCGCCGAGCATGGCGAGCGAGACGCGCGCGCCGACCCCCTGCACGGAAGTCAGCAGCCGGTGCCATTCGCGCTCCTCGAGGCTGGGAAAGCCGAAAAGCTGCATGAGATCCTCGCGCACGACAAGCTCGGTATAGAGCGCGGCCGGGGCGCCGGGGGTGAGGCGGGCGAGGGTGCTGGCGGCACAGTGGACCACGTAGCCCACGCCGGCGGCCTCGATCAGCGCGTGGTCCTCGGCCACGTAATCCACCCGCCCGGTGAGCTTGCCGATCATGCGCGGCCCGTGGCGAGCGCGGCGCTGCGCCGGGCGGCGGCCCCCGCGCTCCAGGCATGGCAGATGGCGATTGCAAGGGCGTCGGCTGCGTCTGGCCCCCCAAGTTTTGCGCCGGGAAGGAGCAGACCCACCATATGGGCGATCTGCCGCTTGTCCGCATGGCCGACGCCGACCACGGCCTTCTTCACTGCGTTGGGCGCGTATTCGGCCACGGCGATGCCGGCCTGGGCCGGCGCGAGGAGCGCCATGGCGCGCGCCTGGCCGAGCTTGAGGGTGCCCGCGGCATCCTTGTTGACGAAGGTGTGCTCGACCGCGGCGGTCTCCGGCGACCAGGCCTCCAGCACCGCGACGAGGCCCGCGTGGAGGCGGCAGAGGCGTTCTGCAAGAGTGCCCGCGCCGGAGCTCACGACGCCGTTGGCCACATGGGTGAGTCGGCTCCCCGCGATGTCCACCACGCCCCAGCCGGTCCGCTGAAGTCCCGGATCGAAGCCGATGACGCGCATGGATTTCTCCCGTTTCGAAGCACTTTAGCAACGGCTAGCACGAAAGGGGAACGTGAACCATGGCGAAAGCGCGGCGCCGTGTCGCTTTCGCGCATTCGGACGTCGCGAATCTGCGCTGCAACACAGTTGCAAAAAGCGCATGGCGGGCATGAGCTTAGAGCATTTGTGCACACGCATTGGGCACTCCATCTATCGCGTCAGACGGCCGGATGATCCGCCGAGACATGCTTTCAGGAGTACCCGACATGGCACACGCCCTTAAGACCCAGACCCTGCCCTTCGGTGCGATCACGGTGCACCAGATCGTCGATGCCGTGCGCGGTGTGAACGCCCGCGTCGATGCCTACATCTCCGCCCAGCGCACCGCTGCGGCCCTGCGCAAGCTGAGCCCCGAGCAGCTCGAAGATATCGGCCTCGCGCCGATGGACATCGAGGAAATCGCGGCGAAGGGCCTGCGCTGAGCGCGCCTGAAACGCGCAAAAAGGCGGGGCAATTAACTCGTAAAGAAAACAAATTTACGAGCCCCGACGAAAGCCGAGCGCCCCCCCCGAGCGGGGCGCTCACCGCAGCGGCAGACGCCCGCGGCGCACGAGCAGCAGGCTCGTCCACTCCCCGATCCGCCAGCGCCGCACGCGCGCAAATCCGTGGGCGCGGAACACCGCCTCCACCCCCGGCGCCTGGGACGACAGCAATCCCGACAGCACCGCATGCCCGCCCGGCGAGAGATGCCGCGCGATCTCCGGCGCGAGCCGCTTGAGCGGCGCCGCGAGGATGTTCGCCAGCACGAGCTGATAGGGCGCGCTGCGCGTGAAGGCCGCGTGCCGGAAGCCGGGCGCGGTGACCGCGCGCATCCAGGGATGGGCGCCGTTGGCGCGCGCATTGGCCCGCGCGGTCTCGGCCGCGACCGGGTCGATATCGCCGGCCACCGCCCGCACCCGCCAGCGCCGCACCGAGGCCATCGCGAGCACGCCCGTGCCGCAGCCGATATCGGCCACCCGGCGGGGGCGCAGGCCGCGGCGCGCGAGATCGTCGATCAGCCAGAGACAGCCCTGCGTGGTGGCGTGATGCCCGGTGCCGAAGGCCATCGCGGCCTCGATCGCCAGCGCGATCTCCTGC
>JBCBWF010000179.1:0-9667 GCA_039817245.1 Pseudomonadota bacterium | reverse complement strand
TCAGGATCTCGTCGCCCGGCAGGAGCAGCGCCTTGCGCCCGTCGGGCCGCTCGATCTGCTTGTGATGGCCGGGCTTGTCGACCCGGGCGAGCAGGAGATCGCCGGGCGCGAGATCGGTCGCCGCGGTGTCGAGCAGGCCGATATCGCTCTCGGCGACGCGGCGGGTCGCGAAGGAGGGCTTGAGGCGCGCCTTGCGCGCGGGACTGATGGTCTGCATGGCTTCGGTCTCCGGGTTGGGCGGCGCGTGCCGCATGCGTTCGACACCCCGAGAACGTCAGCGCGGGCGGTTTATTCCGCCGGGTGCGGAAAAACTTCGCGGGCCGCCCGGTTTCTTCCAAGGCACTGAAGAATTGGGGCCGTGCGGCGCCTGGCTGTCGCGCAGGGCGTGCGGGCGGCGCGCCTTAGGGCGGTTTTCTACCAGCAGCGCTCGCCCGGGGACTGCACGAGACCGTGGCCGAAGACCTCGTCGTGGCCGGGTGCGCCGAGATCGCGCGCCCCGGCTTGCAGGAGGGCGCGCGCGGCGGCGGCATCGCCGCGGGTGAGCGCCCTGGCGCGCAGGAGGGCGGCGGCGACATAGGGCACGGCGAAGCTTGTCCCCGACCAGGTGCGCGTCTCGGTGCTGCCTGCCGAGAGCACGTCCACGCCGGGCGCGGCGAGGTCGATATAGTCGCCGCGATTGCCGTTGCGGTAGGGCCGCAGCCGGCGGTCCACCGCAGCGACGGCCAGCACCTCGGGATAGGCGGCCGGATAGGCCGGGGAGGAGCGCGGCCCGCCATTGCCGGCGGCGGCCACGATGTTGATCCGGCCCGCCACGGCGCGGATGGCCGTTGCGAGGGCGCGGTTGTCGTTGCCGGCGAGGCTGAGCGTGACGACCCGTGCGCGCGAGGCCACGGCCCAGTCGAGCCCGCGGAGCACGGAGACGGTGTCGGCCAGCGCCGCGCCGTCGATCTCGCGGACCGCCTCGGCGGCGAGCAGGCGCGCGCCGGGGGCGAGCGGCGGCGCCTCGGGGCCGAGATCGCCGACGAGCATCGTCGCGATCGCGGTGCCGTGACCGGGTCCGCTGGCGATGGCGCCGGAGGGCAGGAAGCTGCGCCGCGTGATGGGCGCGCCCCGCAGCGCCGGGTGGCGCGGATCGACCGCGGTGTCGATCATCGCGATGGGCGCGCCGCGATCGCAGCTCGGCGCCGGCGCGCGCGCGAGCCCGACGGCCACGGCCGCCCAGCAGGCCGCTCCCGCGCAGCCGCCGCTGTTGGGGCCGTAGAGGTCGTTCTCGTCGAAGATGCCGTCGGGGATGAGGTCGGAGGCGATCTGCACCCCCTCCGAGGGCGCGATGCCGCGCGGCAGGGCGAGGCGCAGCACCTCGCCGCCGAGGCCCGGCAGCGCGTTCCGGGCGATCACGTCGAAGCCGGCAGCGGAGAGCGCGGCGCGTTCGGCGGCGCTGAAGGCGGGGAGCCCGAGGCCGACGATCTCGTCGTCGAGCGCGTCCCGGCCGCCGCCCGCATCGTCGCCGGCGCCGAAGAGGTCGGCGATGGCGTCGATCAGGCCGAAGCCCTCGTCGTCGTCGTCGCGGTCGTCATCGGCGGTGTCGTCGTCGCTGTCATCGTCATCGTCGCCGTCGTCGTCGCCATCGTCGTCGCTGTCGTTGCCATCGCCGTCGCCACCATCGCCGTCGCCACCATCGCCGTCACCGTCGCCACCATCGCCGTCACCGTCGCCACCATCGCCGTCGCCGCCGTCGCCGCCGTCGCCGCCGTCGCCGCCATCACCGTCGCCGCCGTCGCCGCCCTCGCCGCCGTCACCGCCCTCGCCGCCATCGCCGTCGGCATGGGCGAGCAGGACGAGCTTCGGGCGGCCGTCGGGGTCGACGCCGACCGACAGGACCGCGAACATCGCGACAAGCGCTGCGAGGAGACTGTTCCGGCGCATCTGACGCCTCCGCTGGGGCCTGGCGCGGCGGGGGCCGGCGCCGTGTCACAAATTAGGATGCAGCCGCCGGGAATAAACCGGCGCCGGCTCCGTTCTCCTCTCGATCGATCTTGCCAGAGTGGCGGGACACCGTGCCCGATCCGGTGCGGAGTGGTGTACGCGGCGTATCCGAGGGGCGCAGCATGACGGATGAGATACGGGCCAATCTGGCGGTGCTGGTGCCGCGGCTGCGCCGGTTCGCGATGGCGCTCTGCGGCAACCGCGACGATGGCGACGACCTCGTCCAGACCGCCTGCATGAAGGCGCTGGACCGCGCCGCGCAGTTCGAGCCGGGCACCCGGCTCGACAGCTGGATGTTCCGGATCGTGCAGACGACCTTTCTGGACCAGCGCCGCAAGCTGGCGCGCCGGGGGCAGGAGGCGCCGCCGGAGGCCCTCGATGCGCTGTCCGACGAGGGCCGCGAGGCCGGACGCCATGTCGACCGGCTGCTGCTCGCCAGCCTGCGCGAGCGCATCGCCGAGCTGCCCGAGGACCAGCGGCTGGTGCTCGGCCTGGTGGCGATCGAGGGCTACACCTACAAGGAGACGGCGGAGATCCTGGATATCCCCGTCGGCACCGTGATGAGCCGGCTTTCCCGCGCCCGCGCACGGCTTCTCCCGCTTACCGAGGATGGCGTAACATGTTGAGCGAAGAGGACAAGGCGATGATTGCAGGGTTGGTGGACGGCTCGCTGGCGGGGGATCCGCGCGAAGAGGAGGTCCGGGATCTGGTGGCGAAGGACCCGGCGGCGAAGGCCTATGCGGCCGAGATCGAGCGCAGCAACCGGCTGATCCGCGAGGCCTTCGCGGCGCCGATGCGCGAGCCGATGCCCGCCGGCATCCGCGCGGCGCTGTTCGGCCTGCCGGGCAAGGTGTCGGTGCTTCGCCGGCCGCGCGTCTGGGTGCCGGCGGCGCTTGCGGCGAGCCTGGCGCTGGCGCTGGGGATCGGCGGGGGGATCGGCCTGCTCGCGCCCCCGGCCGAGACGCAGATCGCGGTTCTGGGCGATGCGGCGCGGGACGGCCCGCTGCACCGCGCGCTCGAGACCCTGCCCAGCGGGAGCCTCTCGGAGGCGGGCGTCCAGCCGATGCTCACCTTCCTCGACGGCGCGGGCCGCGCCTGCCGCGAGTTCGAGGTGCTGGGAGCGCTGCCCGGGGAGTTGGAGCTGGGGATCGCCTGCCGCCAGCCCGAGGGGGTGTGGCATGTGGAGGTCGTGGTGGCCGCGCCGGTTGCCGATGCGACGCCGCAGGGCGAGGGCCTGGCACCGGCCTCCGGCGGGCCGGCGGACCGGACCCTCGAGGCGATGCTCGATGCGCTGGAGGCGGGCGCGACGCTCACCGCGGCGGAAGAGGCCGCGCTCCTGCAGGCGGGCTGGCGCATGCCCTGAGGACCCCGGGGCCCCCGGGCCCCCGCGGCGCCGGAGGCTAGGAGGACGGGGCCGCGCCTCCCGGGCCGCCCCCGTCCCCGGGCGCGAGGGTGAAGACGGGCGCGAAGAGCTCGATACCCGCTGCCTGGAGCGCCTTCTGCAGCGCCACATAGGCCTTGCGGCGGACGAGGAACTGCTGGCCGGGCCGCGCGGTGAACTTGCAGCCGATCTCGAAGCTGCGCCCCTGGATGCCGACCGCGCCCTGGGATTTGAGCGGCGAGATCAGCTTGCCCTCGAGCTCCGGATCGTTGGCCAGCTCCGCGCCGGCCTTCTTCACGAGCTTGCGGACCATCTCCACATCGGTGTCCTCGGGCACCTGGAAGCTGAACTTCATGACCACGAAGTCGCGGCTGTGGTTCTGGATGGTGCCCATGGCGGAGAACGGGATGGTGTAGATCGGCCCGTTGTGGTGGCGCAGCCGCGCCGAGCGGATCGAGATGCGCTCGACCGTGCCCTTGCCGCCCTCGGTCACGATGTACTCGCCGAGGCGGAAGGCGTCCTCGTAAAGATAGAAGAGCCCGCTGATGACGTCGGAGACGAGCTTCTGCGCGCCGAAGCCGACCGCGAGGCCGACGACGCCGGCGCTGGCGATCAGGGGGCCGATATTCATGCCGATGGCCGCGAGGGCCGACATCGCGGTGGTGACGGCGATGAGCGTGAGCGCGAAGCCGCGCAGGATGGGCACCACGGTCTCCAGCCGCGATCCCTCGCCGCCCATGCCGTCGCCGCCATCGTCGGGCTCGTCGCCGTCGCCCCCGCTCCTGCGGCTGATCAGCGTGGTGGTCGCGCGCCAGAGCGCGGTGCCGATGGCGACGATCATGCCCGCCTCCACGAGGCCGGGCACCAGCGCCGCGAGCCCGCCCTCGTTGCGCGGGGCGAGCGGGTCGATCCCCCAGGCCTTGAGGAGGAGGATCGAGGCGATGACGATCACGAAGCCCTCGGCCAGGACGAGGCCGCCGAGCCACAAGCCGCCGCGCGACTCGATCTCCGGCTGCCGGCGGAAGACCGCGATGGCCGCGACGCAGAGCGCGGACATCATCACCAGCAGGATCACGGGGCCCGCGCCGGCGCGCGCATCGGCCCCCAGCATGCCGAGGATGCCGAGGATCTTGAGCGCGCCGTCGAGCACGATGAGGGCGACGAAGGCCCAGTGCCAGCGGCGCGCGATCAAGGTGAGCCAGCCGGAGCGCTCCGATCCCTCCCCGGGCGGCACCATCAGGCGGATCACCGGCTCCCGGATCGCGACGAAGAAGACAGCGCCGGCCGCGCCGCCCGCCAGGGTCACCAGGATGAGCGCAAGCTGCGCCTGATCCGCGGTGCCCGCGGCGTCGAGGATGACCGCGTGCAGGAGGTTGAGCACGATATTGACCATGGCGATGATCGTGCCGATGCGAAGGACGAATTCGGCATCGGCGTCGGAGAAGCTCATCAGGCGCCGTTCCGGGTGGCGCGGGGCCGTCAGCACCTCGACCAGCGCGATCAGGCCGCGCCCGAAGAGCACCGCGCCGAGGATGCCGAGGCCGATATCGCGCAAGGCCTCCTCGGCCGGCAGGATCGAGCGCCCGATCACCCGCGCCGCGGCGGCGAAGAGCACCAGCGACAGGATGCGCCCGACGGCCCAGCGCCCGCCGCGCAGGAGCCGGGCGGAGAAGCTGGTATCGTTTTCGTCGCTCAGGATACCGTTGCCGAGCGGCAGGAAGCGCGCCGCGAGCAGCCGCACGCCGCGCTCGACGCCATAGGCCGCGAGCAAGGCGACGGCGATGAGAAAGAGCGAGAGCGCACCGCCGGGCAGGCCCGCCCACCAGTCCGACAGCAGGCTCCCGAAGCCGCCCGCGGCCCCGGCGGCGTTCGCCAGCGCGGCCTCGAGCTCGATATGGGGCGGCATGGGCGGCGGCGCCGCCTCGGTGGAAAGCGTCGCTTCGGGAAACGCGGCCTTGACCCGCTCGATAACGTCCTCGGACGCATCCGGCGGCAAGGTCAGGATGACGGGCTCTGAGGCCATGGCGGTGGGCTCCCCTTCTGCAAGACCGACGACTGCAAGATCGACGACGGGGCGTCCCCTCTACCCCCTCGCTCCGTCCGGGCGCGGATCGCGGATCGCCCTGCCCTCGGCCCGTACGGGCTGATGCCAGGACGAACCGCATTCCGCGCGTCCCCTACGTCTATCGATCCGAGCGCTCAATCAAGCAAGATGATGCCTGCGGCGTCCGCAACCGGCACGCGCCGGTCGGCGTCTGCCGCGCGGGGCCGTGTCCCGCCCGGCCGGGATGCGGGCTGGCCGCGCTTGATCCACCGCAAGGCGCCCCGGCCGCGCTTCGCCGACACCCGGGGCACGGATCATGACATGAACGGGACGGCCGATGCCCAGCACCAGGGTCACTCTCCTCGTATGCGCGGGCCTCGCTCTTGCGGGCGTCGCGGTCTACCTGACGGTCGCGACCGACGGGGACGCGCTGCCGCCCGGCTTTGCGCGGGGCAACGGGCGGCTCGAGGCCGAGCAGGTCGAGATCGCGCCCATGATCGCGGGCCGCGTCGACCGGATCCACGCCGAAGAGGGCAATCTGGTCGAAGAGGGCAAGGCGCTGGTCGAGATGGACACCGACGAGCTCGAGGCGGTGCTGGAGCGCGCGAAGGCGGAGCTGGCGCTGGCGCATCAGACCAAGGTGGAAGCCGAAGCGGTGGTGCTCCAGCGCCGGAGCGAGCTGCGCCTCGAGGAGCATGAACTCGACCGCGCGCGCCGGCTCCTGGCGAGCAATCACATCTCCGAAGCGGTCTTCGAGGAGCACGAAACCGCGCATCTGGTGGCCGAGGCCGTTCTGGGGGCCGCGGGAGCGCGGGTTGCGACGGCCGAGAGCCAGATCGCCGCCGCCGAGGCCGAGGTGCGCCGGATCAGCGAGCAGATCGAGGACAGCACCCTGTTCGCGCCGATGACGGGGCGGGTGCTCTATCGCCTCGCCGAGCCGGGCGAGGTGGTCGGCGCGGGCGGGCCGATCCTGACGCTTCTGAGCCTCGAGGACATCTACATGGAGGTGTTCCTGCCGGCGCGCGCGGCGGGGCTGCTGCCGATCGGGGCGCAGGCGCGGATCGTGCTGGATGCCCTGCCCGACTATGCGATCCCGGCCGTGGTGAGCTTCGTCTCGCCCGAGGCGCAGTTCACCCCGAAGCAGGTCGAGACCCTGGACGAGCGCGAGAAGCTGGTCTTCCGGGTCCGGGTGCGGATCCCGGTCGAGCTGATCGAGGGGCGGATCGAGCATGTGAAGACGGGGCTGCGGGGTGTGGCGACAGTGCGCCTCGACCGCCGGGCCGCCTGGCCGGAGGCGCTGGACCGGCGGATCCCGCCCGAGTTCTTCGAGTGAGCGCGGGCGCCGGGGCCCATCCGGTGCGGGTGGCGTCCGTCAGCCACCGCTACGGCAGCGTGACAGCGCTCGATGCGCTGACGGTCGCGCTTCCGGCGGGGCGGCTGGTGGGGCTTGTGGGCCCCGACGGGGTCGGCAAGTCCACGCTGCTCGGCCTCATTGCCGGGGCGAAGGCGCTGCAGGCGGGCTCGGTCGAGGTGCTTGGCGGATCGATCGCCGATCCGGCACATCGCCGGGCGAGCTGTCCTGCGATCGCCTTCATGCCGCAGGGGCTCGGGCGGAACCTCTATGCCGAGCTTTCGGTGCGCGAAAACCTCGAATTCTTCTCGCGGCTCTTCGGCCAGGGGCCCGGGGAGCGCGAGATCCGGATCGCCGCCCTGCTCTCCGCGACGGGGCTCGCGCCCTTCGCCGAGCGGCTGATGGGGCAGCTCTCGGGCGGGATGAAGCAGAAGCTCGGGCTCTGCTGCGCGCTGATCCACGACCCCTCGCTCCTGGTGCTGGACGAGCCGACGACCGGCGTGGACCCCCTCTCGCGCCGCCAGTTCTGGACGCTGATCGCCGAGATCCGCGCGCAGAACCCGGCGCTGAGCGTTCTGGTCTCCACCGCGTATATGGAGGAGGCCGAGCGGTTCGACTGGATCGTGGCGATGGATGCGGGGCGCGCGATCTTCGAGGGCAGCCCCGCCGCCCTGAAGGGCGACGCGGCGAGCCTGGAGATCGCCTACCGGCGCCTCTGCGATCCCGATGGCGCCCCCCCTGCCCCGGCGATGCCGCTGCGGGACGCTGCCGCGGGCGCGCCCATCATCGTCGCACGCGGGCTGACCAAGCGCTTCGGCGATTTCACCGCGGTCGATCGCGTCGATTTCGAGATCCAGGAGGGCGAGATCTTCGGCTTCCTCGGCTCGAACGGCTGCGGCAAGTCCACGACGATGAAGATGCTGACGGGCCTGCTCCCGGCGAGCGCCGGCGAGGCGCGCCTGCTCGGCCGTCCGGTCGATGCGCGCAACCGCGAGGCGCGCCGCGAGATCGGCTATATGAGCCAGGCCTTCTCGCTCTATGGCGAGCTGACCGTGCGCCAGAACCTGCAGCTCCATGCCCGGATCTTCGAGCTGGCCGATGCGGGGGCGCGCGTCGCCGCGCTGTCCGAGCGGTTCGGCCTGTCGAGGCATCTCGACAGCCTGGCCGATGCGCTGCCGCTGGGGATCAAGCAGCGTCTTTCGCTCGCGGTCGCGGTGATCCACCGGCCCCGCGTGCTGATCCTGGACGAGCCGACCTCCGGGGTCGACCCGGAGGCGCGCGACGCCTTCTGGAGCCTGCTCGGCGAGCTTTCGCGCGATGAGGGCGTGACGATCTTCGTCTCGACGCATTTCATGAGCGAGGCGGAGCGCTGCGACCGGGTCTCGCTGATGCATGCCGGGCGCGTGCTGTCGGTCGGCACGCCGGGCGCGCTGATCCGCGATGCGGGCGTCGAGACGCTGGAGGAGGCGTTCGTGGCGGCGCTCGTGGCAGCCGAGCCGCCGGCGCCGGTGCGCGCGCCCGAAGTCTCCGCGGGCGGGCCCCGGCGCTGGCAGGGCGGTGCCCTCGGGCGGGCCGCGGCCTATGCGCGGCGCGAGGCGGTGGAGGTGCTGCGCGATCCCGTCCGGCTGGCCTTCGCCTTCATCGGCCCGGTGCTCCTGATGCTGGTCTTCTGCTACGGCATCACGCTGGATATCGAGGAGCTGGACTTCGCGGTGCTCGATCTCAGCCAGAGCCCGGAGAGCCGCGCCTATATCGCCGAGATCGAGGGCTCGCGGTACTTTCTGCCGACCGAGCCGCTGGCCTCGGCCGAGGAGGGCCGCCGCCGCCTCGTGGAGGGCGATGTCTCGCTCGTGATCGAGCTTCCCCCCGATTTCGGCCGCAAGCTGCAGGCGGGCGAGACGACCGAGGTGCTGGCCATCGTCGACGGCGCGATCCCCTTCAAGGGCGAGACGGTCGAGGGCTATGTCGCGGGCCTGCACGAGACGTTCCTAAACCGCGCGGCACAGGAGAGCGGCGCGGCGCTGCAGCCCATCGCCCGGATCGAACCGCGCTTTCGCTACAATCAGAGCTTCGAGAGCATCGCGGCCATGGCGCCGGCGATGCCCGCGATCCTGCTGGCCTGGCTGCCCGCCGTGCTGGCTGCCGTCAGCGTCGCGCGCGAGCGCGAGCTGGGCTCGGTGACCAACTTCTACGTCACCCCGACGACGCGTCTCGAATTCCTGATGGGCAAGCAGCTGCCTTACATCGCAATGGCCTACGGGAGCTTCCTGCTGCTCGGCGCGATGATCATCGTGATCTTCGACGTGCCGCTGAAGGGCGATCCGGTCCCGCTCGCGCTCGGCGCGCTGCTCTATGTCTGGGCGAGCACCTCCTTCGGGCTGCTGATGGCGACGATGACATCGAGCCAGGTCGCCGCGGTCTTCTCCACCACGATCCTCTGCATCATCCCGACGATCCAGTTCTCGGGGCTCATGCAGCCGATCTCGACGCTGGAGCCGGGCGCGCAGGTGATCGGCGCGCTCTGGCATGCCTCGCATTTCCTGCATCTCAGTGTCGGCAGCTTCACGAAGGGGCTCGGCTGGGAGGCCCTGCTGCCGGACATTCTGGCGCTCGCCTGCTCGGGGCCGATCCTCACCCTGCTCGCGGCGCTGTCGCTGCGCGCGCAGGAGCGCTGAGATGCGGCGCGCGCGGTGCATTTTCTGGCTTGGGCTCAAGGAGATGATGAGCCTCCGGCGGGACTGGGTGATGATGGCGCTGCTGGTCTGGTCCTTCACGCTCGCGCCGATCGTGGAGGCGACAGGTGTGTCGACCTCGGTGAACAACGCCTCGATCGCCTTCGCGGATGAAGACGGCTCGTCGCTGTCGCGCACGCTGGCGGCCGCGTTCTTCCCGCCCGAGTTCCAGC
>JBCBWF010000334.1:0-5565 GCA_039817245.1 Pseudomonadota bacterium | reverse complement strand
TCCCGGGGCCGCGCCGGCTGCCCGAGGAGATGGAGGCGATCGAGGTGTTCGCCTTCATGATGTTGACCTTCTGGGTCGCGGTCATCCCGGGCGCGTTGGCGAAGAGTTTCAGCCGGTCGATCACCTCGAGCATGTTGGCGCGCGCCGTGAGGCGCTGCTCGAGCACGCGGAGCCGTTCGGAGGCGTTGGTGCCCACGGTGGTGGGGGCGAGCTGGGTGGGGATCGCCTGGCTCTCCACCAGCACCCGCGCGGTCGAGGCGTAGACCGACGGGAGCGAGAAGGCCACGATCACGCCGATCGCCGTGGTCACCGGCACGATCAGCACGAACAGGAACCAGCGCCGGAGTACCGCGTCGCGCCAGTCCCGCAGATTAATACCCTGTTCGTCGTCTTCCATGCTGCATTCCCTCCGATGGCGGGCCGTCAGCCGGCGCCATCTCTCGGTTGGCCCTTACGCTCGCTGTTGTTGCGGGCGATCTCCTCGACGGCACTTACGAGTTTCGGCACCGAGCTCCGGCTGGCCAGATGGGTGTAGATCCCGTGCCGGCGGACGCTCGCCAGGAACTCCCAGAGCAGGTCCTCGTCCACCACCTTGCGCTCGCAGGAGAAGCCGTAGACGAGGCTGAGATCGCAGAGGATGTTGATCAGCCGCGGGATACCGCCGGTCGCCTCGAAGATCAGCTCGCAGGTCTGCTCCGGGAACACCACCCACTGCGCGCCGGCCACGGCCATGCGGTGCTGCACATAGCCGTTCACGTCCTTGACGCTGAGCCGGCTGAGATGGAAATCGGCCGCGATGCGCTGGGAGAACTGCGCGAGCTCCGGGCGCGCGAGCAGGTCGCGCAGCTGCGGCTGGCCGACGAGGATGATCTGCAGAAGCTCGTCCTGGTCGGCGTTGATGTTGGAGAGCATGCGCAGCTCCTCCAGCGCCTTGACGGCGAGGTTCTGCGCCTCGTCGATCACCAGGAGCACGCGCCGCCCTTCCGCGTAGCGATCGATCACGAAGTCCTGGAAGCGCTTGAAGGCCTTCACATAGGGCTCGTCCTCGAACTCCTGGCCGAGCGACATCATCGCCCAGTGCAAGAGATCCCCGCGCCCCTCCTGCATGTTGGAGATGAGGCCCATCGTGACGTCTTCGGGCAGGTCGTTCATCAAGTTGCGCAGGAGCGTGGTCTTGCCGGCGCCGATCTCACCGGTGATCACCGTGATGAGCGCGCGGGTTTCCACACCATAGCGCAGCATGGTGAAGGCCAGTTCGTGCCCCTCGGACCAATAGATGAACCGGGGATCCGGAACGGTCAGAAATGGCCGGCTCGTGAGCTCGTAGAAACGCTCATACATCGATTAGGCACCTATCCGCGGCGCGCGCAGGGGATCGTCCGCAATCACGGTTTTTTCTACACCCCCTCATTGGTTGGGCCGCACTGCATTTGCGCGGGCGAGCGCGCTTTTCGCCTTGGCGTGGTAGGGAAGACTCTCTGTCGCCTCTAGGGAGAGTGCGGTCTCGAGCGCGATGCGCGCCTCGTCCGGCTGGCCGGCCTCGAGATAGGCGACGCCGAGATGGTAGTGCACCGCCACATTGTCCGGCAGCTTGGCGCGCGCGCTGCGCAGGAGCGGCAGGGCGGCCTCCGGCTCGCCGGTGCGCGCAAGCGTCCAGCCCAGCGTGTCCTGGAACTGGGGCAGATCGGAGCCGCGCAGCCGGTCCGCGAGCTCGCGCGCGCGGGCGAGGCGGCCGGGGGCGTCCTCGGTCTCCACGATCAGGCTGGCGAGATTGTTGGCGATGACGATCGAGCCGGGGGCCATGGCGTGCAGGATCTCGTACTCCGCCGCCGCGTCCTCGAGCCGGCCGAGCCGTTCGAGCAGGCGCGCGCGCATCAGGCGCAGGCCGAAGGTGTCGGAGACCGCGGCGATGCCCGCCTCCACCTCCGCCAGCGCCTCGGCCCGCTCGCCGGCCTGGTCCTGGAGCTCGGCGAGCATGGCATAGGCGGCGGAAGCGCCGGGATGGGCCTCGATCACGGCGCGGCAGAGGGCGCGGGAGGTCTCGGTCGCGCCCGCGTGGGCCTCGAGCCGGGCGAGAAGGAGCTGGGCGATCAGATGATCGGGGCGCGCGGCGAGGATGCGGTCGAGGAGCGCCTTGGCGCGCTCCGGGTCCTCCCCCTGCAGCGCCTGGCCGATGAGGCGCTGGAGAAGCAGCGTGCGGTCGGTCACCGGCAGGGTGGCGCTGACGGGCAGGGCCGCGGAGCCGGGCTTTGCGGCACCCGCGGCGGAGGCCTCCGGGAGGCCGGCGGGGAGCAGCGCGTCCGGCGCCGCGGCGAGCTCGACGGCGATCTCGGCCGCGCCCTCCCAGTCCCCGCGCGCGAGGATCAGGGTGGCGAGGGCGGCCTTCAGGTCCGGATCGTCCGGCCGCTGCTCGCTCGCAGCCTCCAGGATGCGGCGCGCGACGCTCTCCCGCCCCTCCGCCATCAGGAAGCGCGCATAGGCGACGAGCGCCTCGGTGGAGGCGGGCGCGCGTTCGAGCGCGGCGCTGAACGCGGCATTGGCCTCGCGCGGGCGGTCGAGCGCCGCGGCGGTGCGCGCGAAGAGGACCGTGGCGGAGAGATCGAGCGGGCCGCGGGCGCGCATCGCCTCCAGGCTCTCCCGCGCCACGCCGGCCTGGCCGAGATCGAGCGCGAGGCGGGCCTCGGAGAGCAGCGCCGCCGGGTCGGTGCCGGCGGTGGCGTCCGCCGAGGCTGCGGCGAGCGAGAGCGCGAGGCTCGGCGTGCCCTCCCGCGCCCAGACCTGCACCCACTGGCGCGCGAGCGAGGCGATCTGCGCGGCCGGGCGGGGCGCTGCCGGGGCAGGTACGGGTGCGGGCTGCACGGCGGCGGTTGCTGGCGGCGCACCCTCAAGCACGGGTTCGGGCGCGGGTGTGTGCTCGGGCCGCGCGAGGCCCTCGAGGAGCCGCTCGGCCCCGCCCACATCGCCGCCGGCGCGGGCCAGATGGGCGCGGAGGAGGCGGTGCTCGGCGCTGTCCGCCGTCACGACCCCGGCACGGACGAGCCGGGCGAGGCTGCCCGCCGCGGCCGTCCGCCCCTCCCGCGCCAGCGTGAGGCGGAGCGCCGCGGCGCGGGCATGGATATCGCCCGGCATGGCGGCGAGGCGGCGGTCCAGCCAGTCCCCCGCAGCGGCGGTGAGGCCGGCGGCCAGCAGCCGTTCGTAGAGCGCATGGCCGATCTCGGGGTCGCCGGGGCGGAGCGCGTCCAGATCGTGCAGGAAGGCGATGGCGGCGTCGCGCTGGCCGAGCCGGTCGTGGAGCGCGAGGCGGAAGGCGCGCAGCGCAGGATCCGTCGCCGCCACCCGGTCGCGCAGCGTGTCCAGCGCGGCCTCCGCACCGTCCCGCGCCAGCACCGCATCGGCGAGCGCGAGCCGCCCCTCCGGCAGCGCGGGATCGATGCGCACGGCATCGGAGGCGGCGGTGACCGCGCTGTCGACATTGCCGATGCGGCGCATGACGCGCGATTTGAGCGCGAGAACCGCCGGGTCGCTCGGCTTCAGGCGGAAACTGGTGGTGACATGGCGCAGCGCCGTCTCGAGCCGGCCATTGGCGAGCGCGAGGCGCGCGAGGCTGCGATAGGCGGCTTCGAAGCTCTCATCGGCGGCGACGGCGCGCTCGAGATGGCCCATGGCGGCCGCGGTCTCCCCGCGCTCCTCCGCCAGCGCCGCGAGCATCGCATGGCTCGGCGCGTATTCGGGATCGCGCTCCAGCGCGGCCGCGAAGCTCTCCTCCGCGCGGGCGGGCTCGCCGATCTCGAGGAGCATCACGCCGCGCTCGTGCAGCTCGACGGCCGCGGAGGAGGGCGCGTCGTCACAGGCCGTCAGCGGGCCTGCCAGCAGCAGGGCGAGCCCGAGCGCCGTCACCTGCCCGGCGCGGCGGAATCTGCGAAGAGCTCTCCTGCGTTCCGACATCTTGGTGGTCTGCTCCCGCCGGTTCCGGCTGTCGAACCTCTGTTGCATCGCAGCATAAGCCATGGCTGCAATTCTGTCGCGAACGATCACTCAGCGGTACGGATGCAAAGTTTAGAAACCGTTCGGAAGCACAACAGTCGGCACCGAAAACACATGTCCGCGCCCCTCGCGGCCCTGTCCGTCATCCTCGGTCCGGTGCGGGCCGTCGCGGCACTGCACCAAACCTTGTCATCACTGTATCAGTTTGGCACGAAGCGCGCGAGATGGGGCATGCTGAGCTCCATGAAGCCCTGCAGCCGGGCATCCCCCGACGCCTCGTCCTCCCCCGGCGCGAGCGGCGTGATCAGCCGCACGAGCGCCCCGTCGGTCCGCCCCTCCATCACCGCATCCCACACGGTCATGGCCTTCACGAGATAGTCGCTGGTCATCCGGCGGCCGCGCTGCTCGAACCAGAAATAGACGAGCTGGCGGCGCAGCCCCTTCTGGATGATCGCGCGGTTCACTTCGATCTCGGTCCCGTCGCCGAGCGTCGCCACTTCCACGCTCGCCTGGCGCCAGGCGGAGACTTCCCAGCCGCCGGCGGGGATGCAGATCTCCGGCGAGTGGATGCCGGTGCCCTCGTTCTGGCGGTGGTAGTAGGCGACGAAGAGGTCGATGGCGCTGCGCTCGGTGGGGCTCACATAGCTGGAGGACATGTAGTCGTCCGCCCCGAGCACGCGCTCGATATTGGGGTCGAGGAAGCTCTGCTTGCCGGACCATTCCCCGAGCTGGGCGGGGAAGACAACGAGCGGGTCGCGCGGGATCTCGGCCGCCGCCCGGTTCGGCACGCCGTACCAGCCGATGGCGGCGACGAGGGCGAGCGCCGTGGCTGCGCCGAGCGCGCCGGTGGCCGGCACCGCACGGATGCGCCCGGCCTGGGGCAGCACGTTGTCGAAGTTCATGTCGAGCGTGTCGGAGAGGTGGCGCTTGTCGCCCGCCAGCCGCTTCAGCGCCCAGGCTAGGCCGAACAGCATGGCCACGCAGGTGATGAAGATCACCCAGCCCTCGAAGGCATGCAGGAAGCCCTCCGCATGCTCGATCCCGAAATTGTCGACCATGTAGCCGATGATGCCGATGCGCACGGAATTCATCAGCACCGTGATCGGCGCGGCGGACAGCAGCAGCACCACCTTGTGCCAGAAGGGCCCGGTGTAGAGCACGCCGAAGACATAGGAGAAGCTCATGATCGGGAAGAGATAGCGCAGCCCCGAGCACGCTTCGGCCACCTGCAGCTTGTAGACCCCGAGATCGATGATGTTGCCTTCGAGAAAGACCGGCACGCCCAGGAAGACGATGATGCCGACCCCGATCTCCGACGAGACCATCTGCAGCCAGGTGGAGACGTGCCAATATATAAAGTGTGGCAGCGGCAGCATGAACACGAGATGCAGGACCGAGGGCCAGAAGATCCAGCCGCGGCGCAGCCCGAACATGGCCAGCACCATGCCGCCCACCCAGATGATGAAGCCGTAGGTGACAATGTCCGGGATCTGGGTGACATTGCCGAGAAGGCCGACGGCGAGGCCGAGCGCGACAGCCGCCACGCCCCAGCCGCGGTCGCGCACCGTCTCGGGCGCGCGG
>JBCBWF010000271.1:0-7029 GCA_039817245.1 Pseudomonadota bacterium | reverse complement strand
ATCGCGAAGAGCATCACGCCCACCCGGCTCCACACCGCCAGCCAGAACATCAGGATGAAGCCGTGGTAGAGGATCTGCTTGCGCGCGGTCCCGCGGATCATGGCGGGCAGCTCGCTCCAGCCGAGCCGCTCGCCATACTCCCGCCGGCGGCTGACCTCGTAGAGAATGACGGCGACAAAGGGCCCGATCAGCGCAAAGCCGGCGACGACGGGAAAGCTCAGCCCCCGCATCTCGCGCAGCTCCAGCACCCAGAGCAGGAGCCAGCCGCCGACCACGTAGAGCCCGCCCATGGCGAGGCCCATGGCGGGCGCGGCGAGGAAATCGGCCCATCCGGCGCGGAGGGCGGCGCGCAGATCCTCCCATTCGGCGGCGCGCACGGGCGGCACCCCGTCGGCGGCGCGCCAGGGGCCCGGTGGCGGCCCACGGCGTCCTCCGTCCCGCCCGTCAGGGGTCTGGATCGTCTCGGCGTTCTGCATCGTTTCAGCGGCCATGCCCGTCCTCCCTGTTTTGAACGAGTTTCCACGGAACGAAACCGTTTTGCACGAGGATTGTTGGCATGGGCGGGCACAGCCGCGCAGGCGAGCGCGAGACGGTTGAAGAACGGCGCGACATTGCCACCGGAACGGGTATGATCCGCCGCGCGCGACGCACCTCACCCCGCTGCGAAAGGACCCCCCGCATGGCCGGCAAAACGCTGAGCTTCTCCGACATCGCCCAGCGCTGCATCGCGGCCATCGCCCTGGTGCTGGCGACGTACAATCCGAGCGGCTACTCCTATCTGCACTGGGTCGCCGGCGGGTTCGAGGAGGATCTGCCGCTGAAGGTGCTGGGCGGCGTGGCGCTCGCGATCCTCTTCATCATCTTCCTGCGCGCGACGCTGCGATCCATCGGCGTGGTGGGCATCGTGCTTATCGCCGCGCTGCTGGCGGCGCTGGCCTGGACGCTCGTCTATTACGGCATCGTGTCCCTCTCGCTACAGGACCGCGGGATCATCCAGTGGCTCGCGCTACTCGCCTTAGGGTTGACGCTGGGGATCGGCCTCTCCTGGAGCATCGTGCGGCGCGTGCTCACGGGGCAGACGGATGTGGACGATGTCGACGCGTGAGATCGTTACCGAATCGTTATTTCCCGTTTTGATACAACAGTTAGGCGGAATTAGGCGAACTTTGCTCGCAATGATGGCTGCGAAATGGCAACACCTGTCACCGTTGCCGAGATTCGATGAATAAGGGCCCTACACGTCCTCCGGTAGACTCGTCGGAGAATGCTCCTCATAGTTGCATTGTTGTGACTTTTTGGGAGGCTTGTGATGCGTTTTCCGAGGCTGGACTTGTTTTCTCCGCGTGGAGAAATCCGCATGCTGGAGCGCGGCGAGTGGCCGATGCTTCTGCGGCATGTGCGCCGACTGTCGGATACCTGCATCCAGACCCGGTTCCACAGCGCGATGGACGATCCCGACCTCGTGCACTGGGCGCGGACGAGTGAGTTGAACGACGTGATAGGCTGGGTGGTGGACGGCGAACTGCGCGCCACCGTCGAGATCGGCTATCGCGGAACGCGCGCGGAATGTGCGCTGACCGTCGAGGCGCCCTATCGCAGCACGCGGATCGGCCGGCGGCTCTTCACGAAGGCCTGCAAGCACGCCGCGCGCCAGGGGGCCGAGGTGATGGCCATGGTGGCGCGGCGCGGCTCCGAGCGGTCGCTCCGCCGGATGCATGGCCGTGCGGGCTGGACGACGACGCTGAGCTATGCGCGTTCGATCATCCTGCCGAATGCGGGCCCCGAGCAGCCGCTCTGGATGCTGCGCAACCTCCGCGGCGAGTAGGCCCGCGGCGACAGAAGCGACGCACCCCCTGCCAGAACGGGAGGGGGCGCCAGAGCCGCGCGCGCTCCCTTGACCCCCTGCCCATCGCGGACCCCAATGGCGGCGCAAAGGCCGGTCTTGCGAGGATGCGTAGATGGCGGGTTTCGAGCCGCGTCCGCTGGCGGAGCAGGGTGTCGTGCTCCTCGGGGGCACATCGGGCATCGGGCTGGCGACGGCGGAGGCCTTTGCGGCAGCAGGCGCGCGGGTTGTGCTTGCGGGACGCGACCGGGGGCGCGGTGAGACCGCGCTCCGCCGCCTGCCCGAGACCGCGCGCTTCCTGCCCTGCGATGCCGCCGATCCGCGGGCCGTCGAAGCGCTGGTCGCGGCGGCCGAGAACGCGCTCGGACGGATCGACACGCTCTTCGTCTCCACCGGCGGGGCCCGGCTGCCGACGCTGCTTCACGAGCAGTCCCTCGAGGATATCCGCACCGCCCTCCTGCAGGACCTCGCGCCCGTCCTCTATGCCGGGCGCGCCGTGCTGCCCGGTATGGCAGCGGCCGGGGGCGGGTCGGTCATCGCCGTCGCCTCGGATGCCGGCAAGATCGCAACGCCCGGCGAGAGCGTCATCGGCGCCGGGATGGCCGCCATCATCCAGTTCGCCCGCGGCCTCGCCATCGAGGGCAAGCGCAATGGCATCCGCGCCAATGTGATCACGCCCTCGCTCGTGGAGGGTACACCGCTGACCGACCGGCTGATGGCCGAGGGCAGTTTCTCCGCCAGGCTCTTCGCCAAGGCGCGCCCGCTCGCGCATCTCGGCCCCACCGTGGCCGCCGATCTCGCCGCGCTGGCCGTCTTCCTCGCCGGGCCCGGCGCGCGGCGGATCACGGGACAGGCGATCAGCGTGAATGGCGGCATCTCGGCTGCGTGACCGGCGGAGCGTCGCACCTGCGGACGCATGCCTTTCCGTTCGACAGACCCGGCCGGCGGCGCTAGAACGCGCCGCAAGCCGTCGATCGCGACGGAGATCCCCGTCCCGGCGCCCCGTGGCGATCTTGGGCGTTTTGTCATTCGCATGCCTGCCGGAGGCACCATGGAAGCCGTCGTTCTCGTCATTCACCTGATCCTCGCGCTCTGCCTGATCGCCGTGGTGCTGTTGCAGCGCTCGGAGGGCGGCGCGCTCGGGATCGGTGGCGGCGGGGGCGGGCTCGTCTCCCAGCGCGGTGCCGCCTCGGCGCTCACGCGGCTGACTTGGGGGCTCGCCATGGGCTTCATCGCCACCTCGATCCTGCTCACTATCCTCTCCGGCGGCGGGCGGGACACGGGCTCGGTGGTGGACGACTTCTCGCAGCCCATCGGGGACGGCGTGCAGATCCCGCTGCCCGCGCCCGCCACCGATCTGGGCGGCGATGGCGGCTCGCTGCTGCCTCCCGGCGCGCCGCAGACCCCGCCCGCCGCGGAGTGAGGCCCGGCATGGGCGACCGGCCCGCCGGCGCCGGCCCGCTCGCCCGCGCCGCCACAAAGCTCGAAGCGCTCCTCGCCGCCCTGCTCGCAGGCGCCGCGGCCAGCCCCGCCCGCGCCATGGCGGTCGCGGGGCTCGTGGCGCTTCTCGCAACGCTGCCGGGGCTCACCAGCCTGCCGGTCACCGACCGCGACGAAGCCCGCTTCGCGCAGGCCACGAAGCAGATGCACGAGACCGGCGACCTCGTGGACATCCGCTTCCAGGACGCGCCGCGCTGGAAGAAGCCGGTCGGGATCTACTGGCTGCAGGCGGCCGCGACCCTGCCCTTCGGCGGCGCGGAGGCGTCGATCTGGGCCTACCGGCTTCCCTCGCTCCTCGGCGCGGTTCTGGGCGCGATGGCCACCCTCTGGGCCGCGCGCGCACTGCTGGCGCCGCCTGCGGCGCTCCTCGCAGGTCTCGCCCTCGGCACCACGGTCCTGGTGGCGGCCGAATCGACGATCGCCAAGACCGACGCTGCGCTGATGCTGACCGCCGTCCTCGCCCTCGGCGCGCTGCTGCGGGTGCTGGTGGGGCAGGCCGGGCGCGGGACCTGGCTTGTCTTCTGGCTCGCCATGGCAGCGGCGATCCTGCTCAAGGGCCCGATCGTGCCGCTGATCGCGCTCCTGGCACTCGGCGCGGTGGCGCTGGCGGACCGACGGGTGCCGAGCCTCGCAGCCCTGCGCCCGCTGCCGGGGATCGGCCTCACGGTGCTGCTCGTCGCGCCCTGGCTCATCGCCATCTGGATCATCTCCGACGGACGCTTCTTCGCCGAGAGCGTGGGCGAGGACCTGCTCGGCAAGGTGGCTGAGGGCAAGGAGAAGCACTGGGGCCCGCCCGGGCTCTACAGCGCCATCGTCTGGGGCACGTTCTGGCCCTGGGCCGCCTTCCTGCCCGGGGCGCTGGCGGCCGCCTGGGCGGCGCGGTCGAGCCGGGTCGTGCTGCTGCTGGCGGCCTGGGTGCTGCCCTTCTGGCTGGTCGTCGAGCTCGTGCCGACAAAGCTGCCGCACTATGTCCTGCCGCTCTATCCTGCACTCGCGATCCTCGTCGCCTGGTGGATCACCGAGGGCGCGCCGCCCGAGGCGCGCTGGATGCGCCGCCTCTGCGCCGTGCTCGCGGCCTTGCCCGGCGTCGTACTCGGCCTCGCGGCGGTGGCGCTGCCGGTGGCACTCGAGGGGCGCGTCTTGCCGGGTGCCGCGCTCTTCGGCCTCGTCGGCGCGGCGTTTGCGGTGATCGCCGGCCGGGCGGCGCTCGACGGCAGGCTAAGAGCGCAGGCGGCCGCCTCCATCCCTGCAGCGCTGGCGATCTATATGGGCGTCCTGCAGTTCGGGCTTCCCGGTTTGCAGACGGCCTTCGCCAGCCCGCGGGTCGTCGCACTGGCCGAGCCCTGGCGCGCCTGCGCCGAGGGCCCGCTCGTCTCGCTCGGCTACCGCGAGCCGAGCCTCGTCTTCCTCGCCGGCACCGAAACGCGGCTGGCGACACCCGAGGAAGCCGCGGAGGCGCTCGCCGCCAGCCCCGGCACGCTGCTCCTGCTGGAGCGCCGCTGGGCGGACCGGCTGGCAGAGGCGCGGGGACCGGACGCGCCTGCCCTCCTGCCCCGCGGCGAGGCGCGCTACTTCAACTACAACCGCGGCAAGCCGGAGACCGCGACGCTCCTCACCGTCGACGACCCGCGCTGGGCCCCTTGCACGCCCTGAGCGCCCTTCCCCCCGCAGCGCCCCTCGGCTATGAACGCGCGCCGGAAGGGGGGCCCGACTGATGACCGAGACACCGCGCTTCACCGTCGTTGCACCCATGCTGAACGAGGCGGAGAACGTCCTCTCGCTCGCCCGCGAGATCGGCGCGGCCTGCGCCAGCATCGGCCCCTTCGAGGCCATCTTCGTGAATGACGGCTCCACGGACACGACCGCGACGGCCATCGCCCAGGCGCGCGCCGAGCTGCCCTGGCTGCGCGAAGTGCGCCATGCCAAAGCCTGCGGACAGTCTGCGGCCGTGCGCTCCGGCGTGCTCGCCGCGCGCGCGCCAATCATCTGCACGCTGGACGGAGACGGGCAGAACCCGCCATCGGAGCTGCCGAAGCTGCTCGCCCCGCTTCTCGCCGGCGATGCCGGCCTCGGCCTCGTGGCCGGCCAGCGCGTCGACCGGCAGGACACGTTCTCCAAGCGGCTCGCCTCGCGCGCAGCGAACCGCCTGCGCGCCGCGATCCTGAAGGACGACACGCGCGACACGGGCTGCGGGCTCAAAGCCTTCCCCCGCGCGGTCTTCCTCGCCCTGCCCTTCTTCGATCACATCCACCGCTACCTGCCCGCGCTGGTGAAGCGGGAGGGCTACCGGGTGGCGCTCGTCGATGTCTCGCACCGCGCGCGCGAGGCCGGCCGGTCGAAATACACCAATATCGGCCGCGCCCTCGTGGGTGTGCAGGACCTGCTCGGCGTGTGGTGGCTGATCCGCCGGCGCCGGGTGGCCGATGTCGTGCACACCGATGGCTGATCTGCGCGAGGGGCGGCCATGCAGACCCTGATGGACGCCCTCGGGGCGGAGAGCACCGGCGAGCTCATCTGGATCCTGGTCGGCCTCGGCGGTCAGGGGCTCTTCATGATGCGCTTCCTGATCCAGTGGATCGCCTCGGAGAAGGCGCAGCGATCGGTGATCCCGGTGGCGTTCTGGTGGTTCTCGATCGCGGGCGCTTCGGTCCTGCTGGCCTATGCGATCTACCGGGCAGACCCGGTCTTCATCCTCGGCCAGTCCCTCGGCTTCTTCATCTACACGCGGAACCTGTGGCTCATCCATGCGGAGCGGCGGCGCGACCGATTGCCGTGACCGCGCCTCCGCCCTGCGGATCAGAAGAAGCTGTAGTCGTCGACGATCGGCGCATCGTCGCCCGCCGGGCTACCGCCGACGGGGTATGTCGCGGCGGCGTCATCGCCGGAGGGGTCGATGGCGAGACCGATCACGTTGGCGGTTAAGCCGTTCTCCGTCGGATCGACAGCTTCGGGACCGTCATCGGTCGCTTCACCGGTCACTTCGGCGTATCTGAGAAAGACTGACACCGATCCAAGCTCCTCATTCCCCTGTGAATTTCGTCATACATACCGGAATGTTCCGGGCGCGGCTGTGCCCTTCCTCACAGGCGAGCGGGTGGCGCCGACGTCGCGCGGCCCGCAGGTTGCGCCACGCCCGCTTGAAGGGGCCGGCATTATCCCGTATAGCTCTAATCCCGTGGTAGATGATGCGGCAGGGGGATTGCCGCACACTAGATCTGCGGGGCAGCGGGAATGGCGCGATATATTTTCATCACGGGGGGCGTCGTATCCTCGCTCGGCAAGGGTTTGACGGCGGCCGCCCTCGGGGCGCTCCTGCAGGCGCGCGGCTACACGGTGCGGCTGCGCAAGCTCGACCCCTATCTCAACGTCGATCCCGGCACGATGAGCCCGTTCGAGCATGGCGAGGTGTTCGTCACCGATGACGGCGCGGAGACCGATCTCGATCTCGGCCATTACGAGCGGTTCACGGGTGTGGCAGCGCGCGCAAGCGACAGCGTCTCCTCCGGCCGGATCTACTCCAACGTGCTCGAGAAGGAGCGCCGCGGGGACTATCTCGGCAAGACCATCCAGGTGATCCCGCATGTGACGGACGAGATCAAAACCTGGCTCGCCATCGGCGAGGACGAGGTGGATTTCATGCTCTGCGAGATCGGCGGCACGGTCGGCGATATCGAGGGGCTGCCCTT
>JBCBWF010000136.1:0-11469 GCA_039817245.1 Pseudomonadota bacterium | reverse complement strand
TCCACTACACCGCCACACGCGACATGTTGCAGGCCGCTGCTGCAGATTTCTTCGCTACGCTGCAAACCGGAGCAGTTCACATCGCTAAGCCCGCGGTTTATCCCCTTGAGGACGCCGTCACCGCACATAAGGATCTCGAAGCTCGCAAGACCACTGGCAGCGTGATACTGCGCCCTTCGTCCTAGGCGTTCATCGAATCGAAGAACTCGGAATTTGTCTTCGTCTGCTTCAGCTTCGACAACAAGAACTCGATGGCATCTGTAGTTCCCATCGGGTTCAAGATCCGACGCAGCACAAACATCTTCGTGAGGTCTACTTTCGATACGAGAAGATCCTCCTTCCGCGTACCAGACTTCAAGATGTCGATTGCGGGGAACACCCGCTTGTCCGCAACCTTGCGGTCAAGCACGATCTCCGAGTTACCGGTTCCCTTGAACTCTTCGAAGATCACTTCGTCCATGCGGCTGCCCGTATCGATCAGCGCCGTCGCGATGATTGTCAGCGAGCCACCTTCTTCGATGTTCCGGGCCGCACCGAAGAACCGCTTCGGTCGCTGCAGCGCATTCGCATCGACACCACCGGTCAGCACCTTGCCAGAGCTCGGCACCACTGTGTTGTAGGCGCGGCCGAGCCGGGTAATCGAGTCGAGGAGGATCGTCACATCCCGCCCATGCTCCACAAGGCGCTTGGCCTTCTCGATTACCATCTCGCTCACAGCCACATGCCGCGTTGCCGGCTCATCGAAGGTCGATGACACCACCTCGCCAGCCACCGAGCGCTGCATGTCCGTAACTTCCTCCGGTCGCTCATCGATGAGCAACACGATCAGGTAGCATTCCGGATGGTTCACTTCGATCGAACGCGCGATATTCTGGAGCAGCACGGTCTTACCAGTGCGCGGCGGTGCGACGATCAGGCAGCGCTGACCCTTCCCGATCGGAGCGACGAGATCGATCACCCGCGCCGACTTGTCTTTGATGGTCGGATCCTCGACCTCCATCTTCAGCCGCTCATCCGGATAAAGCGGCGTGAGGTTGTCAAAATGAACCTTGTGTCGAGTTTTCTCAGGATCCTCGAAGTTGATCGAGTTCACCTTCAAAAGAGCGAAGTAACGCTCACTATCCTTCGGTGCCCTAATTGGCCCCTCAACTGTATCACCCGTCCGCAAAGCAAATCTACGGATCTGATTAGGTCCGATATAGATATCGTCTGGGCCAGGTAGATAGTTTGCCTCAGGTGATCTCAGGAACCCGAAGCCATCCTGTAGAACCTCAAGCACACCAGAACCGATAATATCGACATCACGCTCTGCAAGCTCCTTCAGAATGGCAAACATCATATCCTGTTTGCGCATCGAGGAGGCATTCTCAACTTCTAGCTCCTCGGCGATTTCGAGAAGCTCAGTCGGCGATTTCGCCTTCAAATCGGATAGCTTTTGCTGACTCATGGGAGGTCCGCCGTGGCGTGAGAGCAGATAGCCCATGGTGCGATCGGGTTCGATCGCGAGAGGTCACATGAGCCGGCCGGTGAGGCTCAGAGGCATATGATGTGCAGAACGCGCCTGTCAATTACCTGTCATCAAATAGGTTTCACGATGACCAGGATAACGATGCCGATCATCAACAGCGTCGGCACCTCGTTCATCAATCGATAATACCGTCCGGGATGCATGTTCACGCCATTCTCAAAGGCTCGCTGCCACCGGACCAGGGCGTGATGGAAGACCGTCATCCCGATCACGAGGATCGCTTTCCCCCAGGCCCAGAAATCCACCGTCCAGTCGACCACCCCCGGCGTGAACACCAGGAGGAGCCCAAAGACCCAGGTCGCAACGCCCGCTGGATTGATGATGAATTTCAGGAGCTTGCGCTCCATCACAGTCAAGGTATCCCCGAGCTCGCCAGGCCCCGTCACCCGCTCCGCATGATAGACGAAAAGGCGCGGGAGATAGAAAATCCCCGCCATCCAGGCGATCATCGAGATCACATGAAAGCTTAGCGTCCAGGGATAGGCGGCACTCAGGAAATCCCCCATCGATCAGCCCCGGATCGTCTTCAGGAGGAGATCGACATTGCCCGGATCCGCTTCCGGCGTGATGCCGTGCCCGAGATTGAAGATATGCGGATGTCCGTCCATCTCCGCCAGGATCCGTTGCGTCTCCGCCTTGAGCGCCTCGCCCCCCACAATCATCAGGGCCGGGTCCAGGTTCCCCTGCAAAGCGACGTTCGGCATCGCCGTCCGCGCCCAGCCCAGCGGCATCTGGGAATCCAGGGCAACAGCATCCGGCTTCACCGCTTCTGCAAAACTCGGGTAGAGCGCCCCGACCCCGCGCGGAAAGCCGATGAAACGGATACCAGGATGCCGCTCTCGCAGTGCGCCTGCGATCCGTTGCGCCGGCTTCACAGCGATCGCGTCAAACCGGCTCGCAGGCAGCGCTCCCGCCCAGCTATCGAAGAGCATCACCACTTCTGCACCGGCATCGATCTGCCGCGAGAGGTAGTGGATGGTCGCTTCCGTCACCCTGTCGATCAAAGCGGCAAAGGTATCCGGCATCGCGAACAGCGCTTTGCGCGTCGCAGCCTGGTCGGTCGATCCTCGCCCGGCGATCATGTAGGTCGCGACCGTCCAGGGTGCCCCTGCAAAACCGATCAGTGTCGTCTCTTCCGGGAGTGAGCGAGAGAGACGCCCGACTGTTTTATAGACCGGCGAAAGGGTTTCATCGATCTCGTCGACTGGTCTGAGCGACCCGAGATCCACAGGCTCCTTGGGCCAACGCATTCGCGGTCCTTCGCCTTCGACGAAGGTCAGGTTCATCCCCAGGGCTTGTGGGACCAGCAGAATATCCGCGAACAGGATCGCCGCGTCGAAGCCATAGCGGCGGATCGGTTGAAGAGTGACTTCCTCCGCTAGCTCCGGCGTGTAGCAGAGGTCGAGAAAGCTCCCAGCCTTCTCCCGCGTCGCACGGTATTCCGGAAGGTACCGCCCGGCCTGCCGCATCAGCCAGACTGGCGGCGGGCTGAGAGGTTCCCCATTGAGCACCCGGAGCAAGCGTTTCATCCATCCCCCTAGCGTTCGACTCTTATGTGGTTGTTGTATGCGCGTTGGATAACGGGGATTAGCTTTTCCCGGAAGTTGTGCACAGGGTTATCCGCCTGTCGCATTCCGTCGCCTGCCTCGAATTGGCGCCTCCGATTCCACGCGAATGGCCGTGATATGCACAGCCGGAGCGCGAATTCCCCTGTTTCGTGGCCAGAAAGACCGTGTTTCGCGTCAGAATGCAACGCCTCGGAGCGACCATGTGGAAAACTCTTAAAGGTTTATTTACATGTGGATGACACCCGCATTGCTCCACAGGCTGACCGCGGATGCGCTGGCTTATCCCGGTTTCCCCCGTTATCCACAAGCTGTCGCACCTCGTACGGAACCTGGCGGCGACGGGCATGCAGTCGCAGCGGGAGCAGTACGCGATGGGAGATCCGGAAGCGCGGCCCAACATCCACATCATCTCGGATTCCACGGGCGAGACAGCTTATGCCGTTGTCAAAGCCGCCCTCGCACGGTTCGCCGGTACCGATGTTTCGCTCCACATGGCGGTCTTCGTGCGCAACACCGCCGAGCTCGACAAGGCCGTGTCTCGCGTTCGAGCAGAACCCGGTCTTGTCTTCTTCACCCTCGCCGACATTGCCTTGCGTGACCGGCTCGTCGACGCCCTCGCCACCATCGGCGCCGAAGGCGTTCCGCTGATCGACTCCCATGTCGCCCGCCTCGCCCGTTTTCTCGGCCGCGAGCCCAAACACGAACCCGGCCTGCAGCACCGCGTCAATGAGGCGTATTTCGAGCGGATCGCGGCACTGGACTTTGCGATCGCCTATGACGACGGCGCAAAGGGCGAGCGCCTGAAGGCCGCCGATGTGATCCTCACCGGGGTCAGCCGCACCTCCAAGACGCCGACCTGCATCTACCTCGCCTATCGCGGCATCAAGGCCGCGAACCTGCCGCTCGTGCCGGGCAGCCCGCCCGATCCTGCCTTTCTCGAGGCGATTGCCGACGGCATCCCGGCCGTTGGTCTCATCGTCAGCCCCGCCCGGCTGGAGCAGGTCCGTCGCCACCGGATCGAAGCGCTTGGCGACCGGCCGAGCGACTACGTCGATCCCGACCGGATCCGGCGCGAAGTGGCCGACAGCCGCCTCTTCTTCGCGCGCTACGACATGCCGGTCATCGACGTGACCCGCCGCTCTATCGAAGAAACGGCGGCTGAGATCCAGGCCCTCCTCCGCGCCCGCGGTCGCGGCCTTTCCGCATGAGCACCCTGATCCTCGCCAGTGCGAGTCCCGCCCGCGCCGCGATGCTCGAGGCCGCCGGCGTTCCCGTCACCGTGGCCCCCGCGCGGATCGACGAGGAAAGCATCAAGGCGGCGCTCCGAGCTGAAGGGGCACCCCCGCGCGATCAGGCGGACAAGCTGGCCGAGCTCAAGGCGTTGCGCATTGCCGCCCGCCATCCTGGCGCCCTCGTCCTTGGTGCCGACCAGATCCTGGAGGCCGATGCCACCGCCTTCGACAAGCCGGCCGACCGTGCCGAGGCACGCGCGCAGCTCCTCTCCCTGCACGGCCGCACCCACACGCTTCTATCGGCGGCCGTGATCGTGCGCGACGGCGCCCCGCTCTGGCGCCATATCGGCACCGCCCGCCTGACGATGCGGCCCTTTACGGAGCGCTTCCTCGATGGCTATCTCGATGCCATGGGAGAGCGCGTCACCCAAACCGTCGGCGCCTACATGCTCGAGCGCGAGGGCGCCCAGCTCTTCGCCAGCGTCGAGGGGGACCATTTCACCGTGCTCGGCCTTCCGCTTCTGCCGCTTCTCGGCTTTCTCCGCGCACAAGGGGTGCTCACCGAATGACGGACGAGGCCCCACGGGTCGCCGGCGTGATGGGCTGGCCGATCCATCAGTCCAAGTCGCCCATTCTCTTCGCGCACTGGTTCGCCACGATGGACATTGCGGGCCACTACATCCCCCTCGCCGTCGATCCAGCCGATTTCGCGATGGTTTTCGCTGCCCTGCCTAAGTCCGGCTTCCGGGGCGTGAACGTCACCGTGCCGCATAAGGAGAGCGCGCTCGCCGAGGCGGATCTCCGGACCGAAACCGCGGAGGTTATCGGCGCTGCCAACATGATCGTCTTCGATCCCGCTCAGGGACGCATCGCGGACAATACGGACGCTTACGGGTTCTTTGAAAACCTGCGCGCCGGGGCGCCGCTGTGGCAGGCAAAGGCCGCGCCCGCCCTCGTCCTCGGCGCTGGCGGGGCGGCCCGCGCCGTCGTCCATGCGCTCGCCGAAGCGGGTGTGCCGGAGATACGGATCGCCAACCGATCCCGAGACCGGGCCGACACGCTCGCCTCGCTCCGCCCCGGTGTCGCACGCCCCGTCGCCTGGGACGAGCGGTCGGACGCACTCGACGGCGCCGGGCTGCTGGTGAACACCACAAGCCTCGGGATGGCCGGCAAGCCGCCGCTCGACATCGTGCTCGACGCCATGCCCGCGGGCGGTGTCGTGAACGACATCGTCTACGCTCCGCTCGAGACACCGCTGCTCGCGGCGGCGCGCGCCCGGGGGCTCTGCGCTGTGGACGGTCTCGGCATGCTGCTGCACCAGGCGCGCCCGGCCTTCCGCGCCTGGTTCGGCGCGGATCCCGCGGTCGATGCGGCCCTGCGCGCCGCCTGCCTCGCCCCGCGGCCCAAGCGATGATCACCCTCGGCCTCACCGGCTCCATCGGGATGGGAAAGAGCACCACGGCTGCGATGTTCGCCGATGCCGGCGTGCCGGTCTGGGATGCCGACGCGGCGGTGCACCGGCTCTATGCCCCGGGCGGGCGCGGCGGCCCGGCCATCGCTCCCTTGGCTTCCGGGGCCGTTACACCCGACGGTGCTGTAGACCGCGCGCGCCTTCGCGAAGCGCTGCTCGACGATGCGAGCCTCCTTGCGCGCATCGAGGCCGCGATCCATCCGCTCGTCGCAGACGACCGCAATGCCTTTCTCGCCGAGGCGCGAGCCGCCGGTTCCCGGCTCGCGCTCCTCGACATCCCCCTTCTGTTCGAGACCGGTGCGGATGGCTGGCTCGACCGCGTTGTCGTCGTCACGGCCCCGGCCGAGGAGCAGCGCCGCCGCGTCCTCGCACGCCCCGGCATGACCGAAGCAGCCTTCGAGGCGATCCTCGCCCGCCAGGTGCCCGACGCAGAGAAGCGCCGCCGCGCCGACTATCTGATCGACACCAGCCTTGGGCTTGACGCCGCCCGCGCCCGCGTGGCCGAAATCCTTCAAGCGGAAGCGGAGAAGGCCGGCCATGCGTGAGATCGTTCTCGATACCGAAACCACCGGTCTTGATCCGTCGGAGGGACACCGCGTGGTGGAGATCGGCGCGGTCGAGCTGGTCAATCACCTGCGCACCGGCCGCACCTACCACCAGTACATCAACCCCGAGCGCTCCGTGCCGGCGGAGGCCTTCCGCGTGCATGGTCTCAGCGAGGATTTCCTGCGCGATAAACCCCGGTTCGCCGATATCGCGACGGCGTTCCGCGCCTTTATCGGGGACGACCGTCTGGTGATCCACAACGCGTCCTTCGACATGGCCATGCTGAACGCCGAGTTTGCCCGTCTCGGCGTGCCGGCCATGCCCGGCGAACGCGCGGTGGATACGCTCGGCATGGCCCGCAAGAAGTTCCCCGGCGCACAGGCCTCGCTCGACGCGCTCTGCAAACGCTTCGGCGTCGACAACAGCGGGCGCGAGAAGCATGGAGCGCTCCTCGACTGCGAGCTTCTCGCAGATGTCTATCTGGAGCTTCTCGGCGGCCGGCAGCGTGGTCTCAGCCTCGCCGAGAACACGGAAAGAGCGGCGCCCACAGCGGAGACGCCCACCGCGGCGTCTCCCCCCCGCGCGCGCCCTCGCCCGCTCGCCCCGCGGCTGACGGAGGCGGAGGCCGAGGCGCACGCGGCTTTCGTAGCCGGCCTGGGGCCCGATCCCCTCTGGAACCGGGCCTAGGCGACCTGCGCGATCAGACCTCGGTCGGTGCGCCGGGCGCGGTCGTGTCCTGCTGCTGGCGCAGCTGCTCGATCCGCTGACGGTAGAGCGTCGCGAAATCGACATTGTCGAGCATCAGCGGCGGATAGCCGCCGTCGCGCGTCGCATCGGCCACCACACGGCGGGCAAAGGGCAGCAGCTGGCGCGGGCACTCGATGAAGACGAACGGATGCACATGCTCCTGCTGCACGTTCTCCAGACCGAACACGCCGCAGTAGTCGAGCTCCACCACGAAGCGCGTGCTCTCTGCCGTCTTGGCTGTCGCGTTGATCTTCATGATCGTCTGGTAGCGATTCTCACCAATGGAGTTCGCCTCCAGGTTCACCGTGACATTGATCTCCGGCGTTCCGTCCGCAGCCGTCCCCTCGATCGCGCCGACATTCTCGAAGCTCAGATCGCGCACGAAATGCGCGAGCATCTTCACCTGCGGCTGCGCGCCGGGATCGGAGCCCTGGGCCTGGGTATTGGTAGTGTCGGCCATCTGCGGCCCTCCTCACTGCGGTTATGGCGTCGCGGGTGGGCTAACAGATCGTTTACACGGCGGCAACGCAACTCCGGTGGGACGCGGCGCCGATGCGGGGTGGCTCACCCGCCGCCGGGCCGGGTCCAGCCGCTGCGCCCCGCCGTGCCGCCGGGAGGCGTCGGACGCTCCTCCTGCTCGTCCTCGGTCTCCACGGTCTCGAAGCTGCCATCGATGACCGGCCCCTTCCCGCCCGGATCACGGCGCGCCCCCGGCGGAGGACCGTGGGCGCTGTGCACATGCACATTCGCTGCGGCCACGCGCACATGCCGGCCGAGCGAGGCGATCAGCGCCGCGCGGACGGGCGGCACCAGCAGCAGAAAGCCGATGGCGTCGGTGAAGAACCCCGGCGTGAGCAGCACCACGCCGGCCACCAGGATCAGCGCGCCATGCGCCAGTGTCCGGCTCGGATCCTCCCCGCGATTCATCTGCGACTGAAGATCGCGCAGCGCCGCCAGCCCCTGCGCGCGCAACAGAACCGTTCCCAGCAGCGCCGTGCCGATCACAACGGCAATGGTCGGCCAGAGCCCGATGAGCCCGCCGACCTCGATGAACAGCCCGATCTCGATCAGCGGCACAACGAGCAGCGCCAGAAAAATCCACATTGTTCGCCCAGCACTCCTCATTGCCGCGGCCGCGGTCTAGGACCGCAGCGTTCATAGACTTGCCGCCATTAGCGGCTTACATAATCGCAGCGGGGCGCGGTTACCACGACGGCGCAACGGACCTGACCGGGCGATCCCGGTGCAGGCTTGGCTCGGACAGACAGGCAGATGGGGTTCCGATGAGCGCACAATTGATTGAGCTGCTGATCCTTTTTGCGATCGCGGCCTTTGTGCTTTACCGGCTGAGATCCGTGATCGGGACCCGCACCGGCTATGAAGCGCCGCCGGAGAACCTCCATGGCGCGCCGCAAACCGATGCCGATGACCGTCCCTCGCCGCGCGCCGACCCGCCGATCGACGACATTGCCGGCGAACAGATGGTGCCCGAGCATGCGCGCGAAGCCTTCGCGGCAATGCGCGCCGCCGAGCCCGATTTCACCGTCGGCGCCTTTCTGGACGGTGCGCGCCAGGCCTATGAGATGGTGCTGATGGCCTATGAGGAGGGCGACCGCGACCTCCTGCAGAACCTCCTCGCGCCGGATGTCTACCGCGCCTTCGAGAGCGTGATCGGGGAGCGTGAGAGCGAGGAGCTCACCGTCGAGGCCCGGTTCATCGGCGTGCGCGATATCCGTGTGGAGACCGCGGCCTTCGACCCCGAGACCAGCGAGGCCGATGTCACGCTGCGCTTTGTAGGCGAGCTGATCACCGCCGTCCGCGATCGCGAGAACCGGGTGGTGGAGGGTGACCCGAACGAGATCCGCCGCCAGACCGATGTCTGGACCTTCAGCCGAGTGATGGGCGCGCCCAACCCCAACTGGCTCCTCACCGCGACCGGGGAGTGACGGGACGGTGACCCAGATCCGCGCGGCGCGCCGCAACGCGAGGGCGCGGCGATGAGCGCCCTGCCGCCCTGGCGCCGCCGCCGCGCGCTCACCAGCGATGACCGCGCGGTCTGGGACGCTGTGGCCGGCACCGCGGATCGTCTCGAACGCGAGAAGCGCAACAAGGTTGTCCCGGGCGCGCGCGCGCCGGAACGGCCGGAGCGCCCCGAGCGTCCCATCACGCATCGCCCGGCCCGCCCCGCGCCATGCCCGGCAAAGGGCCCGGCGAAGGGCCCGCCACCGCGTGCGACGCTCCGCCCTGTCGGCCCCTCCAGCCCACATCGCGTCTCGGCCGTGCTGCACGACCCCGCCCCGCGCCCCGTCGGCCGGCCGGAGGCGGGCCTCGACCGGCGCACCGCCGAGCGTCTGCGCCGCGGTGAGCGCGACCCCGACGCCCGGATCGACCTCCACGGCCTTACCGCAGAGCGCGCCCACCACCGGCTGGATCGCTTCATCGCCGAGGCTTTGTCTCGCGGAGCGCGCTGCGTCCTCGTGATCACCGGCAAGGGCGGCCGCCACGATACGCAGGACAGCGCACCCTTCCTCGCGCCCGGTCGCGGGGTCCTGCGCGATGCGGCCCCCCGCTGGCTGCGTACCGGCCCGCATGCCCGCCAGATCGTCGGCATCTACGAGGCCCACCGGCGGCATGGCGGCGGTGGCGCGTTCTACGTCTACCTGAAACGCCGCCGCTGACCGCATCTGACCCGGGCGCCTGCCTTCCGCACCCGCGCAGCAGTACCTCCAGCCCTTGACCCAACCGCGCATTACCCCTATCTCGCCGCCCTGCGACGGGTGACCCCCTCGCACCCCAGCTTCTGGGGGCCATTAGCTCAGTTGGTAGAGCAGGTGACTCTTAATCACTTGGTCGTAGGTTCGAGTCCTACATGGCCCACCATCGCTCTCCCCCTGTTCCTGAGATCCCCGGCAATCATCCGCTGTAGCGCTTCGATTGCAGCGCGGGGCTTTGCGGAGCCGTGCGGTTCGTGCCAAGCCTGACCTCCGACGGGACAAGCGGAGGGAGCCCACATGAAGCTTAGCAGCTTCAAAGCCCTGACATTCGATGTCTATGGCACGCTGATCGACTGGGAGAGCGGCATGGTCAGCGGGCTGAAGCCCCTGACCGACAGGGTGAGCCGCAGTCTCACACGCGACGAGATCCTCGAAGCGCATGCCTATCACGAGTCGACCGCCCAGCGCTGGACGCCGGCGAAGACGTACAGCGATCTCCTCGGCGTGGTCTATCGCCGCCTCGCCGAGGAATGGGGTGTGGAGGTCACCTGGGAGGAGTGCGCGGCCTACGGGCTCTCCGTCCGCCAATGGCCCGCCTTCGAGGACAGCCGCGCAGCACTTGCGTATCTGAAGCAGCACTACAAGCTCGTGGTGCTGACCAATACGGACAATCTCAGCTTCTCCGGCTCGAACGCCCGTCTCGGTGTCACCTTCGACGGGGTCTACACCGCCGAGGATGTCGGCAGCTACAAACCCTCCGATCGGAACTTCGACTACATGCTCGAGGCTCTGGCGCGCCGAGGGATCGGCAAGGCGGACATTCTCCACACCGCGGAAAGCATGTTTCACGATCATGCGCCAGCCAACCGGCATGGCCTCGCCAATTGCTGGATCTACCGTCGCCACGACAAGGACGGCTTCGGCGCCACGATGAACCCTGGCGACATGCCGCGCACCGACTTTCGGTTCGACAGCATGGCGGACCTCGTGGCTGCGCATCGGGCAGAACTGGCGGCCGGCTAGGCCGCTTTGCGCCTGTGGCTGCCCCTCGTCTCGCCCGGCAGCCACAGTGGGCCTCTCCTCGCCTCGCTTTCAAAGAAAGTGCTCGCCGTGGCTGGAGCGGCGTGGCCTAAAGAGGGTGATCGCGACGCGCCGCGCCAGAACAAGGCGCGCGGAAATGGGAGAGGGAATCGGCAATGGTCAAAGCATGCGGCGGCCCCGGCTATGCCAGCCCTGCCGAGGCGATCAGGGCCCCTCGCGAGACGCTGCTCTACACGATCGCGATCTACACGGGCACGGGCATCCAGAAGCCGGACTATCTCGCGACCGTGGATGCCGATCCCGAGAGTCCGACCTACAGCCAGGTCATCCACCGTCTCGAGATGCCGGGGATCG
The DNA here is from genome assembly GCA_039817245.1 of Pseudomonadota bacterium. Classification (GTDB taxonomy): domain Bacteria; phylum Pseudomonadota; class Alphaproteobacteria; order Rhodobacterales; family Rhodobacteraceae; genus Thermohalobaculum. The sequence continues at coordinate 268 of JBCBWF010000136.1, read as the reverse complement.
GAGACGAACTGCACCATATGGGCTGGAACGCCTGCTCCTCCTGCCATGGCGATGCGTCGATGTCGCGGCGCTATCTGCTGGTGCCCGGCGTGCGCTCCAACAACATCCATGTTGTCGACACCGCCACCGATCCGCGCGCGCCGCGCCTCCACAAGGTGATCGACGGCGCGGAGATCAAGCGCCGCGCCAATCTCTCCGGCCCGCATACGGTCCACTGCCTCGGCTCGGAGATCATCATCTCCTTCCTCGGAGACGCGATGGGCGAGGC
>JBCBWF010000298.1:0-6413 GCA_039817245.1 Pseudomonadota bacterium | reverse complement strand
GCTTCACGCAGACCTTGGCGCGCGGGTTGATCTGCTTCAGGTCGTAGATGAGCTGGGCCAGATCCTCGATCGAGTAGATGTCGTGGTGCGGCGGCGGCGAGATCAGCGTCACGCCCTCGGTGGAGTGGCGCAGCTTCGCGATGGTCTCTGTGACCTTGAAGCCCGGCAGCTGGCCGCCCTCCCCGGGCTTGGCGCCCTGGGCCACCTTGATCTCCAGCTCGTCGCACTGGTTGAGATACTCCGCCGTCACGCCGAAGCGGCCGGAGGCGACCTGCTTAATGCGCGCGGACGGGTTGTCCCCGTTCGGCTCGGGGTGGAAGTGCTTGGGATCCTCGCCGCCCTCGCCGCTGTCGGATTTCGCGCCGATCCGGTTCATGGCGACGTTCAGCGCCTTGTGCGCCTCGGGCGAGAGCGCACCGAGGGACATGCCGGGCGTGACGAAGCGCTTGCGGATGGAGGTGATGCTCTCCACCTCCTCCAGCGGCACGGGCCGGCCGAGGGGCTTGAAGTCGAGAAGGTCGCGCAGATGGATGGGCTGGAGCGCGCGCATCCCCTCCGAATAGCGCTTCCACTGGGCGTAGGAGTTGTTGGCCACCGCGCCCTGCATGGCGTGGATCAGCGTCGCCTGCCAGGCATGCGCCTCGCCCTTGCGCCGCGCCTTGTAGATGCCGCCGATGGGCAGCACCTCCGCCCCCGGCTTCCAGGCGCGGGCGTGCAGCGCGCGGAGCTTGGTCTCGATACCCGTGAGCCCGATGCCGGAGATGCGCGAGGGCATGCCCGGGAAGAACTCCATCACCAGCGAGCGCGAGAGGCCCACCGCCTCGAAATTGCAGCCGCCGCGATAGGAGGAGACCACCGAGATCCCCATCTTCGACATGATCTTCAGCAGGCCGGCATCGATCGCGGCGCGGTAGTTGGCCATGGCCTGCTCGACCGACAGCCCCTCCAGCAACCCGCGCGCCACCCGGTCCGCGATGCTCTCCTGCGCGAGCCAGGGGTTCACGGTGGTCGCGCCCGCCCCGATCAGCACCGCGAAGTAGTGCGGGTCGATGCACTCGGCCGAGCGGATATTGAGCGAGCAGAAGGTGCGCAGGCCCTGGCGCGTCAGCCAGCTATGCGCGGCCGAGGTCGCCAGGATCATCGGCATTGCGATGCGCTCGCCATCGGCCGCCTCGTCGGTCAGAACCAGATGGCCGCAGCCGGCGCGCACCGCTTCCTCCGCCTCGCGGCGCACCCGCTCTAGGTTCGTGCGCAGCGCCGGCTCGGGCCCGGTGGCGGGGAAGGTGCAGTCGATCACCCGGTAGCTGTCTCCGAACGCCTCCACCATCCGGCCGAACTGGCCGTTGCTCACCACCGGGCTCTCCAGCGTGATGATCTCGGTCTGCGAGCTGTCCTCGTCCAGCACGTTCTTCAGGTTCCCGAAGCGCGTCTTCAGGCTCATCACCCGGTGCTCGCGCAGCGGATCGATCGGCGGGTTCGTCACCTGGCTGAAGTTCTGGCGGAAGAAGTGGCTGAGCGGGCGGTACTGGTCCGAGAGCACGGCCACGGGCGTGTCGTCGCCCATCGAGCCGATCGCCTCCTTCCGGTCCTCTGCCATCGGGTGCAGGATTACCTCCAGCTCTTCGATGGAGTAGCTCGCCGCGATCTGGCGCCGGCGCAGCGCCGCGCCCTCCAGAGACCGCGGCTCGGTCAGCTCCTCAAGCGCCGCGGTGAGGTCGGTGATCTTCTGCGTCCACTCCGGATAGGGCCGCTCGGCGGCGAGCTCGTCCTTGATCTCGGCGTCGTGCATCATGCGCCCGTCGCGCAGATCGATGGCGAGCATCTGGCCGGGGCCGAGCGCGCCCTTCTCCACTACCGCCGCTTCGTCCACCGGCACCATGCCGACCTCCGAGCCCGCGATCACGAGCCCCTCCTCGGTCACCACGTAGCGCATCGGGCGCAGGCCGTTGCGGTCGAGCCCGGCGACAACCCAGCGCCCGTCCGTCATCGCCAGCGCCGCCGGCCCGTCCCAGGGCTCCATCACGGCGTTGGAATAGGCGTACATCGCCTTCCAGGCCTCCGGCATCGTCTCGGAGGACGACCAGGCCTCCGGCACCAGCATCGTCTTGGCCATCGGCGCCGAGCGCCCGGCGCGCACCATCAGCTCGAATACCGAATCGAGCGCCGCGCTGTCGCTCGAGCCATGCGCGACCACGGGCTTGATGTCCTCCGCCAGCTCCCCGAAGAAGTTGGAGGCCATCCGGATCTCGTGGCTCTTCATCCAGTTGAGGTTGCCCTTCAGCGTGTTGATCTCGCCGTTATGGGCAAGCATCCGGAAGGGCTGGGCCAGCCACCATTGCGGGAAGGTGTTGGTGGAGTAGCGCTGGTGGTAGAGCGCCAGCCGCGAGGTGTAGCGGTCGTCCTGCAGGTCCGGGTAGAACTCCGAAACCTGCTCGGCCAGCATCATTCCCTTGTAGATGAGCGAGCGGCAGGACAGCGAGCAGATGTAGAAGCCCGTGATCTGGGCCGCTGCCACCGCCTTCTCGATCCGCCGGCGGATCACGTAGAGCTCGCGTTCGAAGGTGTCCTCGTCCACCTCCTTTGAGTTGCAGATCAGGATCTGCTCGATCTCCGGCCGCGTCGCCTTCGCCTTCTGGCCGAGCACGGAGATGTTCACCGGCACCTGGCGCCAGCCGTAGATGTAGTAGCCGAGGCGCAGCACCTCGCTCTCCACGATGGTCCGGCAGGTCTCCTGCGCGGCGAAGTTCGTGCGCGGCAGGAACACCTGGCCCACGGCGATGAGCTGGCCGGAGGGCTCGTGCCCGGTGCGCCGGATCTGGTCCTGGAAGAACTCCACCGGGATCTCGGTGTAGATGCCCGCGCCGTCGCCGGTCTTGCCATCCGCATCCACCGCGCCGCGGTGCCACACCGCCTTCAGCGCTGTGATCGCATGCTCCACCACCGAGCGGCGCGGATGCCCGTCCACCGCCGCGACGAGGCCGACGCCGCAGGAGGCATGCTCCTCCTCCGGCAGATACATGCCCCGCGCCGCCAGATCCGCCGCTTTCGCCTCGCGCGCCTCGGCCCAGTCCTTCTGCATATCGTCGGCCATGGTTCAGTCCTCTCGGGCAGGGCGCAGGCCGCCGGGGCGCGCGCGGAAACGGGGCATTGCGGGGCGTGCACTCACTGGGTGCCCTCGCGCTTGGCCATGTACTCGGCCACCAGTTCCTCGCCGGTCAGCTTCGGCGTGTCGTTGGCCAGGTCGTAGAGCGCGGGTTTCTCCTCGATGAAGATCTGCTTCTCCAGCGTCAGGGCGTTGCCGTCGAAGAGCCCCGCGGAGATCGAGTGGAAGTCGTCCTCGATGAAGCGGTACCAGAGCGGCGTGCCGCAGATGCTGCAGAAGGCGCGCTCGGCCCAGTCGGAGGAGCGGTAGACGGTCACATGCTCCTCGCCGCTCACGGCGGGCTTGGCGCCGCCCGCGCAGTGGAGCGCGAAGAGGGGCCCGCCCGAGGTGAGCTTCCGGCACATCGAGCAGTGGCACGCATCCGATGTCGCAAGCGGTGCGGGCAGGGTGATCTGCACGGCACCGCAGAGGCATTGTCCTTCCGTCACGCTCATCGCCGTCTCCTCCGCCGATGGGTCAGTGCATGCACCGCCCGGTTAACGCTCGAAACGCCCGCCTCCCGCTATCCGAGCAGAACGGTCTGAATACGCTTGCCGCACACGCCGTGCATGGCCGGTGCAGGCTTGCTGCCCGGGCGTCTCTGCGCCCGCGCTTACTCCGCCGCGACCTGCGCGCCGGCGCCGAGGCGCTCGGCGATCGCATCCGCCGCCTCGCGTCCGTCCCGGATCGCCCACACCACCAGCGAGGCCCCGCGCACGATATCGCCGGCCGCGTAGACGCCGGGCAGCGCGGTCTCATGGGTGCGGAAATCGGCCTTGATGGTGCCCCAGCGGCTGACCTCGAGCCCGTCGACCTCCCAGAGCTTCGGCAGATCCTCCGGCTCGAAGCCGAGCGCCTGGATGACGAGATCCGCCGGCTCCGTGAAGTCCGATCCCGGCATCTCCTCCGGTGCCTGGCGGCCGGTGACATCGGGGGGGCCGAGGCGCATCTCGATGGCCCGCACGCCGCTTACCCGGCCCTCGCCGATAAAGCCCTTCGGGGCGGTGAGCCACCGGAACTGCACGCCTTCTTCCTCGGCATTGGCCACCTCGCGTTGGCTGCCGGGCATGTTGGCACGGTCGCGGCGGTAGAGGCAGGTCACCGATCTCGCGCCCTGGCGCACGGCGGTGCGCACGCAATCCATCGCGGTGTCGCCCCCGCCGATCACGACCACCGATTTGCCCTCGGCATTGTAGGTGCCGTCCTCGAAGGCCGGCACATGATCGCCGCAGCCGACGCGGTTGGAGGCGGTGAGATAGTCGATTGCCTGCACGATCCCGTCCATGCCCGAGCCCGGCCCGCGGATCTCGCGCGTCTTGTAGACGCCGGTGGCGATCAGCACCGCGTCATGGCTGTCGCGCACATAGCGGAAGGGGATGGTCCGGCCGATATCGGCATTGAGACGAAACTCGACCCCCGCCTTCTCCAGTTGCTGATTCCGGCGGATAACCACCTCTTTTTCCAGCTTGAATCCCGGAATGCCGTAGATCATCAGCCCGCCGGCACGGTCGTATCGGTCGTAAACGGTGACCTTGAAGCCCATGCGCCGCAGCCGGTCCGCACAGGCGAGCCCTGCCGGCCCCGCGCCGATGATCCCGATGCTCTCAGTCCGTTCGGTCTCCGGAGCGATCTCCTCGATCCAGCCCTCCTCCCAGGCGATCTCGGTGATGTACTTCTCCACCGCGCCGATGGTGACCGTGCCGTGGCCGGACTGCTCGATGACGCAGTTGCCCTCGCAGAGCCGGTCCTGCGGGCAGATCCGGCCGCAGACCTCCGGGAAGGTGTTGGTGGCGGAGGACAACTCATAGGCCTCGCGCATCCGTCCCTCCGCCACGGCCTTCAGCCAGTCCGGAATGTTGTTGTGGAGCGGGCAGCCGGACTGGCAGAAGGGAACGCCGCATTGGCTGCAGCGCGCGGCCTGCTCTGCCGCCTTCTCCCGGGCGAACTCGCGGTAGATCTCGTCGAAGTCCCGCGCGCGTTCGGACGCGTCGCGCTTCTCGGGCATCTCCCGCTCGAGCTCGACGAACTTCAGCATCCGCTGGACCATCCCAGACCTCCCTCCCCGATTATCGGGGGCAGAAAAACCGTTCGCGCGGCGCTTACACGACTGCGTTGGTCATGAAAAGTCAGAAATGCTGCCTCATAACCTGCTGCAGTGCCGCGGGGTGCCAGCGGCAGACGGTTCAGTCGCCAAAAACCACTAAAATAACGTCAGCAATTATGCCTTAATTTCGTCCTTGCAAGACCGACACGGACAGGGCGTTGTTGCGGCGCAACCAGCCGGGGGCCCGCGTGAGCATACTCGACATCATCGCCCTCGCTCTGATCCAGGGGATCACCGAGTTCCTGCCGATCTCCTCCTCCGGCCATCTCGTGCTCTGGCCGCTGCTGACCGGGCGGCCGGATCAGGGGATCACCATGGATGTCGCCGTGCATCTTGGCACGCTGCTCGCCGTTTGTCTGTATTTCCGCGCGGAGACGGGGCAGCTCGCGCGCGGCGGCGTCGACATCGTCGCGCGGCGCTGGGACAGCGACGATGCCCGGCTCGCCATCCTCGTCGCCGTCGCCACGATCCCCGCAGTGGCCGCCGGCGTTGCGCTGAAGCTTTCCGGCGCGATGGACAGCCTGCGCAGTATCGCGGTGATCGGCTGGACGACGCTGATCGGCGGCATCCTCCTCTGGCTCGCGGACCGGTATGGGCGCGAGAATCGGGCGGGCGACGGCTGGCGGATGCGCGACGCGGTCCTCATGGGCCTCGCACAGGCCTGCGCGCTCGTGCCCGGCACGTCGCGCTCCGGCGCCTGCATGACCATGGCCCGCGCGCTCGGCTTCAAGCGCGACGAGGGCGCAACGCTCGCGCTGGTGATGGCGATCCCGGTGATCCTCGCCGCGAGCCTCGTGGAGCTCGCGGGGCTCATCAAGGACGGCAATCTCGTGCTCGGCCTCGAGCTCGTGGCGGGCGCGGTCCTCTCCTTCCTCTCCGCCCTCGCCGCGCTCGCGGTGATGATGCGGATGTTCCAGACCGAGTGGACCATGCTGCCCTTCGTGATCTACCGCCTCGTGCTCGGCGTCTTCCTGCTGGTGCTCGCCTACAGCTAAAGCGCAGTGCGACCGGCCTGTTTCTTGACGTGGGCCTGCGCGCTCGCTCCCACCCAAGAAATTATTCGCAACGGGATGTGAACATAACGTCGACGCGCCCAGATCTTCGGCAGGATCGCCACCGACATAGGCGCGTTCACTATAAGTTCTCACTCTCATGCCCAACATGACG
>JBCBWF010000521.1:0-3193 GCA_039817245.1 Pseudomonadota bacterium | reverse complement strand
GTCCCGGATAACCGCATGGGTGCTAACGTTGGTATGGGTGATATGGCAAGGCCGCTGCGGCAAGGCCGGCGTGTGATTGCACAAGGACATCATCGTGGGGTCCTCATCGCCGGGCTGCTCGTCGAGATCAGCGAAATCGATCGTCCGAGTGTCGAGCCGCGGCGGCGTTCCGGTCTTCAGGCGACCCATCGCGAAGGCAGCATCGCGTAATCGAGCCGCGAGACGGATGGAGGAACCGTCGCCGACCCGACCTGCCTCGACGCGCTCCTCACCCCTGTGAATGACGCCCCCAAGGAAAGTACCCGTGGTCAGAACCACCGTTGGCGCGGGCAAACAGGCACCGTCCGCCAAGTGAACGCCCGCGACGCGGCGATCTCGTAAGTCGAGATCGATGACTTCGCCTTCAATGAGCGTCACACCCGACGCATCACCAATCATCCTCTGCGCGGCATCGGCGTACACAGCGCGATCGCACTGAACCCGGGGGCCGCGGACTGCCGGGCCTTTCCGGCGATTCAGCAGGCGATACTGAATGCCCGCCATATCCGCGAGCCGGCCAATGACACCATCCAGGGCATCGATCTCCCGAACGAGATGTCCCTTTCCGAGCCCACCGACTGCCGGATTGCAGGACATTACCCCGACCCGATCGAAACGATGCGTCACGAGCGCCACGGAAACACCCAGCCGCGCCGCCGCCAATGCAGCCTCAATGCCCGCATGCCCGCCGCCGACGACAACAACGTCGAACCCATCGCCCTGGTGTTTCACGTGAAACACTCCTACTTCCCCACGCAGAATCGCCCGAAGACCCGGTCGAGAACTTCTTCCGCGCCGAACTGCCCCGTCAACTCCCCGACAGCATGCAGCATCCCGCGCAGCTCCTCTGCCATGAGCTCCGCAGCCCCTTTCCGACGCGCAGCCCTCAACCGAGCGACCGCGCGCTCAACCGCTTCCCGCTGTCGGGCATGTCCGATCACCCCAGCACCCGCTGTCCGCGCGGATAGAATTGCCGCCAGCGCGTCCACCAGTTCCCGCAGCCCGGCGCCCGTGAGCGACGACACGCGCAAACCTTCTCCTGCGCCCTCTGCGCCCAGATCGTCCTTCGTCGCCACCCGAAGATCGGCCTCCTGCCATAGTTCCATAACCTCGGAGGGCAGGGTCGCGTCCGGAGCCTCCAGGAACACGCGGATATCCGCTGCCCGCGCCCGTGCCTGCGCCCGCTCGACGCCGATCCGCTCGATCTCATCACCCCCTGATCTCAATCCAGCCATGTCGAGCAAAGTCACCGGAATGCCCTCGACCACAAGATCCGCCGAGATGACATCTCGCGTCGTCCCTTCCATGGATGAGGTAATCGCCGCGTCTCGACCGACTAACGCATTGAAGAGTGAAGACTTACCCGCGTTCGGGGCCCCCACGAGTGCAATCTCGAAGCCATGACGCAGACGCTCCGCCGCTCCGCTCCCTCTCAAAGCGTCCTGCATATCTTCGCGAAGCCCTGAAAGAATCCGATCAACCTCTGGCGAAACATCTTGCGGGATCTCCTCATCCGCCCAATCGATCGTCGCTTCCACCAGCGCCAGCGCATCCAGACCCTCTCGACGCCAGGTTTCCGCCCGCCTTCGAAGGCTCCCCGACACTCCCGAGATCGCGAAACGACGCTGCGCTTCGGTCTCGGCTGCAAGGAGATCGCCAAGCGCCTCCACCTCCGTGAGATCGAGCTTCCCGTTCTCGAACGCCCGCCGCGTGAAGGCCCCGGGTTCCGCCACCGACAGTCCGGTCATCGACGCCAACTCCGCGAGCACAGCGGAGACGACCGCACGGCTCCCATGGCAATGGAGCTCCACCACATCATCCCCGGTATAGCTCCGCGGCGCCGCGAAACGGACGACCATCGCCTCGTCCAGAACCTCTCCGGTTGCTCCGCGCAACCGACGGCGTACCAGACGACCTGGCTCCGGAAGACGCTCCCCAACCAGTGCGCCCAAGGCATCCCGAGCCGCCGGACCGCTGACCCGGATCACCGCAACCCCCGCTACGCCTGGCGGCGTTGCCAGGGCAAAGATCGTCCCTCGTTCGCCCCCAATCTCCGCCATGGCAACCCCCTTGACCCATCCGACCGTTCCGTCGTCGAGTGCTGTTAAACGCAAATGTAGGGAAGATCGACATGACCGAGATCGGTGCCATCCGGATGGAGACGACTGGCGAACCGGATGTGATGCGGTGGGGTCAGCATCCTTTGCCCGAACCCGGCGAAGGCGAGATCCGCATCCGTCATCGTGCCATCGGCGTGAACTTCATCGACACCTACCACCGCAGCGGCCTCTACCCGGTTCCGATGCCGAGCGGGATCGGCCTCGAGGGCGCCGGCACCATCGAAGCCGTCGGCCCCGGTGTATCGGACCTGGCCGTTGGCAACCGCGTGGCCTACTGCTCCGGACCCATCGGCGCCTATGCCGACGCACATGTGATCAAGGCCGAGCGCGCCGTCCTCTTGCCCGATTGGCTTGACGACGACACCGCTGCCGCCAGCCTCCTGAAAGGCCTTACGGTCCAGTACCTGATCCGCCAGATCCAAAGCTGCACTCCGGAGACGACCGTCCTCTTCCACGCCGCTGCCGGCGGCGTTGGCCAGATCGCGATGCAGTGGCTGCGCCATCTTGGCAGCACCGTGATCGCCACCGCGGGTGGCGAGGCGAAATGCGAGATCGCCCGGCGTCTCGGAGCCGATCATGTCATCGACTACCACGCGACCGATGTCGCTCCCGCCGTTCGCGCATTCACCGATGGACGCGGTGTCGATGTGGTCTATGACGGCGTCGGCGCCTCGACCTGGCTCGCGTCGCTCGACAGCCTCCGGCCACGCGGCCTCATGGTCAGCTTCGGCAATGCTTCTGGCCCGGTCCGCGACGTCGATCTCGGAATCCTCTCCGCGAAAGGATCACTTTTCGTCACGCGGCCGACACTCGTCCACTACACCGCCACACGCGACATGTTGCAGGCCGCTGCTGCAGATTTCTTCGCTACGCTGCAAACCGGAGCAGTTCAGATCGCTAAGCCCGCGGTTTATCCCCTTGAGGACGCCGTCACCGCACATAAGGATCTAGAAGCTCGCAAGACCACTGGCAGCGTGATACTGCGCCCTTCGTCCTAGGCGTTCATCGAATCGAAGAACTCGGAATTTGTCTTC
>JBCBWF010000539.1:0-2925 GCA_039817245.1 Pseudomonadota bacterium | reverse complement strand
GTAGGCGCGCTCCTTACCCACGAAGATCGCGTCCACCGCGGTCTTCATGTTGTCGTAGATCCCGCGCGTGCAGGCGCCGCCGAAGAACGCGAAAGCCTTGTCGTGCGCGTCGAACACCATCTCCTGCGTCTCACGGGGATAGGCCCGGACAAACATCATCCGGCTGTGGCAGAGCCGGACATGGGCCACCTTCACCGTCGTGGTCACGCCGTCGATCACCACGACCTCGTGGCTCCAGTCGAACTGGTACGCCTCGCCCGGCGCGAAGCTGAGCGGGACGAAGGCAGCCGCCGTCGCCTCGCTCGCCCGGCGCTTCCAGGCCGCCGCGTAGCGACGCACCGCGTCATAGCCGCCGTCGTAGCCGAGCCCGCGAAGTTCCTCGAAGATCCGCGTGAGCGTCAGCCGCTCCCGGCTCGGCCGCGCGGCGTTGGTGGCCAACAGCCCGTCCAGTTCCTCGCGCCAGGGCCCGATCTTCGGCTGGGGCTGAGAGCTCCGCTCATAGGCGAACGCGGTCTCCTCCGAGCATATCACCTTGCGCACCGTCTTCCGCGACACCCGCAGATCGCGGCAGATCGCCTTGATCGACTTCCCTTGGACGAAATACGCGCGCCTGATCTTGGCGATCGTCTCCACAACCAGCATCCCAAGCTTGGCCCCCGATAACCTCGGTAGCACCGTGGACCCCAACGCCAAGGGGGTCCCGATTGGGCTCTGACTCACTCTCGGTGCAGTTTTCGTCCTTCATGCGGCGATCATCCTCGCCTTGAGTAGGTCGAGCTTTGCTCGGCCATACATCTGGCGCTTCATGGTTTTCAGGCGGTTGATCTGTCCTTCGGTCTGCCCGTTCGACCATGGTTCTTTCTTCGCAGCGGCGACCGCGGCCCGGTCGGTCGCGAGCCCACGGGCGAACGGGGAGATAAGTCCGCGTTCTGCCTTCCGCAGCCACGCATCCAGAAGGTCGGGCTGCCGGTTCCGGATCATGTTCTGGAACTCGCCGATCAACGTGGCCGCTTCTGCGAGTTGCGGCACGCGATGTTCGATCTGCGCGACGGTGAGCGCCTCCTCCCTCGTCAGGTGATCCCGGCGCAGGGTCATCATGCGGGCCATGGCGCGCGCGGAGGGGCATTTCCGGGGACGGCCGTCAGGTGCGGACGCGGAGCGGCGCCGCCGCGTCGCCCACTCGGTCACGACCCGAAGGCTGCCCCGGAAGCCTGCGGCACGCAGACGTCGCCAGAGCTCGGCGCCGTGGCGGCAGCCACCGGTCCACTCTGCGTCCAGCTGGGGAAGCCATGGCTCGAGCGAGCTCTGGCGGATGCGGAAGATGTCCTCGCGCTCGCCCCGAACGATGCGGCGCACGACCTGACGGCTGCAGCCTGTGCGCCGGACGATCGCCTTGATGGCGACACCTTCCGCGGCGAGCGCCTGCACCGCGGCATTCGTCTCCTGACGACGGAGGAAGCCCTCGTACTGGACGCACTCGGCCGCGGTAAGCAGCGCGGGTGATGTTTCGTTCTTCGTCAATGCCCTGCGGATATCGCCAAGGCACTTCCTCACGGCATCGACGAAGGCACGGCTGGCGTTCTCGAGCAAATGCCAGCGGTCGGCGACCTGCTTGGCGCCCGGCAGCGCGCGGCTCACAGACGATCCGTAGCCGCCTCCGCGGTCGCGCGAGACGACTTCGATGCCAGGTCGTTCGGTGAGCCATGCCTCGACCGTGCCCGCCTCCCGGTCGGGCAGGATGTCGATGACGCGGCGCCGCTCGAGGTCGCAGATGATCGTCCCGTAGCGATGGCCCTTCTTCCACGCCCAGTCGTCGATGCCGATCACCCGCGGCGCCACGGTCTCGCCGCCGTTGGCATCCGCGCGCACGCTTCGCAACAACGTATCCTTACTCACAGGGAAGAGAAGCCGCCGGGCCATGCCCTGCCCAGGACGGCCGCCAAGGGCCACACCGAGACATCGGACCAGTTGCTGAAGCCGCGTCGTTCGGCGCGCATATGGCCGCGTGATCCCGATCTCCAGGCGCTCGGCAAAGATCTTCCGGGGGCATCCTCCGTGCGCGCACCGAAAACGCCGTACCGACAGGCGCACCAGAACACCGCGGCCATGAGCCGGCACGTCTGACAGACAACGCTTGTACCGGCTATGGACCCGCCGGGACAGGCGGCCACAGCACGGACACTTGGCACTCCCACCGCGGGCATGGGCCTCTATGACCACTTCATCCAGCCCGACCGTTACGTCATCTGCGACAAGGCCGGACGGCAGCAGCCGGGAAGTCTTCCAGGCTTCGGGCATGAGCAGCTCTCCATCGCAATATCTTGCGATGACGGTACCGATCTGCCCCACCGGCTGCACCGAGAGTGAGTCAGAGCCCCGTTTCAATGCCGTTTGACACCATGAACATGACGAAGCTTCTCGGCGCGGCCATGATCGTTGCAGCCGCCATTGTTCCGGCTGCTGCCGAGCAGAAGAAGGGCGTGAAGGTCGGTATTCTGAGCTGCGAGCTGACCGGCAAGACGAACGCGATCGTCTACACCGATGAGACCTTCGCATGCATCTACAACCCGAACAGCGGCGGCAACGAGCAGTACAGCGGCAAGATCACCCGCATCGGTGTCGATCTCGAGTGGACGCCAGATCAGCAGCTGATCTGGGCCGTGATGGCGCCGACCACCGACGTGGACGGCGGCGCGCTCGCGGGCACCTATGGCGGCGTGTCGGCCTCGGCCGCGCTGGGCGCGGGTGTCGGCGCGAAGGTTCTGGTCGGCGGACTCGACAAATCCTTCGCGCTGCAGCCGCTCTCGATCGCCGGCTCGACCGGAGCGGGTGCTTCGGCGGGCATCGAGTCGCTGGAGCTCACGTCAAAGTAAGCTCCGGCGCAGGACAGCGCGTCGCGGTCGGATCGCGGCGCGCAAATCCGCC
>JBCBWF010000514.1:0-3354 GCA_039817245.1 Pseudomonadota bacterium | reverse complement strand
GGTGAGGCCGCTGCGCCGGGCATAACCCTGGGCGAGGGCCATGTTCTCGGCGACGCTCATGCATTCGATGAGTCCGATATCCTGGTGGATGAAGGCGACGGCCTGGCGCGCGGCCGCGCGGCCGGGGGTGTGGGCGTAGGGCGCGCCGTCGATGCGCACCGCGCCGCGATCGGCGCGGTGGATGCCGCCGAGGATCTTGATGAGGGTGGACTTGCCCGCGCCGTTCTCGCCGAGCAGCGCCACGATCTCGCCGCGGCCCACGCTGAGCGAGACCCCGCGCAGCGCCTGGGTGCCGCCGAAGGATTTCTCGATGCTGTCGAAGACCAGCCCGTCCTCGCCGAGGCTCGGCATATTCTTTCCTCCCGTCGCCGGCCCGCGGGTCCTGATGGCTCGCGTTACCGATAACATCGCGAAGATGTCGGGGCGGACGGGGTGGCGTCAAGGGGAATTGTTATCGATAACGTTCGCGCGAGCAACGGAGGCGCTGAGCCGGTCCATGGCGCGGGGGCGGCGGCGGGCGGCGCGAGTTGTCCGGTGGAAGAGCGGGACGGAGGCGGCCGGTGCGGCCGGGAGGGGCATGCGCGCCGCGGGGGCGCGCATGCGGGTTTCGGGAGACGGCCTCAGGCGGCGAGGGTGAGCACGCCGTCGTCGGTGAGGTTCTCGGTGAGCGCGACGGTGTCGTCCGAGTTCGCGACGCTGATCAGCACCTCGCCGCGGGTGGTCTCGCCCGCGTTCAGCGCGTTGACGAGGCTGTCGCGCTCGTCGCCGAAGCTGTCGCCGATGCCGGCATTGGCGATGAGCGCATCCACGTAGCCCTCGTTGTTGAGGTCGGTGCCGTTGGCGGCCGCAAACTCGATCGAGTCGGCGAAGAGGCTGCCGGCCTGCTCGAGCGTGATCGCACCCGCCTCCAGGACGCCCTCCCAGAAGCTCATGCCCGGGATGTCGTAGAGACGGTCGAAGGCGGTCTCGTAGACGCGGGCGAGGTTGCCGCTGTTCTCGGTCTCGCTCGCACTCAGCGTCTCGTCGCTGAAGGCGATGGTCTCGGCACCGTAGATCGTGGTGCCCGTGCCGCCGGCGACATCGCCGAAGGTGAAGCCGCCGTCGATGGGCGCGAAGCTCTCGTCGCCGAGCGCACCGTCCACGGTGACCTCGCGGGCGGCCACTTCCTCGCCGGCGCCGAGGGTGACGGAGCCGGTGTCGTCCACGAGGCGCAGATCGACCGAGACGAGGCGGTGATCGGAGGTCGGGAAGTTGGTGACCTGGGCGAGCGGGTCGTCGTTCGCCGGCCAGACCACCTCGCCGCCGATATAGTCGAAGCCCGCGACGGAGGGCAGGGCGAGGTCGACGCGGAGGTTGCCCGGGTCGACATCGTTGGCCGGATCGTCGGCGTTGAAGCCGAAGTCCGCGGTGTCGAAGGCCGGGTTGCCCTCGTGGTCGGCGTTCACGCCGCCTTCGCCGTTGTCGACGCCGCCGGGGCCCGAGGGCGTGATGGAGGCATCGGTGGTGGAGGCGAGGATGAGCTCGTTCTCCAGGAGCTGCTGGGCGGCCCCGTCGCGGCTGTCGCCGTCGAAGGGATCGGAGTTGTAGTCGCCCACGATCACGAAGCGCGAACCCTCGGCGAGGCCGCCGCTGACGCCCGCATCGTCGGTGATATAGTCCTCGCCGGCGACGTAGTCGGCCCAGAAGCGGATCTCGTCGGCGTTGCGCTTGCCGTTGAGATCGAAGGTCGGGTCGTCGAACACCGGCGGGGTCGGGTGGGCGGCCAGGACGTGCACCGTCTCGCCGTCCACGATGACCGGCAGGTCGACATGGTTCTTCGAGGAGAGGCGGAAGCCGGCGATGGCGTCGTCGTCGAGCAGCTCGGTGAGCGGCTCGCTGTCATCGGTGTCGGCCAGCAGCAGGCTGTCCGGCATGTCCTGCCAGAGGAACTCCTGGAAGGTGCGGATGTTCGGCTCGTCGATCTCGTACTTGGAGAGGATGATGAAGCCGAATTCGCCCGGATAGGTGCCAAAGCCGAAGGCGTCGTTAGGGGTGCCGGTCTCGCCGTCGCCGTTGAGATCGAGGCCGCTGTCGACGCCGGTATTGGTCGGCGCGACATAGACGAACGGGTACTCGACCGGGTCCTCGCCGCCCTGGCTGACGCTCAGATAGTTCTGCTGGAAGAGCGCGGCCGCCTCGCCGTTCTCATCGAAGTCGAACTCGTTGATGAGGATGATGTCGGCGTTGGTCTGCTGGATGATCTGCGCGACGTTCTGGGCCTGGGCGTTGTCCCCGGTCGAGAGGTCGGAGATCAGCTCGCCCTCGGCGCTGCGCTCGAGCGAGGCGTTGAAGGTGGCGACGCGGATCTCGGAGACGCCGTCGCCGCCGCCGCCGTCGGAGGCGCCGAACACCGTGTCCTCGCGGAAGGAGAGGTTCTGGATGCGCTCGTCCTCCTCCACGGGCGTATCGGCGATGGAGAAGGTCGGGTCGCCCTCTTCGTTGCCGAAGTTCTCGAGGAGGTACTCGGCCAACGCGTCCTGCTCGCCGCCATCGGGCGAGAAGGTGGCGGGGCCGGTGAAGGTCGGGTTCTCGCTGTCCACAAGGTCGACGCGGTTGGTGGCCGCGGCGATGTCGGCGTCGAACCCGTCCTCCTCGGGGTTGGTGACCGGCAGGCCCGGGCCGCCGCCATCGGCGAGGAAGTCGAGCGTCACGGTGCGGAAGGTCTGGTCGCCGTTGTCGACCAGCTCGCCGTCCACCACGAGCTGGGCGATGAGCGTGCCGTCCTCGGCGAAGACGCCGGCATTGACGATGCGCGAGCCCGGCTCGAGCGAGGGGTCGAAGCTGAACTGCACGCCCGAGTACTGGCCGAAGCCGCCCGAGCCGGCATCGATGCTCTCCCAGGAGGAGACGGTGCTCTCGAGCACGTTCACGAGCTGGGCGGTGTCGAGGCTGAGGAGCGTGAGGCCGTTGTTGAAGGCGAGCGTGTTCTGCACGTCGTTCTGGCTGATGCCGCCCTCGGGCTTGGCGCCGGGCACACCCTCGGGGGGCAGGCGCTGCGGGTCCTCGTCGCCGCCCGGCACGACGATGGAGCCGATATTGGCGCGGATGCCGCCGCCGTTCTTGTAGGAGACCACGACGGTCTCGTCGAACTGGCGGGCGTATTCGAGGTTGGCATCGGCGGTGAGGTTGCCGAGGTTCGTCTCCTGGGTGCGCACGCCGTCGATCGGGCCGCCGGCGCGCTCGCCGTTCAGGAACACGTCGGTGACGGCGAAGAAGACCGACTCGCCCGACACGATCTCTTCCTCGACCGCCGCGGTGATGGCGACGATTTCGGGATCGGCGAGGCCCTCGGCGCCGACGCGCTCGACGCCCGCG
>JBCBWF010000048.1:0-19738 GCA_039817245.1 Pseudomonadota bacterium | reverse complement strand
CTCAGCTACATGATGGCCCAGCAGGGCAAGCGCGTGCTGCTGATCGGCTGCGATCCGAAGTCGGACACCACCTCGCTGCTCTTCGAGGGCCGGGCCTGCCCGACGATCATCGAGACCTCCACCAAGAAGAAGCTGGCGGGCGAGGAGATCCAGGTCTCCGATGTCTGCTTCAAGCGCGACGGCGTCTTCGCCATGGAGCTCGGCGGGCCGGAAGTGGGCCGCGGCTGCGGCGGGCGCGGCATCATCCACGGCTTCGAGACCCTCGAGAAGCTGGGCTTTCACGACTGGGATTTCGACTACGTGCTGCTCGACTTCCTGGGCGACGTGGTCTGCGGCGGCTTCGGCCTGCCGATCGCGCGGGACATGTGCCAGAAGGTGATCGTGGTCGGCTCGAACGACCTGCAGTCCCTCTATGTCGCCAACAATGTCTGCTCGGCGGTGGACTACTTCCGCAAGCTCGGCGGCAATGTCGGCGTCGCGGGTCTGGTCATCAACAAGGATGACGGGACCGGCGAGGCGCAGGCCTTCGCGGAGGCGGTGGGCATCCCGGTGCTCGCCGCGATCCCGGCAAACGAGGATATCCGGCGCAAATCGGCCAATTACGAGATCGTCGGCAAGCCCGGGAGCGAGTGGGGCCCGCTCTTCGAGGAGCTCGGCCTGAACGCCGCCAAGGCGCCCCCGGTGCACGCGACGCCGCTCAGCCATGACGGCCTGCTGGCACTCTTCAAGGCCAAGGATACGGGCGCGGACTTCACGCTCCAGCCCGCCACGCTCGAGGATATGTGCGGCGCGGACTATGCGCCGAAGCCCTCGCTCGAAGTCATCTACGACGACGAGGTCTGAGGTGATGGACGACCACACCCCGATACGCGACCGCGAGGCAGAGGGCGAGGTGGTGTACGACGCCGCCGGCGAAGCGCCGCTCTCGCCGCAGCGGGCCGTCGCCCCCCCGCCCGAGGTGCCGTCGTCCGAAGCGCCGGCCGTGACCGGCGATGGCGCGTCCTGCCACGCGCCGGCCGAGCAGATGCGCGCGAGCGCGGAGGCCGCCGGCAAGGGCGAGGTGCTGGCAGGCTTCGCGGCGGACTATCCGGTGGGCCCGCATGACAAGCCCCAGAGCATGTGCCCCGCCTTCGGCTCGCTCCGCGTCGGCCTGCGCATGAAGCGCACCGCCACGATCCTTTCCGGCAGCGCCTGCTGCGTCTACGGGCTGACCTTCACCTCGCATTTCTACGGCGCGAAGCGGACGGTCGGCTATGTGCCCTTCAACTCGGAGACGCTGGTCACCGGCAAGCTCTACGAGGATATCCGCGACGCGGTGCACCAGGTCGCCGACCCCGAGCGCTACGACACGGTGATCGTCACCAATCTCTGCGTGCCCACCGCCTCCGGCGTGCCGTTGCAGCTTCTGCCGAAGGAAGTGAACGGTGTGCGCGTCGTTGGCATCGACGTGCCGGGCTTCGGCGTGCCGACGCATGCGGAGGCCAAGGACGTGCTCGCCGGCGCGATGCTGAAATATGCGCGTACGGAGGTGGAGGCGGGCCCGGTGCAGGCCCCGGCCTCGCGCCAGGAGCTGCCGACCGTCACCCTCCTCGGTGAGATGTTCCCGGTCGATCCGGTCATGATCGGGCGGCTGCTGGAGCCGCTCGGCCTCGCGGCCGGGCCGGTGGTGCCGACGCGGGAGTGGCGCGAGCTCTACGGTGCGCTGGACTGCGCGGCCGTCGCCGCGATCCACCCCTTCTACACCGCCTCGATCCGGGAGTTCCGCGCGGCCGGCCGGCCGGTGGTCGGCTCGGCCCCGGTAGGCGCTGAAGGCACGGCCGCCTGGCTCGCCGCGATCGGCGACGCGACCGGCGTGGCCCGCGCCAAGATCGACGCGGCGCGCGATGCGATGGTCGCCGCCACCCGTGCAGCCCTCGCCCAGTCGCCCATCACGGGGCGGATCACGCTCTCGGGCTATGAAGGCTCGGAGCTGATCGTGGCCCGCCTCCTCGTCGAATGCGGGGCGGATCTGCGCTATGTGGGCACCGCCTGCCCGCGCACCGAATGGTCCGATCCGGACCGGGAGTGGCTGGAGGCGCATGGCGTCCACATCCAGTACCGCGCCTCGCTGGAGCAGGATCTCGCGGCCTTCCACGAGTTCGAGCCCGATCTCGCCATCGGTACCACACCGGTTGTCCAGAAGGCGAAAGAGGCTGGCACGCCAGCGCTTTACTTCACCAACCTCATCTCGGCCCGGCCGCTGATGGGCCCGGCCGGCGCCGGCTCGCTCGGTCAGGTCGTCTCCACCGCCATCGCCGGCAAGGCGCGGATGGACGCGATGAAGGCTTTCTTCGCGGGCGTCGGCGAGGGCCACGCCGCAGGGGTCTGGGAGGAGGTGCCGAAGGACCGGCCGGACTTCCGCAAGAAATACGCCCGCCAGGTCGAGCGCCAGCGCGCGCGCCAGGGCCGCGAGGAGGAGATCGGCACATGAGCGCGCGCGAGGGGAGGGCCCCGACATGCTGATCCTCGATCACGACCGCGCCGGCGGCTACTGGGGCGCCGTCTACGCCTTCACCGCCGTGAAGGGCCTTCAGGTGATCGTCGACGGTCCGGTGGGCTGTGAGAACCTGCCGGTGACCTCGGTGCTGCACTACACCGACGCGTTGCCGCCGCATGAGCTTCCCGTGGTCGTCACCGGCCTCGGCGAGGAGGAGCTGTCGCGCGACGGCACCGAGGGCTCCATGAAGCGTGCCTGGGAGACGCTGAACAGCGACGAGCCGTCCGTGGTCGTCACCGGCTCGATCTCGGAGATGATCGGCGGCGGCGTCACGCCCGAAGGTACCTCGATCAAGCGCTTCCTGCCCCGCACCATCGACGAGGACCAGTGGCAGAGCGCGGACCGCGCCCTCGCCTGGCTCTACACCGAGTTCGGCATGAAGGGCGGGCGGGCGCCGAAGCCGCGCGCGCGCAAGGAGGGCGATGCTCCGCGGGTCAACATCATCGGCCCGATCTACGGCACCTTCAACATGCCCTCGGATCTCGCCGAGATCCGCCGGCTGGTGGAGGGGATCGGCTGCGAGGTGAACATGGTGTTCCCGCTCGGCAGCCATCTGGCGGATGTGCCGCGGCTGGTGGATGCGGATGTCAATATCTGCCTCTATCGCGAGTTCGGGCGGCTGCTCTGCGAGGCGCTGGACAAGCCCTATCTGCAGGCGCCGATCGGGCTGACCTCCACCACGAAATTCCTGCGCAAGCTCGGCGAGCTCACCGGCCTCGACCCCGAGCCCTTCATCGAGCGCGAGAAGCACACCACCATCAAGCCGCTCTGGGACCTCTGGCGGTCGGTCACGCAGGACTTCTACGGCACCGCGAGCTTCGGGATCGCGGCGGGCGAGACCTATGCCCGCGGCGTGCGCCATTTCCTCGAGGCCGATCTGGGCATGCCCTGCAGCTTCGCCTTCAGCCGCACGGCGGGTGCGAAGACGGATAACGAGACCATCCGCGCCGCGATCCATGACGGCGCGCCGCTCATCCTCTTCGGCTCCTACAATGAGCGGATGTATGCCGCTGAAGTGGGGGCGAAATCGGTCTTCGTGCCGGCGAGCTTTCCGGGGGCGATCATCCGGCGGCACACCGGCACGCCCTTCATGGGCTACGCGGGTGCCACCTACCTCGTGCAGGAGGTCTGCAACGCGCTCTTCGACGCGCTCTTCCACATCCTGCCGCTCGGCACCGATCTCGACCGCACGGCCGCTTCCCCCACGCGCCTCGTCCGCCAGATCCCCTGGGAGGCGGGCGCGGAGGCGGCGCTGGAGGAGCGGCTCGAGGCCGTGCCGGTGCTCACACGCATCTCCGCCGCGAAGGGGCTGCGCGACCGCGCGGAGGCCGCGGCGCGCATGGAAGGCGCAGGTGCCGTGAGCCTTCGCCATCTCGACACCGCAGACCGGCACGAGCCGGCCTGACGGGCAAGACCGGCGCGCCCCGGCGCGCCGCCGAAACGACCCGGGCAGAGGCCCGGCGGACGACACTGGGACCAAGGAGCGGCCGGCAGCGGCCCGACAAGGAGAGACGCCATGCTCGACCAAGCGCTCAGCCAGAGCCTGGAGCCCCGGATCAGCCGCAAGACCGTGCGGCTCTCGATCGATCCGGCCCGGATGAAGCGGCTGAAGGACCAGGAATACAAGGTCATGTTCTGGGGCAGCATGCCGGTCTTCCTCGTTGCCGCGCTCGTCAAGCGCCTGATGCCGCGCTCGGAGGCCTTCCACGGCACCGCCAGCGAAGAGCGGCGCGGCGTCTTCGCCGAGGCCGCGCATATGGCGCACACGATCATTCCCTTCGCCTTCTGGCGTTGAGGACAGGGTTTCCGCCGGGGCGTCCTTCGGGGCGCGCCGGCGGGGACGCCCGCGCGTGCTGTCCCCAAAGGGGACCCCGAAGCGGGCGGACGGCCCGGCGGCTTGCCGCCGGGATACTGCTCGGCCTGGCCGCGCCTTCGGGAGGCGGCGGGCTCGGGTGGGCATCGGCGCATAGCCGCCGGGGCACTCCCCGCCGCACGGGATGGGTTGCGGTAACGGCCCTCGTGGCCACCAGCCGGAGGTAAATTGATGGCTGAAGAAAAAGGCTCCCTCACGGGCCTTTCCGACGAAGAGGCGAAGGACTTCCACGAGGTCTACATGAGTGGCCTGGTCCTCTTCACTGGTGTCGCCGTGGTCGCCCACATTCTCACTTGGCTGTGGCGCCCGTGGTTCCCGGAGAGCGCGGAGACCGGTTACTCGGCTCTCGAAGGTGCAACGTCGCTGGCAGCCGCCGCGCTGTCCGCGCTGGTCTGAAGGGGGCCTGATCCATGCAAAAGTTCTACAAGGTCTGGCTCGTCTTCGATCCCCGCACGGTGCTGATCGCGCAGGCGATCTTCCTGTTCTCGCTCGCCGCGCTGATCCACCTGATCATCCTGTCGACCGACCGGTTCAACTGGCTGGACGGCCCGCGTCAGGCGGAGGTCTCCCAGACCGTGATCGAGATGGACCGCATGCTCGGGTGACACGCCCAGCATCGAGAACAGCTGCGGGCGGTCTCCGCGTCCGCCCGCAGCACGCCACGTTTGAAGCAGCTGACGACCGCCATGCATGCGGTCCGACCGCTCGGAGGACAAGCCATGGCCTTGCTCAACTTTGAAAGAAAATACCGCGTCCGGGGCGGGACGCTTGTCGGCGGCGACATGTTCGATTTCTGGGTGGGGCCCTTCTATGTGGGCTTCTTCGGGGTCACGGCCGTCTTCTTCGCCGTTATCGGCACGCTCCTGATCGCCTACGGCGCCTCGATGCAGGCGCAGACGCAGGACGGTGTGAACCTGTGGACGATCCACATCGCGCCGCCCTCGATCGACTACGGACTGCGCATCGCGCCGATGAACGAAGGCGGCCTGTTCCAGATGATCAGCATCTGTGCACTCGGCGCTTTCGGCAGCTGGGCGTTGCGCATGGTGGAGATCAGCCGCAAGCTCGGCATGGGGCTGCATGTTCCCGCCGCCTTCGCCGTCGCGATCTTCGCCTACTTCACGCTGCAGGTGATCCGTCCGATCCTGCTCGGTGCCTGGGGATACGCGTTTCCTTACGGCATCTTCAGCCACCTCGATTGGGTGTCGAACGTCGGCTATACCTACGGCAACTTCCTCTACAACCCGGCGCATATGATCGCGGTCACGTTCTTCTTCACGACGTGTCTGGCGCTCGCGCTTCACGGCTCGCTGATCCTCTCCTCGGTGAACCCCGAGAAGGGCCACACGGTGAAGACGCCGGAGCATGAGGACACGTATTTCCGCGACCTGATCGGCTACTCGGTGGGCACGCTCGGCATCCACCGGCTCGGCCTCTTCCTGGCCCTGAACGCCGGGTTCTGGTCGGCGATCTGCATCGTGATCTCAGGACCCTTCTGGGAGGGCGCCTGGTCCGACTGGTGGGTCTGGTGGCCGGAACTTCCGATCTGGGGCTAAAGGCGAAGGAACAGAAAGATGCCATTCATCGAGTATCAGAACATCTTCACCCAGACTCAGGCTCGCGGCGAGCTGGAGATGGGCATCGCCTCCTCCCTCAACACCTGGGAGCGGAAGGGCAAGGGCGGCTTCTCCTGGATCGTCGGCAAGTTCGGCAACGCGCAGATCGGGCCGATCTATATCGGCGGGCTGGGCCTGGCGGCGATCATCTGCGGCGCGCTCTGGTTCGTGATCGTCGGCCTCAACATGCTGGCCTCGGTCAACTGGAACCCGCTGCAGTTCGTCGGCAACCTGTTCTACCTGTCGCTGGATCCGCCGGCGGAGGAGTACGGGCTTTCCTTCCCGCCGCTGAACGAGGGGGGGTGGTTCCTGATCGCCTCGCTCTTCCTGCTCATCTCGGTGCTCCTCTGGTGGGTGCGGACCTATGAGCGGGCGATGTCGCTGGGGATGGGCAAGCATGTCTGCTACGCCTTCGCTTCCGCGATCTGGCTGTTCCTCGTGCTCGGCCTGTTCCGGCCGATCCTGATGGGCTCCTGGTCCGAAGCGGTGCCGTACGGGATCTTCACGCATCTGGACTGGACGCTGAACTTCTCGCTGGCGCACGGGAACCTCTTCTACAACCCGTTCCACGCCCTCTCGATCGTCTTCCTCTTCGGCTCCGCCCTGCTTTTCGCGATGCATGGCGCGACGATCCTCGCCTGCTCAAGGCTCGGCGCGGACCGGGAGATCGAGCAGATCGTGGATCGCGGCACCGCCTCCGAACGTGCGGCGCTGTTCTGGCGCTGGACCATGGGGTTCAACGCGACGATGGAGTCGATCCACCGCTGGGCCTGGTGGTTCGCCGTGCTGACCACGCTGACGGGCGGCATCGGCATCCTGCTGAGCGGGCCGGTCGTGAGCGACTGGTACCAGTGGGCGATCGATCACCACTACGCCCCGAGCTACCCGGACGGGAACACCCCGGGTCTCTACTGACGACAGGATGCCGGGCGCGGAGCCCGGCTTCCGTTCCCCCGTCGTGGCAGAGCGTGCCGGGAGCGGGGGCGAGCGAGGCGAGGTTTGGCAAGCGGCACCGGGTGCGGCGGCCGCAAGCCTCCGAAAGACACCTGTCAGGGCAGCGCGACGCTGCCCTTTTTTTTGCCTTCGGGCTCAGAGATGGGTCTTGGGCCGTGGGGCCTCAGCCGGCCGGGGCATGCTCCCTCAGCACCGCTCCCCCCTGCCAGGACCCGGAGGTGCCCAGCACGGCGAAGCGGGCATAGAGCTCTTCGGCGAACCAGTCCCCCGCGCGCACGGCCGCGATGGCCGCTGCGTGGCCCTTGCCGCCATAGGCGAAGGCGCGCATCGCGCCCGCATCGCGCCAGACCGAGAACGTCACCTGGTGGAGCAGCGGCACCTCGCCCATGCCCATCCGAAAGAGCATGCCGGGACCGGCCGCGATCTGGGCGTTGATGGCCGGAACCTTGCGCCAGAAGCGGATGAGGTGGCGCGCGCGCACCGTGGCCCGGGTGAGCACAGCGATCGGCCGGCCGGCCGCGCGCGCGTCCGGATCAGGGTGCACTTCGAAGGGTTCGACACCGCCCCAGCGGCCCGTGGCGCTCAGCGGGGCGAGAAACAGCGTGCAGCACTCCTCCGCCCGCGCGCACCGCGCCGCCCAGGGTGCGGCGTGCTCCACGCCTTCCGCAGCCGCGGCCATATCGTCCCAGCTCGCCAGCAGGGTCCAGACGGCGGTGTTGGGCGCAGGGTCGAACCCCTCGCCCGTGCCGGTCCCCATCATGCGCGCGAACGCGGCCCCCGGCACGCGGGCGAGGGCATGATAGACAGGCGGCATGGAGGCGAGCTGGCGCAGGCGCGCGCCGGGCCCGCCGAAGCGGAAACAGGTGAGCGTGACCACCTGAGCGCCGGCCTGCTGGCCCGTGCGCCGGGCCGGGGCGCGATGTGCGATCCGACTCTGAGGCGTGCCCCGCAGCACCGCCGGGCGCGAAGCCTGCGCGCCGCCCTCGCCGGCGAACGGGCAGGGCGGCTGGGGGGCTACCACGCCCCTCGGCCCCGCGCCGTCCGGCCCGGCACCGTCAGCCGCGGCAGCCATGGGGGCGCTTACTCCGCCGCGCGAGGCATGCGCGCGAGCTTGCACTCGGTCCAAAGCGCGGCCAGCGCGTCGGCCAGCGCGTCGATGTCCTGCTCGCTGTGCAGCGGGCCCGGCGTGAAGCGCAGCCGCTCCGTCCCGCGCGGGACGGTCGGGTAGTTGATCGGCTGCACGTAGATCCCCCACTCGTCCAGCAGGCGGTCCGAGAGCCATTTGCACGTCACCGGATCCTTCACCATCACCGGCACGATGTGGCTGGGGTTCGGCAGATGCGGGATCCCGATAGCGTCGAGACGGGTGCGCAACTGCGCGACCCGGCGCGTCTGCATCTCGCGCTCGACGCTGCTCTCCTTCAGATGCCGGATCGCCGTGGCCGCGCCCGCCGCGATCGACGGGGGCAGCGCGGTCGTGAAGATGAAGCCGGAGGCGTAGGAGCGCACGAAGTCGCAGAGCGCCGTGGAGGCCGCGATATAGCCGCCCATCACGCCGTAGGCTTTGCCGAGCGTGCCCTCGATGACGGTGATGCGGTCCATCAGCCCCTCGCGCTCGGCCACGCCGCCGCCGCGCGGGCCGTACATGCCGACCGCATGTACCTCGTCGATATAGCTGAGCGCACCGTGGGCCTCGCAGACATCCAGGATCTCCGCGATCGGCGCGATATCGCCGTCCATGGAGTAGACGCTCTCAAAGGCAACGATCTTCGGCCGGCCCGGCTCGATCGCGGCGAGCTTGGCGTCGAGATCGGCCACGTCGTTGTGCTTCCAGATGCACTTCTCGGCGCGGCTGTGGCGGATGCCCTCGATCATCGAGGCATGGTTCAGCGCATCGGACAGGATCACCGCATTGGGCATCTGCGAGCCGAGCGTGCCGAGCGCTGCCCAGTTGGAGACGTAGCCGGAGGTGAAGAGGAGAGCGGCTTCCTTGCCGTGCAGGTCCGCAAGCTCCTGCTCGAGCGCCACGTGATGGATGTTGGTGCCCGAGATGTTGCGCGTGCCGCCAGCGCCGGCGCCGCATTCGTCGACCGCGGTCTTCATGGCCGTCAGCACCTCGGGATGCTGGCCCATGCCGAGATAGTCGTTCGAGCACCAGACCGTGACATCGCGCCGGTTCGAGGTCGTGCCGTGGCGCGTGGCTTTCGGAAAAGCGCCGCGGTGACGCTCAAGCTGATGGAACACGCGGTACCGGCCCTCGTCGTGCAGGTCGTCGATCCGAGCCTTGAAGAACGCTTCGTAGTCCATCTCTCTTCCCTCTGGCTTGGCGCTAGGCTTGATGGGGCGAGGGTGCGGCCTCGCCGGTTGGCTGGTTCTGCCCTGCAACTGGTTGCGCATCATATGCAGTGCGTGGGTGAATGCTGCCCAGTGCAGACAATCTGTCGCGGGCGTGCGGAGGCCTCACGAAGTCCCGCAGCCGGCGCACGAGCCCCGGCGCCGGCCGGCCCTCGGCGGCGTGGCTGCCGGGATGCGACGCGGGCGCAGGCCCGAGCACGGCCGCCCCATGCGGGGCCGGCCCGATGAACCAGTGCCATAGCGCGCTCTCGCGCACCGGCAGGATCAGGAACCAGTGTTCGGCGACGCCGAGGACGAGGAGTGTCCAGAAGAGCGCGTAGGCCGTGGCGTGGAACGGGTCGAGCCCCGGTGCGGCGGCATGCCAGGCGATCAGTGTCGCCAGCGCCGTGCCCGCAGTGATTGCGGCCGGCAGCAGCGCCGTGAAGCGGCGCACCCGGAAGTAGCTCTCCAGATGCGACAGATGCGCGGGCAGGAGTGCCACGGGCGGATAGGGCAGGCCGAGAAAGAGGTTGAGCTTCGCCGAGATGCGCATGACCGTCAGCAGCACGAAGGTCCAGGCGCCGGTCTGGTTCGGCGCGCCGAGGCTGATCCAGAGCATGACCGCGCCGACCGCGACAATCGCCAGCTCGTGCCAGAGGACCGTGCCGAGTGCCAGCCGGAACCTCGGCCAGCCGATCATGCCGGCAGGGCAGGGGCGGCGCACAGGGCCGGTAAGCGCGCCGGCGAGGAAGGTGAGCTCCACGAAGCTCCAGGCGCCGAGCCCGCAGAAGAAGGAGAGATAGGCCCCCGCGACGGTCGTATCCTCCGCCACCGCAGAAAGGCCGAGAAGGGAGGGGGCGAGCAGCAGCGCCCCCCCGAAGAGCCCGGCACTGGCATGCCTGCCGGCGAGGTGCCGGCCGAGCCAGAACAGGAGCCCGGTGCAGAACCACCACAGGAAGAGCGCGACCAGCACCGCGGTGGGTACTGGCCAGAGCTCTGCGAGGGTGGTTGCGTCCGTCATCTCACCACACCGGCTGGAGGCGCACATCCTCCGGCAGGGCGTTCTCCTTGACCGGGCGCAGATACATCTTCGCGAAGATCGCCGCGGCGCGCAGGCCGAGACCCGCGCGGCGGACAGCACCGATCGGGCCCTTGCAGCGCGCCATGGCATCGTTGATCCGCGTCAGGCGCGCGCAGTCCTCGTAGAACGCGTCCGACAGATCGATCTCGATCGGGAAGCACTGGCGCGAGATCTCGCTGGTCAGCGCGATCACCCGGCGGTCGTAGTCCTCGATGTCCACACCGAGCGCTTCGTGGAAGGCCGGGCGCATATGGTCGCGGATATACATCGTGGTGAACACGGCGATGAGGAAGAAGCGGATCCAGAGCTTGTTGTGGCCCGAGGTAAGCTTCGGATCGGCCCTCATCAACAGCGCAAACGCCTCCCCATGGCGGAACTCATCGTTACACCATTGCTCGAACCACTTGAAGATCGGGTGAAAGCGCTGATCCGGGTGCTTCTCGAGATGCCGGAAGATCGTAATGTAGCGCGCATAGCCGATCTTCTCCGACAGGTAGGTCGCGTAGTACATGAATTTCGGCCGGAAATAGGTGTACTTCTTGGTCCGCGTCAGGAAGCCGAGATTGACGCCGATCCCCGCTTCCTTCAACGCATCGTTGATGAAGCCCGCATGGCGCGCCTCGTCGCGGCTCATATAGGAGAAGAGCTCGCAGATATCGGGGTTGTTCCCGCGCCGCTTCATCTCCTTGTAGAGCACGCAGCCGGAGAACTCGGCGGTCAGCGACGAGACGAGGAAATCGATGAACTCGACGCGCAGCTCCGGCTCGAGCGCATCGAAATCGATCGTGTCCCACTCCTCGTTCTTCTTGAAGTGGCGCTTGTTGGGGTCGGCGCGCATCTCGGCCAGGAGCACGTCCCAGTCCGCGCGCACCGGCTCCACATCGGTGGCGTCGAGGGCGTCGAAATCGGTGGTGTAGAAGCGCGGGTTGAGGAGCGTGGTCTCCTGCGCCATGCGCGTCGTCTCGTTGACGTCGCCCATCTGGCCCTGGATCTCCTGGGCCACCACCTCGCCGCTGGTCATCTTGCTGTGCGCGTTCATGACAGCGCCTCCTCGGAGAAGGAGAATTCGAGCAGTTCCATGTATTCCAGATCGCCGGTCATCCGCGTCCAGAGCCGTTCGATCGCGGTGGCGCGGGTCACGGTGGCGTCGCGCTCGAAGCGCTCGATCTGGCCGTAGGGCACCTCGATGGGTTTGCCGTGCACGAGCACCGCATCGCCGGGGCGCAGCTTCACCTCCTCCGGCAGCTCGACATGGGCCTGAAGGCTCTCAAACGTGTTCTGCACTTCGACGGTGCAAGGCACCTTGATCCTGTCTCGCGTCAGAATTCCCATGGTCGTTCCTCTTCTTCTTTTGCAGCAGGTTTCACAGCAGCGCGGCGAAAGCCTCAGCGTTCGCAGGGCCGAACGCGTTGATGTCGATCACTCGGCCTGTTGCGAGGTCGCGGATGGCCAGGCGGCCATCGGCATGGGCGGTGAGCCGGAAGGGCGCGGCGTCGTCGATCTTGGCGCGGCGGCCGCGCTCGAAGGCGAGCGCGCGTTCGACGACACGGATAAAGCCACCCTCCTTGCCCTGGAAGGTCACGATGGGGGCCTGACCCGCCACGTCCCAGACCACGACGCCGTTATCGGCGGTCGGGCGGAACTCGATATCGCGGCTGGCGACGATCTCGGCCTCGGTCACCGGCGCGCCGCGCTCGGGCGGCGCGACCACGCTGGCCACGGTGGTGAGCACGAGGGCGAAGACCACGATCACGGCCGCTCCGCGGACGAGGACGGGTGGGATGTGGTCCCCAGATTTGGCCGGTTCTGTCCTGGTGGGGTCGCTCGCGGACATCCTGCGCTCTCCTCTCACTCGCCTGCGGGCAGGGCCTGGCCGAACCCGGGCACAGTCGGCATGGCAGGCGCGCTGGCCGGCGAGGTTTCGATCTGCTCGGTGGGGATGCGCACGGGGATCGGAGCGGCTTCGCGCCGTTCCAGATCCGCGCGGAGGGCATCGCCGAGGAGGGCGCCGATCTTTGCCGCCTCCGGCAGCGCGCGCAGCATCGGCTCGGGCCGCTGCCAGCGCCAGGGGCGCACATTGGGCCAGAGATGCACGTAGCTGAGGCTGTGCGTCCCGCTGAGGCCGAGCGGCAGATCGCCGGTGCCGTCGCGGTAGAGGCGCAGATCCGCACGGTCGATCTTGCTGTAGGGCAGGTTGATGGTCAGGTCCGCCACCAGCCCGAAGCGCAGAACCACGCGCCGGCTGGTGATGGTGTAGATGGTCTCCCGCGTCGCGGCCCAGATCACGACGGAGATTATGGCGAGCGCGAGGGCGGCGAGAACGACCATCCAGGTGATCGCGCTCGCCGTCTCCGCGGCACTCGCCTGGCCCATGGCGGCCTCGACGAGCTTCATCGCGATGACGAAGACCGACCAGCCGATCACCAGGCGCGTCGACAGGGCGCGCCGGGCCACCGCCTTCCAAGACGGGCTGCCCTGCCATAGCATCTTCTCGCCCCGCGGGAGCACCGCGGGCAGCCCGCGAACGGGCTCGAAGCGAAAGTCATCGTCCTGAGAGTTCGGCCGGGAGGTCATCGCATGCTCCTCAGATCAGGGGCTCGGTCCGGCCCGAATGGGCATAGAGCGTGCCGCCGGTGAAGTAGGCCTGGATCCGGTCCTCCTCGCGCAGCGTCACTTCGTCGCCCGTGACGGTCTCCGGCGCGCGGAGGAACTGCTCGGCGGACACCGAACGGACCTGCACCGTTTGGCTGCCCGGCTTGACGATCGCCAGGGTCATCGGCAGCAGCTTCGGCCCGCTCGCGGTCTCGACCTCGATGTAGCGGATGAGGCACTCGGCGCGGTCGATCCAGAGATCGGTCACGGTGCCCGGGCTCTCGCCGTCGAAGCAGACGACCTTGAAGCCGCGCGGATCCGCATCTTCCTTGGCCACCGAGAAGTGGTTGTCGAAGCGCATCGGGCGCAGGCGCGGCTCGCCCTCGGCGTTGCGGTCAGGCCATTCGGGGCGCAGCGCGTAGGCCGCAGGGCCCACGCCGTCCGCCAGCGGATCGCCCGTGGGCGTCAGCGGCGCGCCGCTGAAATTGCCGGTCGGCTCGGCCTTCAGCTCGTACTCGTTCGCCGGCTCGGGCACGGTGATGGTGCTGCCGTCCGGCCGCGTGAAGGTCTTCGGCGCGGGCGCGGGGAAAATGAACGCCTTGCCGATCGGCTTGCCGTCCTTCTCGGAGACGGTCGGATAGCCCTCCCGCATGCCCTCGCGCACCAGGTAGGCGACAAGGCCGAAGAAGAACAGCCAAAAGGTGTATAGGGCGACTTGCGCGAAGTCGATGTTCCCGACGATGTAGTTGTCCATAGCCAGCCTTTCTTCCGGATTAGGCAGGAAACTCGGTGAGCCCGAAGTTCTGCCGGTTGCGTGCCCGGCCGGTGCCCGAGGGCCGGACGAGCGGCCCGAGGGCCACGAGGGTTACAAAAAGGAGCCCGATCTCGATGTGGTAGACCACGCCGTAGCCGGAGGAGGGATCGGCGAAGGCGGGGCCGAGCGTCCCCGCGTCGGCGAGCGCGGTCACCGCGTCGCGGATCGCTCCGCCCGCGGCGATGGCCGCACCCGCGGCCGTGGCCTGCACGGCCCCCCAGGCGCCGAGGGCGAGCCCGGCGCTGCCGCCCGGCACCCGTCCATCGGCCCCCGAGCGGTCCGCGAGATCCATCGCCGCGGTGAGCGTGCCGACGGCGAAGAGCCCGCCGCCGAGCCCGATGAGCAGCGTGCCCGCGCGGAACAGCCAGGCCGACTGCATCGGCCCCGCGAAGACCACGGCGGAGAAGGCGAAGACGCCGATCACGGCGCCCCAGGCGGCCAGCATGCAGGGATCGCCCCCGCGGCTGAGCCGCCGCCCCGCCACGGCGAAGCCGATCAGCGAGCCGATCGCGAAGATCGCCGTCAGCAGCGTGGTGTCGGACACCGAGAGCGCCAGAACCTCGCCGCCATAGGGCTCGAGCAGGATGTCCTGCATCGCGAAACCCGCGGTGCCGAGGCCGGTGGCCACCAGCAGACGGCCCGAGCGCCCGCCGGCCATAAAGTCGCGCCACGCCTCGCGAAAGCTCGGCCGCGGCAGGGTCTTGCGGGTGAGATGCGGCTTCAGCACCTCCTGCTTCCAGAGCGCGAAGAGGTTGAGCACGAGCGTCACGACCGCAGCACCCTGGATGACCTGGATGAGCTTGAGCTGCGAGAAATCCGCCAGCAGCAGCCCGAAGACGGCCGCAGACACCGCCATGCCGACGAGCAGCATCACGTAGAGCAGCGCGACCACCCGCGGGCGCGTCTCCTCCGTGGCAAGGTCCGTCGCGAGCGCGAGCCCGGCGGTCTGCGTGGTGTGCAGGCCCGCCCCGGTCATGAAGAAGGCCAGGGCGGCGGCGGCCGGCCCGATCCAGTACGGCCCCGTCGTGTCCCCGGAAAGCAGGATCAGCGCGAAGGGCATGATCCCCAGCCCGCCCCATTGCAGCAGCGTGCCCCACCAGAGATAGGGGATCCGCCGCCAGCCGAGCGCGGAGCGATGCGTGTCCGACCGATGACCGACCAGCGCGCGGAAAGGCGCGAACAGGACCGGCAACGCGACCATTGCTGCGACGAGCCAGGCGGAGAGCCCCATCTCCACGATCATCACGCGGTTCAGCGTGCCGGTCAGCAGCACGATCGCCATGCCCACCGAGATCTGGAAGAGGGAGAGGCGCAGGAGCTTGCCGAGCGGCAGATCCTCGCTCGCCGCGTCGGCGAAGGGCAGGAATTGCCGGCTGAGGCCGACGAAGGGGTTCACGATCTCGCGCATCCGGCTCATCGCGTCACCTCCAGCGCTTGGGAGATGTAGAAACCGCCGGCCACCCGGTGCGAGCGGCCGGTCGCGAGCCCGCGCTCGGCGAGGAGACGGCGCATCCGCGTCGGTGCGACAGGCTCGATCGCCGGCGAGCGGTCGCCGCGCGGGAAGAGCTTGCCGGCGGTGTGCATCGCGGTCAGGAGCGGCGTGCGCGGGGCGATGGTGAAGAGCACCGAGCCCGAGGCACGCGCGGCGAGCCCGGCGATGGCCGCGGCGATATCGCGCGCGGGGTAGTGGATCAGGCTGTCCATCGCGACGACATGGTCGAAACGGCCGAAGGCGGGGTCGAGCATGTCGCCCGCCTCCCAGCGGATGCGCGCTGCGGCCTCCGGCGCGAGCTGCGCGCCCGCGCGCTCCTGCGCGAGTGCCACGAGGCTGCCCGCCACGTCGACGGCGACCACTTCGGCCCCGCGCGCCGCGGCCTCCACCGCCAGCGCACCAGTGCCGCAGCCCGCGTCGAGGAGGCGCCGCCCGCTCAGGTCCTGCGGCAGCCAGCCGAGCAGGGTGGCCCGCATCGCATCGCGGCCTGCACGTACGGTCTGACGGATCCGGCTGACCGGCGCATCGGAGGTGAGCCGCGCCCAGGTCTCCGACGCGGTGCGGTCGAAATAGTCCGCCAGCTTCTCGCGGCGCGCGGCGTAGCTCGGGCTGTGATCGGTGGCACTCACGGATGCGCCTCCTTGTGAATGGCGAGAACCTGGAAGCCGAACGCGCATCCGAAGAGCACGAGGACGGTGCGCCAGCCCGTCTGCCGGTGCAGACGCAGGAAGGCGCGGCCGCTTGCCGTGCGCTCCACCGCGGCGAGCGGCAGCTGACGGAGCTTCATGCGACGGCGGTAGATCTCGGCATGCTGGGGCAGCAGGAGCCGGTCCGCCGCTTCGCGCCGGATCGCCCGGCGCAGCCACAGCGCGCGCACCATGATGGCGAGGATCACGAGACCGATGATCCGCCGCATGACTTCCAGCACCCCGATATCCGCCAGCTCGTCCATCCGCCCCCTCAATCGAAGCCCAGAAGCTCGAAGATTTCGCGGTCCTTCATCGGCGCGGGCGCGAGGGGGTCGGTGCCGGCCCAGAGCGTTTCGGCCAGCCGGATGTATTCGGCCTGCACCGGCTTCACGTCGTCGTCGTCCATCTCGAAGAGCGTGCACTTCTTGAGGCGCGAGCGGCGGATGGCGTCCAGATCCGGCAGATGCGCAAGCCGCTTGAAGCCGACCTTGCCGCAGTAGCGGTCCACCTGCTCGGTCTCGCGCGAGCGGTTGGCCACGCAGCCGGCGAGCCGCACCGTGTAGTTCTTCGACTTCGCCTGCACCGCCGCCACGATCCGGTTCATGGCGTAGATCGAGTCGAAATCATTGGCGGTCACGATGATTGCCCGGTCCGCATGCTGCAGGGGCGCCGCGAAGCCGCCGCAGACCACGTCGCCGAGCACGTCGAAGATCACCACATCGGTGTCCTCGAGCAGGTGATGCTCCTTCAGCAGCCGAACGGTCTGGCCCACCACGTAGCCGCCGCAGCCGGTGCCTGCGGGCGGCCCGCCGGCCTCCACGCACATCACGCCGTTGTAGCCCTCGTAGACGAAGTCCTCGGCGCGCAGTTCCTCGGAGTGGAAGTTCACGCTCTCCAGCACGTCGATCACCGTGGGCACAAGGCATTTGGTGAGCGTGAAGGTGCTGTCGTGCTTGGGATCGCAGCCGATCTGCAGCACGCGCTTGCCGAGCTTCGAGAAGGCCGCCGAGAGGTTGGAGGAGGTGGTCGATTTGCCGATCCCCCCCTTGCCGTAGACCGAGAAGACCTTGGCGCCCTCGATCTTCATCTTGGGGTCCATATGCACCTGCACCGACCCTTCGCCGTCGCCACGCGTGCGGGGACGGCGGGCAGCGATGACCGGCGGTTCACCGAGTGGGGGCATGACGCTCTCTCTTCCTTCCCGTTTCCTCTCGCGCGCGGTTTCTTCGCCGCGGCGCGTCGTGTCTGTTCCGCGCGTCAGGACGCGGTGATGCCTTCGAGCTGGTCCTCGAGCTCGTCGCTTGCGGCCTGCAGGGCGGCCAGCGTGTCGGAGTCCGGCTGCCAGTAGTTGCGCTCATGGGCCTCTATCAGCCGCCCCGCGAGGCGGGCGGAGGCCTTGGGGTTCATCTCCGCGATCCGCCGGCGCATGGCCTCGTCGAGCACGAAGGTCTCGGTCACGCGCTGATAGACCCAGGGCTCGACGGCGCCGGTGGTGGCGGACCAGCCGACGGTGTTCGTGACGGAGGCCTCGATCTGGCGCACGCCTTCGGCGCCGTGGGCGAGCATGCCCTCGAACCATTTCGGGTTGAGCGTGCGTGTGCGGGTCTCGAGGGCCACCTGCTCGGAGAGCGTGCGCACCTTGCCCTCCCCGCGGGTCTGGTCGCCGATATAGACCGGCACATCAGTGCCGCGCGCGCGCTTCACCGCCCGGCCGATCCCGCCCAGCGTGTCGAAATAGTGATCGATGGTGGTGACGCCGAGCTCCACGCTGTCCAGCGTCTGGTAGGCGAGATCGACGCCGCCCAGGATGTCGCCGAGCAGCTCCGGCTGCTTCACCGGCTTGCCGTTGGCGCCGTAGGCGAAGCATTTGCGCGCGGCGTAGGCATCCGCGAGCTCGTCTTCCTCCTGCCACATGCCGCTGTCGATCAGCTGGTTCACGTTCGAGCCGTAAGCCCCGTCCGCGTTGGAGAAAACGCGCAGGGCCGCGGTCTCCAGATCGCAGCTCATCCGATCCATGGTGGCGAGCGCATGGGCGCGGAGATAGTTCGCCTCCGCCGGCTCGTCGGCCGCGGCGGCGAGTTGGCAGGCCTCGGCCAGCACCCGCACCTGGAGCGGCAAGAGATCGCGGAAGATGCCGGAGAGGGTGAGCATCACGTCGATGCGCGGCCGGCCAAGCTCCTCGAGGCCGATGAGCTCCGCGCCGCAGACCCGGCCGTAGCTGTCCCGCCGCGGGCGCGCACCGAGCAGCGCCAGCGCCTGGGCCATCGGCCCGCCTTCCTGCTTGATGTTGTCCGTCCCCCAGAGCACCAGCGCCACGCGGCGGGGCAGGGGCGCGCCTTCGGCGCGATGGCGCGCGAGGATGCGCTCGGCCTGCGCCGTGCCCTCCAGCATGGCGAAGGCGGAGGGGATGCGGAACGGGTCGAACCCGTGCAGGTTCCGCCCCGTGGGCAACACCTCGGTGGTGCGGATGAGGTCGCCGCCGGGGGCGGGGCGGATGAAGCGGCCGTCCAGCGCTCGGAGCAGCGCAGGGGTTTCATGGTCCTGCTCAAGCAGCCGCGCCGCCTGCTCCATCGCCTTGAAGGCCGCGCGGGTATCGGCAGAGGGCGAAAGGCCCGAGAGCGCGAAGGCCTCCGCCGCATGGCCGCCGGCCGCGAGCCGCTCCACCGCCGTGCGAGCGGGCGAGAGCCCATGAGCCGCCTCCGCGATGGTCGCCAGGAGATCGGCGCGCTCCTCCTCCGCCGGCGGGCGGCCGACCACGTGGAGGCCATGCGGGATGAGCGTGTGCTCCAGCTCCGTCAGGGCTGCGGCGAGCGACGGGATGCGCGCCTCCGCATCCGCGAGGGACCAGACCGGGTCCGGGGCCGCGAGATCGAGGGCGGCGGCTTCCGCCTGGATCATCTCGCCGAGGCGCGTGCGCGTCCCGGTCTCCTCGGCCCCGCCATCCGGCCCCATGCGCCAGCGCTCGAGCGAGGCTTTCAGATCCGCGAGGCCCTTGTAGAGCCCCGCCTGGGCCACCGGGGGCGTGAGATAGGAGATCAGCGTCGCCCCCGCCCGCCGCCGCGCGATCGCGCCCTCGGAGGGGTTGTTGGAGGCGTAGAGATAGATGTTGGGCAGATCGCCGATGAGCCGGTCCGGCCAGGAAGTGGCCGACTGCCCGGCCTGCTTGCCCGGCATGAACTCCAGCGCGCCATGGGTGCCGAAGTGCAGCACCGCATCCGCGCCGAAGTCCTTGTCGATCCAGCTGTAAAAGGCGCTGAAGGCATGCGTCGGCGCGAAGCCCTGCTCGAAGAGCAGCCGCATCGGGTCGCCCTCCCAGCCGAAGCCGGGCTGGATGCCGACGAAGACGTTGCCAAAACGCGCGCCCAGAATCTGGATCGCCCTGCCATCGCTGTTCTGGCGCCCCGGGGCCGCGCCCCAGACCGCCTCGATCTCACGCAGATGGGGATCGTCGCGCATCTGCCGCTCGGCGCTGATGCGGTCGGCGATCCGTGCCTCGGTGCCCTGCTGCTCCGGATCCTCTCCCAGCACGGCATCGCGCAGCGCTTCGATGCTCTCGGGTGGGGTGAGGGCATACCCCTCCGCCGCCATGGCATGGAGCGTGTTGTACAGGCTCTCCCACACGCCGAGGTACGCGGCAGTGCCGGTGGCGCCGGCGTTCGGCGGGAAGCTGAAGAGCACCACGGCGACCTTGCGCTCGCTAACCGCCCGGCGGCGCAAGCGCACGATACGGGCCGTGCGGCCGGCCAGGCGCGCGGCG
>JBCBWF010000628.1:0-2057 GCA_039817245.1 Pseudomonadota bacterium | reverse complement strand
CTCGCCCAGCTCTACACGTCGCGGCTGGAGACTCTTTGCCGCCGTCATCCTTTCAACTGGTTCAATTTCTTCGACATCTAGCGCACCTTGAGCTCGGGCAGGCGCCGGTCGAGCGCGCGCAACGCCTCGAAGCTGCCGAAATGGCCGCTGAGCAGGACGCCGCCGCGCCCGGCGCGCAGATGGCGCAGCACCGCCTCCTCGCCGTCGGAGACGATGCTGTAGGTCTCCGCGGCCTCGGTCAGCAGGCGCGCGCGGTCGAGCGTGACGCGGGCGAATGTCAGCGCATGGCGGTGGCGCTCGGCAAAGCTCGGCGCGCGGCCGGTGAGCCGGTGGAGGTAGCGCGCCGAGGCTGCATTGGCGGCGCGGTAGGGAAGCGCGACGAGCACGAGCGTGAGCAGCCAGAGCACCGGATCGCGCACCGCCAAAGGCGTGCTGAGCGCGATCCAGCGCAGCAGGCGCAGCGGCCGCTCCGAGCCCAGCGCGCCTTGGGCGACCCATTCGGCCTCCGCCCTAGCCATCGGCGGGCTCGAGGGTGAGGACGGCCTCGCCGAGCACCCGCTCGCCGGCCAGCCAGCGCAGGCGGGCAGGGCTGCGCGTGGTATCGACCACCATCTCGAACGGGGTGTCGGGTGCCAGCGCGCTCAGGAACTTCACGCGCTGCATGGCGGTGATGCGAAAGCCCCGTGCGCTCAGCGCCTCGGAGGCATGGGCGAGGAGCACGGCGCCCGGCACGATCGGATTGCCGGGAAAATGGCCGTCCACGCATGCGGCGGACGACGCAACGGTGGCGGCCGCGCGCCAGCTTCCTCCACCGCTCATGCGCGACGCGATCCTTCGGTCAGCTTGCCCGTGCGCGCTGGACCTCGGCACGAATGTCCTGGCTGAGGAGCTGCACCCAGGAATTGTAGTTCGGGTGAATGGTGTTCTCGGCCGCGTCGTATTTCAGGTTTTGCGAGCTCTTATAGACGATCGAATAGACTTCGGCGTCGTAATAGACGTCCACGACCGCATTGTGCTTGCCACGCACATCCACGCGCCCCTCGAGATGGCCGGGCGCGACGCTCTGGAACACCCAGTTGCGCTGCGTGCCGGCCCGGACGATGGCACGCGCATACTCGTCTAGCGTGAGCTGGCGGGCGCTCGCGATGCCGGTATCGCCGTAAGGGGCGTTCTCGACATTCTGAAGCGTGGCTGAACGGCAACCGGAGAGAACCAAGCCGGCTGCAACGACCGCGGCGACGAGGGAAACGCGCATGTCCTGTCTCCAATCTGAGGGGACCGAAAGGCTACCGTATGAGGCCAAGCACGATCAAGGCGCCGCGCGGGCGGAAGCCGCGGGTGACGAGAAAGCGCGTCACCATGGCGGCGATGCGCAGCCCGTCGCGCACGGGCTCGTAGCGGCTGGGGCGGAGCACGAACCCGTCATAGCGCGCATCCACCGGCACCGTGCGCAGCGCAAAGCCCGCATCGGCGGCGTGGATCATCGCGGCGGTCTCGAACACGAAGTGACGCGTATCGGCGGCGCGAAGACGTGGGCGCACCGCCTCCCAGACCGCGCGGGGATAGAGGCGGAAGCCGCACTGCGCGTCATGAATGCGCTGACGACAGGCCCAGCCGATGAAGAAGTTGCCGAAGCGGATCCAGCGCGCCCGCGAGGGCGGCATCTGCGCCATGTCCGCAGAGCGGTCACCCAGGATCAGCGCGTCCGGCGCCGCGGTCGCGGTCTCGAGAAAGGCCGGGATCGCCGCCGGGTCGTGCTGGCCATCCGCGTCGAGGGTGATGACCGCATCGGCGCCGCTGGCGAAGGCATGGGCGAGGCCCTCGGCGAGCCGGGCGCTCTTTCCCGCGCGCTCAGTGCCGCGGAGGACCTCCACCGCAAGGCCCTCCAACGCCTCCGCCGTGCCGTCCGTGGAGCCGTCATCGACGACGATCACCCCGTCGGTCTGCGCAAGCGCCCCGTGCGCGATCGCACGGATCGTCGGCGCCTCGTTCCAGGCGGGGATGAGCGCGAGCGTGCGGGGGCGGTGGCTCACGCCTTCCGGGTGGCGCGGTACTCG
>JBCBWF010000368.1:0-5061 GCA_039817245.1 Pseudomonadota bacterium | reverse complement strand
GGAGCGGGAGCGAGCCCCTTTAACGCTCATCGGTCCGCGGCCTGGCGGTCGCCGAGAGCGACGAGGCGGATTTCGCCCTCCCACGCAGTTTGCAGCGCGCGCGCCGCGCGCCAGGCGCGCAGGCCCGAGCGGCAGCAGAGCACCGCGCGTTGACCCGCGGCCGGCCGCGGGCCGCCTGGGCCGAACGCGCTCGCATCAAGACGGAGCGCAGCGGGATGCACGGGCATCGGCGCCTCCTCCTTGCCCCGCAGATCCACCACGAAATCTGCCGGGGCGATCGCGCTTTCCGCAATGAAGCGAAGCGCATCCGCGGGCTCGGATGCGCCGTCGAAGCGGAAGCCGCCGAAGCGCAGACCCGCCCCATCCAGCGTCACGAGCTGGCCGAGCGGCGATGGCCGGATGCCGAGCAGCACCGCCAGCGCCATCTGCGCCTGCACCGCCCCGAGGATCCCGACGACGGGCCCCAGCACGCCGGCGGTCTCGCAGCGCGCCGCCTGCGCCGGGAGTTCCGGGAACAGCGCGCGCAGCGACGGCGCCCCGCCGCAGAACCCGCCCGCATAGCCCGAGAGCCCCAGCGCCGAGGCGCTCACCAGCGGCACCCCCGCCGCGAGACAGGCATCCGAGAGCGCATAGCTCGCCGCGAAACTGTCAGCGCAGTCGAGCGCCAGATCCGCACCTGCCAGCAAGGCCTCGGCATTCGCGGGATCGAGCGGATCGGTCACGGCACGGACCGTTACCTCCGGGTTGAGCCGGGCCAGCGCCGCCGCCGCAGCGGTCGCCTTCGGCTCGCCGATCTCCGCCTCGGCGAACAGGATCTGGCGGTGCAGGTTGCTGAGCGCGACCCGGTCGCCATCGACCACGGTGATCCGCCCCACCCCGGCGCCGGCGAGATAGGGCAGGACCGGGGCGCCGAGCCCGCCCGCCCCCATCACCAGCACATGCGCGGCACCGAGCCGTGCCTGGCCGGCCGCGCCCACCTCCGCCAGCACGCTCTGGCGCGCGTAGCGATCCGCCGCGCTCACCGCGTCGCCTCCACCCATTCGGCAAGCCGCGTCTCGGGGTCGGCGTGGAGCGTGATGTCGGTGACGACGGAGACCACATCGGCGCCCGCCGCGAAGGCGCCGGCTGCACGCGCCACGGTGAAGCCGCCGATGGCGACGAGCGGGCGCGCCCCGATCAGCCCTTTCCACTCGCGCACGCGGTCGAGCCCCTGTTCGGCCCATTTCATCTTCTTCAGGATCGTCGGGTAGACCGGACCGAGGGCGACATAGTCCGGCGAGAGGGCGAGGGCGCGGTCGAGCTCGGCATGGTCGTGTGTGCTGAGCCCGAGGCGCAGGCCCGCGCGGCGGATCGCGGGGAAATCGGCCGTGTCGAGATCCTCCTGGCCGAGATGGACGAAGCTGCAGCCCTCCTCGATGGCGAGCTGCCAGTGATCGTTCACCACCAGCACCGCGCCCTGGGCGGCGCAGAGATCGCGCGCGCGCCGGATCTCCGCGCGCAGCTGCGCCTCGGGCGCGGACTTGATGCGCAGCTGCAGGAACCTGACGCCGAGCGGCAGCATCCGCGCAACCCAGTCCGCGCTGTCGAAGATCGGATAGAAGCGGTCGAGCGTCATTCGAGGAAGGCCCGCCCGAGCACCGGGGTGGAGGGGGCGGCCATGTCGCGCGGCTCCATCGGGTCTGCCTCGAAGCCCAGGGCCCCGGCCTCGACCGCGGCGGCGAAGGCGCGGGCCATGGCCACCGGATCGCCCGCCTTGGCGACGGCGGTGTTCAGGAGCACGGCGTCGTAGCCCATCTCCATCGCAGCGGCGGCGTGGGAGGGGACGCCGAGGCCCGCATCGATCACCAGCGGCACCTCCGGGAACTGGGCGCGCAGCGTGCGCAGGCCATAAGGGTTGGCGAGGCCGAGGCCCGAGCCGATGGGGGCACCCCAGGGCATCAGCACCTCGCAGCCCGCCGACAGCAGGCGCTCGGCGACGCCCAGATCCTCGGTGGTGTAGGGGAAGACCTGGAAGCCCTCGTCGCAGAGGATGCGCGCGGCCTCCACCAGCGCGAAGACATCCGGCTGCAGCGTGTCGGCGTGGCCGATCACCTCGAGCTTGATCCAGGGGGTGGCGAAGACCTCGCGGGCCATCTGCGCGGTGGTAACCGCCTCCTTCACCGTGTGGCAGCCGGCGGTGTTGGGCAGCACGCGCACGCCGAGATCGCGGATCATGGACCAGAAATCCTCGCCCGTGCGGCTGCGCCCGCTCTCGCGGCGGAGCGAGACAGTGGCCACCGCGGCGCCCGAGGCGCGGAAGGCCTCCGCCAGGATCGCCGGCGAGGGATATTGCGCGGTGCCCAGCATCAGCCGGCTGGAGAGCGCGGTGCCGTAGAAGGCGCGCATCGCTCAGCCTCCCTGCCGCGGCGCGACGATCTCGAGCCGGTCGCCCTCGGCCAGCCGGGTGGCGGCGCGAGCGGTGGCCGGCACGAAGCTCTCGTTCACGGCCGTGGCCACCGTGGCGCCGCCATAGCCGAGCTCCTCGAGGGCGGCATCCAGCACGGTCGCGCGCAGCTCCGCCGGCTCACCGTTCAGCACGATCCTCATCCATCACCTCCGGTCGCTGTCCGTTGAAGGCCCAGTCCGCAGCCATGCGCGCCATGGCGGGCGCGAGCAGGAAGCCGTGGCGGTAGAGCCCGTTGAGATAGAGCGTGTCGCCCCGGCGGCGGATGCGGGGCAGGTTGTCGGGGAAGGCGGGGCGCGCGTCGACGCCGATCTCCAGCACCTCCGACTCGCCGAAGGCCGGGTGCAGCGCATAGGCGGCCGAGAGCATCTCGAGCAGCGAGCGCGCGGTGATGCGGTCGCGCTCGGCGGTCTCGATCATGGTGGCGCCGAGCATGTAGACCCCGTCCCCGCGCGGCACGATGTAGAGCGGGATGCGCGGGTGCAGGAGGCGCACGGGGCGGGTGAGCGCGATATCCGGGCAGCGCAGCATCAGCATCTCGCCCTTGACGCCGCGCAGATCCGAGAGGCTGTCGCGCGCGGAGAGGCCGCGGCAGTCGAGCGTGAGGGGGGCGGGCGAGGCTTCCTCCGCGACGCCGACGCCCTGGCGCTCCAGACGCTGGCGGAGCGCTGCGAGGGCGGCGCGGGGGCTGAGATGGGCCTCCTCGGGGAAGTAGAGCGCGCGCTCGAAGCGGCCCTCGAGATCGGGCTCCAGCGTGGCGATGGCGGCGGCGTCGGCCGGTTCGTGGCGCGCGGTGCGCCGGGCGAAGCGGTCGAGCTCGCGCCGGTCGCGCCCCAGCGCCACGACGAGCGAGCCGCGGCGGACGACGCCGCCCGCATGGCGCTCCCACCACGCGGCGGCCTCGCGGCCGAGGCGGATGACGGGCTCCTCGGCGCTCTCGCCCTCGCAGTCCGGCGCCAGCATGCCGCCGGCCCACCAGGAGCAGCTCTCGGGGCCGGGGCCGCCATTGCGGTCCTCGACCGCCACGGCGCCGCCGCGCGCGGCGATCTCGGCGGCCGCGCAGAGGCCCATGACGCCGGCGCCGATCACCCGCGCCGCGATCATCGGCGGCCTCCGGCGCGCATTGCCGGTCTGTCTCTGCGTCGCATGGCCCTCACAGCCCTCGCCGGGACGGGGCGGGCAGACTACCGCGAGGCAGGCATACCGTTCCCTCCGCCGGCGTCACCCGGATCAGGTTCGATGGGTTGGCGCGCGCCTCTCAGCCCCGGGCCGGCTCGGCCGGGGCACCCCAACGGTCTGGAGGAGTCATAGGCCGCGCATGGCGCGGAGGCAATTGCCCGCGCGCTCACGCCGCTGCGGCCGCCGGGGGCGGGTGTGCGGTGGCGAGGCCCGCGCCTTCGAGCCAGGCGGCCGCGGCGAGGGCGCGCGCCTCGCGCCAGGGTGGCGCGACGAGCTGGATGCCGATGGGCAGCGCGCCGGGCTCGAACACGGGCACGGTGACCACGGGCAGGCCGATGCAGGAGAAGGGCTGGGCGAGGAGGCCGAGATTGGGGCGCAGCAGCACCTCGCGCCCGCCGATCTCGATGCGCCGCTGGCCGATCTCGGGTGCGGTGAAGGGCGTGGCGGGGACGACGAGGAGATCGACCGTCTCGAAGGCGCGCAGGACACGGCCGAGCCAGCGCCGGCGCACGCGCTGCGCCTCGGTCACCCAGGCCGCGGGCAGGAGGGCGCCGGCGAGGAAGCGGTCGCGCGTATCCGGATCGAACTCGGCGAGGCGGCTGCGCAGGCGCGGCAGGTGCAGGGC
The DNA here is from genome assembly GCA_039817245.1 of Pseudomonadota bacterium. Lineage (GTDB taxonomy): Bacteria > Pseudomonadota > Alphaproteobacteria > Rhodobacterales > Rhodobacteraceae > Thermohalobaculum. Next base: position 814 of record JBCBWF010000368.1, on the reverse strand, counting down.
CGCACTTTCGGCATTGGTGATGAGATAGGCGGCGGCGCGCCCCGCCTCCACGCCCTCGAGCGTGACCGGGCGGAGGCGGGCGGCGGTGCCGAGCGCCTCGGCGGTGCGCGCGAGGGCCGCGCGCGCTGGCTCTGCGGCGTGCGCCTCGAACCAGCCGTCGGGGATGCCGATGGTGAGGCTCGCGATGCCGTCGCCGAGCGCGGGCGTGGCCGGCTCGGCGGCGCGCGGGACCGAGGCATGGTCGTCCGGGTCGTGGCCCTGCAGGGCGTCATAGGCCGCCGCGAGATCGGCCGCGCTGCGCGCGAGCGGGCCCACATGGTCGAGGCTGTCCACGAAGGGGAAGCTGCCGGCGCGGGAGAGGCGGCCATAGCTGGGCTTCAGCGAGTAGACGCCGCAGAGCGAGGCGGGCACGCGGAGCGAGCCGTTGGTGTCGGAGCCGAGGGTGAGGGGCACGAAGCCTGCGGCCACCGCCGCGCCGGAGCCCGAGGAGGAGCCGCCGGTCATCCGCCCCGGGGCATGGGGGTTGCGGCAGGCGCCGTCATGCGCGTTCTCGCCGGTGAAGTCGTAGGCGTATTCGCCCATGTTGAGGGCGCCGAGGAGCACGGCCCCGGCGGCGTGCAGGCGCCGGACGAGGGCGGCGTCGCGCGCGGCCGGCGGGTGGTCGCGGTTGATGCGCGCGCCCGCGCGGGTGGCGAGGCCGGCCACGTCGAAGAGGTTCTTCACGGCATAGGGCACCCCAGCCAGAGGGCCGAGCGGGCGGCCGGCGGCGCGGGCGGCATCGATGGCGGCGGCCTCGGCGCGGGCGCGCTCCTGC
>JBCBWF010000118.1:0-12527 GCA_039817245.1 Pseudomonadota bacterium | reverse complement strand
GGCCGTGTCGCGCCAAGCCGGGATCAGGTGATGTGCGCGCCTTTCGTCTCCACATAGACCGCGTAGAGCGACTGGCTCGCGGTCATGAAGAGGCGGTTCCGCTTGGTGCCGCCGAAGCAGACATTCGAGCAGATCTCCGGTAGCCGGATCTGGCCGATCCGGTCGCCCTCCGGCGCGAAGACATGCACGCCGTCGTAGCCGTCTCCGACCCAGCCGGCGGAGGCCCAGAGATTGCCGTCCTCGTCGCAGCGGATGCCGTCCGCGAAGCCGGTCTTTCCGTCCACGGTCATGGAGGCGAAGGCGCGCGGGTTCTTCAGCGCCGCGCCGTCGACATCGTAGACCCAGATCTGGCTCGGTGCGTCGGGGTAGTGCGACCGGCCCGTATCGGCCACGTAGAGGCGGCTGTAGTCCGGGCTGAAGCAGAGCCCATTGGGCTTGAAGGGATCGTCCGCCACCCTGGCCACGGCTCCGGAGGCCGCGTCGATCCGGTAGATCGCCTCCTTCCGGTTGGGCTGCACCGAGCCCGTGCCGAGCCGGTTGCCCTCGTAGTTCATGAGCGCGCCGTAACCCGGATCGGTGAACCAGATCGCGCCGTCCTCGGGATGGACCACCGCGTCGTTGGGGGCGTTGAACTCCTTGCCGTCCGCGCGGTCCGCGAGCACCGTCACCGAGCCGTCGTACTCGTAGCGCACCACCCGGCGCGGCCCGTGCTGGCAGGAGATCTGGCGGCCCTGGAAATCGAAGGTGTTGCCGTTGGAGTTGCCCGAGGGGGCGCGGAAGCGGCGCGCCACATGCCCGTCCTCCTCGAGCCAGCGCAGCTGCTCGTCATTGGGGATGTCGGACCAGAGCAGATAGCGGCCGACCCCGTTCCAGGCCGGCCCCTCCGCCCAGAGCGTGCCGGTATGGAGCCGCTGGATCGGGGTGTTGCCGAGCTTGGCGCGGAAGCGAGGGTCGAGCGCGACGATGTCCGGGTCCGGGTAGCGCACCGGCGGCGCATCGGGGCCGAAATTGCGCGCGAAGGCCTCCGGCGCCATGGCGGTGATGCCGGCGATTCCGGCTGCAGCGGCCAGCAGGGAACGCCGCGTGGGCCCGGACGGCGCATCGCGCCCGGGGGTCTCCTCGGGGATGGTGATCATCGTTTCCTCCTCGGGGCGCGGGGGCGGTCATGGCTGCCACCCATTTGCCGTCGCCCGCAAGCGGAGGGTACCGGGCGGGCCGGATCGGGACAACAGCGCGGCCCCCGAGGCACGCGGCGCGGCCCGCTTCAGACCGCGCGGCTGGGGCGGTGCGTGTCGGGGTTGCGGCCGCTCCCACCCACGACATTCTAGGCCGGAGGGCTGGAACATAGTGTGAACGCGATCGAGTTTGCGGCCGTAGGGGCGATCGGGTGACGGGTGCGTCTGCGGGGTCTGCTGGGTCTGCGGCGGCCGGGGCGGGCTTCACGGTGCTCCGCGATGCTCGGGGAGGTCCCGGGTCGAGCCCGGGACCGCCTTGGGCGACGGTCCCGGTGCCGGCACGTCAGGCGGTGTTCAGGCTGGCGCGCAGCGCGTCGAGGAGTGCCAGCCGCTCCTTCTTCATCTCTGCCAGGTGGTCGTCGCTGGTCGGCTCCACATCGGTCTCGGCGCGGTGGATCTGGCGGTTCAGCACGTGGTAGCTCTCCGCCTGGCGGGCGAAATGGGCGTCCTTGGCGGCGCGGGCGGTGATCGCCGCTGCCTCCACGCCCAGCATTTCGGGCAGCTCGTGCGGCACATGGCTCATGGTGTCTCTCCCTGGTCTCGGTTCAGCCTGGCGAGGCTAGGATGCGGCCCGGGCGGCGGCCTTGTCCGAGATCAACCGCCCCAGGGGCAGGGACAGGGGCAGCAGCTGGGGCAGGTCAGGGTCAATCCTCCGGGGCGCACAGCGCTTTGCCGAGGCGGAGCATGTCGCGGATCGCGATGCCGTGCCGGCCTGTGTAAGGCGCCTCGGGGTCGAGCCCCTTCAGCCGCGCCACCGCTGCGAAGCCGCCGGGCTCCAGCCGCTCCAGCACGAAGCCGCGGCGCTGGTAGAAGCGCAGCGCGTCGAGATTGTCGTTGGTGATGAAGACCGTGAGCCGGCACGCCCCGTGCGCGCCGAGCCACGCCTCCGCCGCCGCCAGAAGCGCGCTGCCGATCCCGCGACCGCGATGTGCTGCCAGCAGCGCCACCAGTTCCGCCGCCGCGCCCCGATGCCGGAACGCGGCGAAGCCTGCCGGCCGCCCCTCCGCCATTGCCACCAGCGCGGGCAGCCGGGCGAGATCGTGGAGCCGCCCGCCGCTCGCCAGCACCGGCCCGCCGATCGGCGCGCTCGCCTCGAGGATCCAGCGCCGCGCCGCGCGGTCGCCGTCGGGCCCGTCGACAAGGCCCGCCTCGCGGATCTCGAGCGCCTCCATCGCTCCCTCCCATCGTTGCCGCCGGCCCGCGCGTGGCGCCCCGCGCCCCGCCGCCAGCCGCCAGCCGCCCGACATCCGCGTGACGCCCCGTGTCCCCGCCACACCGCGCCCGGGCCTACCGCGCGCTGCAGCGCGAATGGCGCTGGATCGGATCGGGGCCCGGCGTTAGGACAGGGAGCGGCGCGGGGCCAGCGGGACACATGAACATCTATCTGCCGATCGCGGAAGTCTCGGTGAACGCCTGGCTGGTCCTGGGGCTCGGCGGCGGCGTCGGCATGCTCTCCGGCCTCTTCGGCGTGGGCGGCGGGTTCCTGATGACACCGCTCCTCATCTTCATCGGCATCCCGCCGGCCGTGGCCGTGGCCACCGGGGCGAACCAGATCGCGGCGGCCTCCTTCTCGGGCGTGCTGTCCCATTTCCGCCGGCGCACGGTCGATCTCAAGATGGGCTCGGTGATGCTGGCCGGCGGCATCCTGGGCTCGGCCGCCGGCGTCCAGCTCTTCGCGGCGCTGCGTGCGATCGGCCAGCTCGAGCTCGCCGTGGGGCTCTGCTACGTGGTGTTCCTCGGTGTCGTGGGCGGGCTCATGCTGGTGGAGAGCCTGCAGGCCATGCGCCGGGTGCGCCACGGCACCGCGCGGCGGCGCCAGCGGCACAACTGGATGCACGGGCTGCCCTTCAAGATGCGGTTCCGCGAGTCCAACCTCTATATCAGCGCCATCCCGCCCTTCGCGATCGGGGCGCTGGTGGGCGTGCTCGCGGCGATCATGGGGGTGGGGGGCGGCTTCATCATGGTGCCGGCCATGATCTACCTGCTCGGCATGGCGACCTCGGTGGTGGTCGGCACCTCGCTCTTCCAGATCCTGTTCGTCGCCGCCTTCACCACCATCGGCCACGCGGTGGCAAACCAGTCGGTGGATGCGCTGCTGGCGCTTCTGCTCATCGTCGGCGGGGTGCTGGGGGCGCAGGTGGGCGCGCGGCTCGGGCCGCGGCTGAAGGCCGAGCAGCTCCGCGTGCTGCTCGCGCTCCTCGTGCTCGCGGTCTGCCTGAAGCTCGGCTACGACCTCGTGCGCCATCCGGGCGAGCTCTTCGTGCTCGGCACGCCGGGGCGATAGGCGATGCGGATCCTCCTTCTCGCGGTCCTCGTCGCGCTCCTGCCGCCGCGCGCGCCCGCCGAGACCGTCGTCGCCGGCTTCAGCCAGACCAGCGTCGCCATCACCACCAGCTTCTCGGGCTCGGAGATCTTCATCTACGGCGCCATCCGGCGCGAGGCCCCGCCGCCCGCAGGCCCGCTCGACGTCATCGTCGCCGTCACCGGCCCGTCGACGCCCGTGGTGGTGCGCAAGCGCGAGCGCCGGCTCGGTGTCTGGGTCAACGGCCCCGCGGTGCAGATCGACGCCGCGCCCAGTCTCTACGCCGTCGCCACCACGCGCCCCTTCCGCGATCTCATCAGCTACACCGACGACATGCGCCACCGCGTCGGTCTCGACGAGGTGATCCGCCTGATCGACGCGCCCGAATGGCTGGTGGATCGCCAGGCCTATCGCGACGCCGTGGTGCGCGTGCGCCGCGATCAGGGGCTCTACTTCATCGACGATGGCGGGGTGTCGCTGACCCAGGACACGCTGTTCCAGACCCGCGTCCGCCTGCCCGCCAACCTCACCGAGGGCGACTACCGCGCGCGCGTGTTCCTGCTCCGCGGCAAGGCGGTGGTCGATGTCTACGAGACCGATATCGCCGTGCAGAAGGTCGGGATCGAGCGCTTCATCTACGCCCTCGCGCAGGAGGAGCCGCTGCTCTACGGAATCGTTTCCGTTCTCCTCGCGCTCGCCGCCGGATGGAGCGCGGCAGCCCTCTTCCGTTTCTTCGTTCCCTGAAAGTTGCCGGTACCATTCTGCACCAGGTTGTCCCGAAAGGGATCAGTTCCCGCAATACGTGTTAACCCGCATCGGCAGAATTCCCTTATTGGTACTCGCCTTCAGCGGGTGCCCCGGTTAACGTTGTCTTAGGGATCAGGGTGGTTCCTAGCGAGGGGTGCGCGGTGTTCGTTTGCGTACCGATCTAGGGTGTGGAGTTCGTGATGTTTACTCGTGCGCGTGTAATTGGCGTGGTGGTTGCCTCATTGGTTTTCGGGGCGAATGCAATGGCGGATCAGCGTCTGGTCCGCAAGGTCGTGGTGGATACGGCCGGCGATGCCGTGTCGGTCCAGGGCTCCCGTAGCAGAATGGTCGGGTTCTTCGAGCCCCGCGGCGCGCAGCTGCGCGTCGTCATGCTGGTGTCGGGGGATGGAGAGACCGGTCCGGCGATGCGCGCGGGCGCGACGCTGTCGGACGGGCAGAGCTACACGCTCCGCCTGCCGGGCCCCATCGACCAGACCGCGGCGGAGGTCTTCCGCGTGCGCCGCAACGGCGAGACCGTGGTGATGAGCTATCTGGTGGACAATGGCCCGGCCGAGCCGAAGCGCCTGTCCCGGCTCTCGAACCAGACTGCAGAGCGCTGATCCCTCTTCTCCACGCCTGGTAGCGAGGGGGGAAGCCTGCCATTCATGCGCCCGCCGCATCGGTGCGGTGGGCGCATGCATCTTTTTCGCGTCTGCCTGCCCTGATACCGCTCGCCCATCCCCGGCACCCGCCGGGCCCGGCTGAGAGGAGAGCGGTATGAGCGATATCGAGGGCGAGAGCGTCACGGGAACCGAGGGCTCCGTGGGCCCCGAAAGCTTCAAGGGGCGCGTGGCGCTCGTCACCGGCGCGAGCCGCGGCATCGGGGCGGCCACGGCGCGGGTGCTCGCCGCGGCCGGCGCCGCGGTCGTGCTCGCCGCACGCTCCGAGCGCGAGATCGCTGCGGAGGCCGAGGCGATCAGGGCGGCCGGCGGGGAGGCCCGCGCGGTGGCCTGCGACGTGGCCGACCGCGCCTCGGTGGACGCCGCCGTCGCCGCCGCCGAGGCCCTCGGTCCCCTGGAGATCCTCGTCAACAATGCCGGCATGATCGAGCCCATCGCACCGCTCGCCGAGAGCGACCCGGAGGCGTGGACCCGCGCGATCGACGTCAACCTTAAGGGCGTCTACCACGGCATGCGCGCGGCGATCCCCGGCATGACCGCCCGCGGCCGCGGCACCATCGTCACCGTCAGCTCGGGTGCGGCGAACTCGCCGCTCGAGGGCTGGTCCTCCTACTGCACCTCCAAGGCGGGCGTGGCCATGCTCACCCGCGTGGCCGACCGCGAGCTCCGCGGCGCCGGTATCCGGGTGATCGGCCTCAGCCCCGGCACGGTCGCCACCGAGATGCAGCGCGTGATCAAGGCCTCCGGCATCAACCCGGTCAGCCGCCTCGACTGGTCCGACCACATCTCGCCGGACTGGCCCGCCCGCGCCATCGCCTGGCTCTGCGGCCCTGCGGGTGAGGCGTTCCGCGGCGAGGAGGTGCGCCTGCGCGACGAGGAGATCCGCCGCCGCATCGGCCTCATCTGAGGCCCTCCCGGGGGGCCGCCCGCGCGCCCTCCAGCCCATCTGCGCCCGCGCCCACCCACGACAGGATTGACGGCACCTTCCGAACATAGTGTGAACATTTGCGATGGGCGGGCCAACGGGCAGAAAACCGATCATGGTTACCGGAGATTCAGGTCCCGTTGCGTAAAATGACGTGGGAGGGAGCGGGAGCCCGCACGCCAAAAGCCAGTCCGACATCGATTCAAGTTTCTTTACTGGGTTAATTTACCGCGCTTTCGGTCCCCGCAGGAGGCAGGCCGCCGCAGGCGCTTGCCCTGCGCCCCGGCCGCGACATCTGCCACCGAAGGCCGTCGCCAACCCATGGACCCGCATGTCGCAACTCCTCTCCGTCGAGACCTTGTCAAAGTCCTATCCGACGCCCGGCGGGCGACTCCATGTGCTTGGAGGCGTCAGTTTTTCGCTCGCGCCCGGCCGGATGCTCGCGCTCACGGGCGAGTCCGGCTCCGGCAAGAGCACGCTCCTCCACCTCGTCGGCGGGCTGGACCGGCCGGACAGCGGCAGCGTCCGTCTTGCCGGAACCGAGATCGCGGCGCTGCCGGAGCGGGCCCGCGCCCGTCTTCGACGCGAGCGGATCGGCATTGTTTTTCAGCAGTTCAACCTTGTTCCCTCCCTCAGCGTGGCGGACAATCTGAGCCTGCAGGCGCGCCTCGCCGGACGCCACGATCCGGCCTGGGAGGCCGAGCTTGCCGAGCGACTCGGCCTCGGCGAGACGCTTGCGCGCTACCCCGAGCAGCTCTCCGGCGGCCAGCAGCAGCGCCTCGCCATCGGCCGTGCCCTCGCCGCGCGCCCCGCGCTGCTGCTGGCGGATGAGCCCACCGGCAATCTCGACGAGCACACGGCCGGCGCGGTCATGGCCCTCACGCGCGCCCTCGTCACCGAGACCGGTGCGGCGCTCCTGATGGTCACCCATTCGATGGCGCTCGCGGCGACGCTCGACGAGCGGCTGCATCTCAGCGGCGGCCAGCTCAGCCACCGCGCCGCCGCCGCATGAGCCGGCCCGCCAGTCCTGCCGGGGTGCTCCGCTGGACCCTTGCGACGCTGCTAAGCCATTGGTGGCGAAGCCCGATCCAGCTCGCCGCCCTCGTTGTCGGCCTCTCGGTCGCCACCGCCCTCTGGTCCGGCGTCCAGGCGCTCAACGCTGAGGCGCGCGCCAGCTACGACCGCGCGGCGGAGGCCTTCGGCAGCCGCCTGCCGCGCCTCGAGCCGGTGGGCGCGAGCCGCTTCGACCAGTCCGCCTATGTCGCGCTTCGCCGCGCCGGCTGGCCCGTCACGCCCGTGCTCGAGGGCACCGTCAGCCCCGATCACGCGGCGCCCGATCCCGCTCCCCTCCGCCTCATCGGCATCGACCCGCTCACCATGCCGGCGGGTGCGGGCCTTGTGCTCGATGCCCCCGATGCCGCTGAAGACGATGGGGAAAACGGCGACGGCTTCGCCGAGTTCATCCTGCCGCCCCACCGCACCTACGCCGCGGCGGAGACCATGCGCGCCCTCGGCCTCGGCGAGGGGGCCGTCCCGCGGCTGGCGGACGGCCCCGCACTCCCACCTCTCTCGCTCCGGCCCCGCCTTTCCCCGGGCCTCCTCGTGGTCGATGTCGGCGCTGCCCAGACCGTGCTCCAGGCGCCGGACGCGCTCTCCTACCTCCTCATCGCGCCTGGCGGGACCGCGGGGCTGGCCGCGCCCAAGGACGTCACCGACATCCCCCTCCGCCGCAGCCAACCGGAGGGCGCGGGCGATCTCGACCGGCTCACCGAGAGCTTCCACATGAACCTTACCGCGTTCGGATTGCTCGCTTTTCTGGTGGGGCTCTTCATCGTGAACGCCGCGATCGGTCTCGCTTTCGAGCAGCGGCGCACCATGTTCCGCACGCTCCGCGCCACCGGCGTCTCGGCCGGGATGCTCGCCGGCGCGCTCGGGCTGGAGATGGTCGTGCTCGCCCTCGGCGCCGGGCTGCTTGGCCTCGTCGGCGGCTACGGCGTGGCGGCAGCACTCCTGCCGGACGTTGCCGCCTCGCTCCGCGGGCTCTACGGCGCGGATGTGCCGGGCAGCCTCGGCCTCCGCCCGGGCTGGTGGGCGGCCGGGCTCGCCATGAGCGTCGCAGGCGCCATGCTCGCGGCCGGCCAGTCCCTCTGGCGCGCCTACACCATGCCGCTCCTCGCCGCCGCGGGGCCCCAGGCCTGGGCGGAGGCGCAGCGGCGCTGGCTCCGCCGCCAGGGCCTCGTCGCGCTCGGCGTGGCCCTCGTCGCGCTCGCGCTCCCGCTCACCGGGCTCTCCGGCCTCATGGCGGGCTTCGGGCAGCTCGCCGGCCTCCTCCTCGCCGCAGCGCTCCTCCTGCCAGTCCTTCTCGCGGGCCTCCTCGGCGCCGCCGAGCGCCTCGCCGCGCCGGGGCTAGGCCGTTGGTTCTGGGCGGATAGCCGCCAGCAGCTCCCCGGCCTGTCGCTCGCGCTGATGGCGCTTCTCCTCGCTCTCGGCGTCAATATCGGCGTCGGCACCATGGTCGGCAGCTTCCGCGCCACCTTCACCCACTGGCTCGACGACCGGCTCGCCGCCGAGGTCTATTTCCGCGCCGCCGACACTGCCGAGGCCCGGCGGATGACGGACTGGCTGGAGGCGCGCGACGAGGTCGCCGCGGTCCTGCCCAACTGGCGCGCGGAGGCCCGGCTGGAGGGCTGGCCCGTCGATGTCTACGGCTTCACGGACGACCCGCTCTACCGCACCCGCTGGCCGCTCCTCGCCGAGCTCCCGCAGGTCTGGGACCGCATCGCGGCGGGCGAGGCCGCACTCGTCAGCGAACAGCTCGCCTACCGGCTCGACCTCGCGCCGGGGGAGCGCATCGCGCTGCCGGGGGCCGAGGGGCGGCTGGAGGCCGTCGTCGGCGGCATCTATGCCGATTACGGCAACCCCAAAGGCCAGATGCGCGTCGACCTCGCGCTCCTCCTGCAACACTGGCCGGATGTGGAGCAACGCGCCTTCGGGGTCCGGCTCGACGGCGCGCCCGCCGCGCCGCTCGTCGCCGATATGCGCGAGACCTTCGGCCTCGGCGAGGACCGGCTGCGCGACAACGAGACCCTTAAGGCCCTGTCGCTGCGCATTTTCGAGCGCACTTTCGTTGTCACGGGCGCGCTCAACACGCTCACGCTCGGCGTTGCCGGCATCGCGCTGCTGACAAGCCTCGTCACCCTCTCGGGCCTGCGCCTGCCGAGCCTCGCGCCGGTCTGGGCGCTCGGGGTCACGCGCCGGTCGCTGGGGCTCATGGAGCTCGGCAAGATGCTGGCGCTCGCACTCTTCACCGGGCTCATCGCCATACCGCTCGGGCTCGGCATCGCCTGGATGCTGGTCGCGGTCATCAATGTGGAGGCCTTCGGATGGCGCCTGCCGCTCACCCTCTTCCCGCTCGACTGGGCGCGGCTCCTCGCGCTCGCGGTGCTGACGGCGGGGCTCGCCGCGGCTCTTCCGCTCTGGCGGCTCGCGCGCATGGCGCCGGCCCGGCTCGTCGCGGTCTTCGCGAGCGCGCGATGAGGCTCCTCGCCGCCCTCGCGCTCGTCCTCGCCGCCCCCGCGGCCCTGGCGCAAGGCTATGCCGGGCTCGGCGCCGAGCCGCAGGAGGGCTATGCCGAGGTGCGCCCCGACCGCGAGATCCGCTTCCCCGAGGACCACGGCCCCCACCCGGAATTCCGCATCGAATGGTGGTACGTGACCGCCAATCTCGAGGATGCCGAGGGCCGCGCCTACGGCCTGCAATGGACGCTCTTCCGCTCCGCCCTCCGCCCCGCCTCCAGCACCGGCGGGGGCGGCGAGGGCTGGGCCAGCCCGCAATTCTGGATGGCCCATGCCGCCGTAACCTCAGCAGATCAGCACCTTAGCGCAGAACGCTTCGCGCGCGGCGGCATCGGGCAGGCGGGCGTCGCCGGTGTACCCTTCTCCGCCCATCTCGACGACTGGCGCTTCGAGAGCACGACGCCTGCGCCGGACGCCCCCTTCGCCCCTCTCCACCTCTCCGCCCGCGGCGAGGATTTCGCCTACGACCTCACGCTCGCCACCGACGCCCCCCCGGTCCTGCAGGGCGAGGCGGGCTACAGCGTCAAATCCGATCTCGGCCAGGCCTCGCACTACTACAGCCAGCCCTTCTTCGAGGCCGAGGGCACGCTCGTGATCGAGGGCCGCGAGCGCGAGGTGCGCGGCCGTGCCTGGATGGATCGCGAATGGTCCACCCAGCCGCTCGCCCCCGGCCAGAGCGGGTGGGACTGGTTCGCGCTCCGCTTCGGGGACGACACTGCGGTGATGCTCTATCGCCTCCGCCAGGACGACGGGAACCACTACCTCACCGGCAACTGGATCGGGCGGGACGGCCGCTCCGAGTCGCTCGGCCGCAACACCGTCTCCATGACCCCGCTCGAGCGGACCGATATCGACGGGCGCGCGGTGCCGACCCATTGGCGCATCGAGATCCCCTCCCGCGATGTCACCATCGAGACGGTCCCGCTCAACGCCCAGAGCTGGATGGATACGAGCTTCGAGTACTGGGAGGGCCCGATCCGGTTCGCCGGCAGCCATGAGGGCGTCGGCTATCTCGAGATGACCGGGTACTGAGCCCTACCAGTGCCGCGTGCCCGGCGCGCCCTTGAAGGGGCCGCGCAGATTCGGCGTGATCCAGCCGCCGTAGAAGTCGCCCTCCTGTGCGAGCACCCGGGTCTCGCCGACCCAGCAGGCCTCCATGGCGCTGGCGTAGAGGGCGATATAGCCGGTGAGTGCGGCGAAGCCGGCGGTCGGCGTTGGGTAGCACCAGGCCGCCCGCCGCGCCATTCGCCCCGCCAGCACCACGTCGAAATACTGCGCCATGCCTTTGAACTCACAGAAGGAACGACCATTCACCGGCACCAGCGTCCCCGGCGCGATGCTCGCCGGCGGCAGGTAGTAGGTGGGCGGATGGCTCGTCTCAAGCACGCGCAGGCCGGGCCCGGTCGCGGCCGTGGTCTCCGCCAGCCGCTGCCCCGCGTAATCCACCGCCAGCACAGCCTCGACCGGCTCCAGCCGCGGCGGGCGCGGATAGTCCCAGACCGACTCTTCCGCCAGCGCGCTCATGCCGCCGCCTTCCGGGCCGTGCCGATATAGATGATGCCGGTGAAGGGCGTGATCCCGAAGGTGAAATCCAGCCGGCGGTTGATCCCCGTCGGCCCCAGCCCGCGGATGGGTCCGGGGGCCAGGCCCTGAGCCTCCAGCGCCGCCTTCAGGCGCGCGGGCGGGATGAAGAGGGCAGGGTCGTGCGTGCCCTTCGGCAGCATGCCGAGCACGTTCTCCGCGCCGGTGACCACCACCAGCCGGGCCATGAGCGTCGCGTTGATCGTGTCGTAGCAGAACCAGCCGCCGGGGCGCAGGACGCGCGCGATCTCCGCCACCACGCGGTCGAGATCGGCCACATGCTCCAGCACATCGACGCAGACCACCGCGTCGAAGCTCGCATCCTCGAAGGGCAGAGCCTCGCCCACGCCGGTCTCGTAGCGGATCTCGAGCCCCTCGGCCGCGGCATGGCGTTTGGCGCTCGCGATGGCGCCCTCGGCCGGGTCGATCCCGGTGACCGCCGCGCCCCGCCGCGCGAGCGCCTCCGCGAGGAACCCGCCGCCGCAGCCGAGATCGAGCACCGCGCGCCCGTCCCAGCCGGGCAGGCTGCGCTCGAAGAACCGCAGCCGTGCGGGCACCATGTTGGCCAGCACGCGCAGCCAGCGCTCGGAACCGTCCCACCACGCATCAGCGTACCGGTCGTAGATGCTGAGATCGTTGCGTTTCACAGCGATTGCCGTCCTTTTGCCCGTATTTCGCCCCGTTTTTGCACTGAGCTAGCGCCGATCTCAGAAGGGCAATGCTGCGCGCGTCCGGCGGGTTGGTGCCGGTCTGCAACGTGCGCTGTGCCCTGGCACTGCGTTTCGACCGGCAAATTGTCTTTAACGGTCAGTGATGAATACTGAGCTCAAGAGCTTCGTATGATTCGTAACAGCTCCCCTCCCAGCGTTTGAGTTGTCGTGTGCCGATACAACCGAAGGTTGCAGGCGTTCTCTGACAGTCTCCTACACGCGAATTAAGCATACAAATCGCCGCGTATGTTTCAGTTTGGGACGTAGCACAAACTGTCAATCCACCGGTTCTCGACTATGATAGTTGCAACCCAGATCTAACTGGAGTCGTGGATGTTGCCGTTAGCAAGACGTATTCGTTTCGAATACAACCGTTGGATGAGCGACGAAAGAGGCGCTAGCGCAATGGAGCTGCTCGTCAGCTTGCCGTTGCTGCTCGGAGTCATGCTCATTACGGCAAATTACGGCATTGCCCTTTCGACCCGCGAAGCTTTGGACAGTGCGACCCGCGACGCGGCACGTCTGCTCGCGCGTTCTCCCGCGGAGCTCGGTGTCGTAGACGGCGCGACGGTGCCGGTGTTCTTCACCTATTTCGAAGACGAGGCGCGGCTACTGATCGCTAACCGCATGGGTGTCGACCTTGCGGATGTGACTTTCTCCGCAACCGTCGAGCGCATCCCAACGGTGGAGTGCCTGCGCACGGACTTCTACAAGATCACGGTCGCCACGCAGGTCACCGTGACCCAGCTCGGCTCCGAGATCACCATGACCG
>JBCBWF010000259.1:0-7347 GCA_039817245.1 Pseudomonadota bacterium | reverse complement strand
GCGGTGATGCGCGGATCGAGCTGGCGGAGCGAGCCCGCGGCGGCGTTGCGCGGATTGGCGAAAACCTTGGCGCCCGCCTCCGCCTGGCGCGCATTGAGCGCAGCGAAGTCGGTGTGGTGCATGTAGACCTCGCCCCGCACCTCGAAGACCGCGGGCGCCGGGCCGGAGAGCCGCTGGGGGATATCGGCGATGGTGCGGGCATTGGCGGTGACGTTCTCGCCCTCCGCCCCGTCGCCGCGGGTGGCGGCCTCGACAAGCCGGCCCTCCTCGTAGCGCAGCGCTAGGGAGAGGCCATCGATCTTCGGCTCGGCGACGAGGGTGACCGGCGTGTCGGCCTCGAGCGAGAGGAAACGGCGGATGCGGGTGATGAAATCCTGCGCCTCGGCGTCGTCGAAGGCGTTGCCGAGGGAGAGCATGGGCACGCGGTGGCGCAGTTTCGCGAAGCCCTCGCCCGGTGCCGCGCCGACCTGCTGGGAGGGGCTGTCGGGGCGGATGAGCTCCGGATGGGCGGCCTCGAGGGCGAGGAGGCGGCGCTTCAGCGCGTCATAGGCGGCGTCGCTGATCTCGGGCGCGTCTGCGCCGTGATAGGCGGCGTCGTGGCGCGAAATCTCGGCGGAGAGGCGCGCGATCTCGGCCGCCGCGTCCTCCTCGGTCAGCCGCTCCGGGTTCGTCTCGCCATCCATCTCGCACCTCCCGTCTCTGCGCGGAAAGGTGCAGGGGCGGCGGGCCGCGTCAAGACGGCCCGCGCGGCTCTCAGCGGATGCGCGAGGGGTCCTGCGCGGTGGAGGAGGTGAAGGAGGGCTGGATCTGGGCTGCGCGGCGGTCGTCATCCAGGAAACCGAAGAGGAACTGGAACGGGTTGGCATAGCCGCCCACGGCACGCGCGCGGGCCCATTCCTTCTTGAGCTTGGCGCGGGACTGCTGGACGGCATTGTCCCCGCCCCGACGCATGGCCTCGGCGGTCGGGGCCGCGACCGCGATGGTCGCGCTGGCGAGGAGGGTGGCGGCGACGAGCATCTTCATGGCGCTCTCCTGTCTCGAGCGGGCCCCGGGGATACGGGTGCGCGCTGTTCTGAGAGGGAGGTGGCGCCGGGGCGGGCGCTGCGCAATCAACGCCCGGTCAAGCCCTTGTCAGCGGCGCGCGAGGGCGCGCTCAGGCCGCGTCGTCCCCGGCCGCATCGGCGCGGGACTTGCCCGTGACGTCCTGCGCCAGGGCGGCGGCCATGAAGGCGTCGAGATCGCCGTCGAGCACGCCCTGGGTGTCCGACGTCTCCACGCTGGTGCGCAGGTCCTTCACCATCTGGTAGGGCTGGAGCACATAGGAGCGGATCTGGTTGCCCCAGCCGATCTCGCCCTTGGCGTCGTGCTGGTCCTGGATCGCCTGGGTGCGCTTCTTCATCTCCATCTCGTAGAGCTTGGAGCGCAGGGCGGCCATGGCGATGGCGCGGTTCTGGTGCTGCGACTTCTCGGACGAGGTGACGACGATGTTGGTGGGCAGGTGGGTGATGCGCACCGCCGAGTCGGTTGTGTTCACGTGCTGGCCGCCGGCGCCGGAGGAGCGGTAGGTGTCGATCCGGATGTCCTTGTCCGGGATGTCGATCTCGATGGTGTCGTCGATCACCGGATAGACCCAGGCGGAGGCGAAGGAGGTCTGGCGCCGGGCCTGGCTGTCGAAGGGCGAGATGCGCACGAGGCGGTGGACGCCGGACTCGGTCTTGAGCCAGCCATAGGCGTTGGGGCCCTTCACCTGGTAGGTGGCGGAGCGGATGCCCGCCTCCTCGCCGGCGCTCTCCGACTGAAGCTCGACCTTGTAGCCATGCGCCTCGGCCCAGCGGACATACATGCGCACGAGCATGGAGGCCCAGTCGCAGGCCTCGACGCCGCCGGCACCGGCATTGATCTCGAGAAAGGCGTCGTTGCCGTCGACCTCGCCGGAGAGCAGCGCCTCGATCTCGCGCTGCGCGGCATCGGTGCGGAGCTGGGCGAGGGCGGCTTCGGCCTCGGCAACGACCTCCGTATCGTCCTCCATCTCGCCGAGTTCGATGAGGTCGAGATTGTCGGCCAGGGTGGAGGCGAGGCTGCGGTAGCCGTCGATCCCGTCGGAGAGCTGCTGGCGCTCGCGCATGAGCTTCTGGGCCTTGGCGGGGTCGGACCAGAGATCGGGGTCTTCGGCGAAGGCGTTGTATTCCTCGAGGCGGGCTTCCGCCGTGTCCCAGCCGAGCCGCTGGCGCAGGAGCTCGAGGGATTTCTCGATCTCGGCGACGATGGACTGGGTCTCGGCTTTCATGGCGGTCCTCTGGGCGGTCCTCAGCGGGAGTGGGGCGATCGGATGGAAATAGCGATGCGCGGGGCCAGCGTCAAAGCCGGGCGGTGGGAGGGCGGTGCGTGGTGTCGCCGTTGCCTGGTGTCGCTGGCCTCGCGGCGGTTGCACCCTCTCCGCCCTGCAGGGCTGCGCCCTTTCGGACGGCTCGGGCGCTCCAGCCCGCCACCGCCCCCACCGCCGCCCGGCGTCCGCCTGCGGCGGCGCCGGCGGCTGTGGGGGCGGCAGGGGTGCGGCGGGCTGCGGAGGCGTCAGTAGAGGCCGCCGGTGCCGAGGCCGACGCTGGCGGGCGGGCTCGGCCGGCGGGGCCGGCTCCGCCCGGTGTCGCCGCCGCCGCTGCTGATGCTGTCGCGCGCGGGTTCGGGCTCGGCATCGAGGCTGTAGGGGAGCGCGCTGCCGACGAAGCTGTCCCCGAAGAGAAGCGCATCGCCGGCGAGCGCGTTGGCGGCGGCGTAAAGGATGGGCTCGCTGCCGGCCTTGAACACCTCCAGCACGACATTGGGCCCGACCGCGCCGTCCGGCAGACGCTCGCCGGTGTAGCGGTCGACCTTCACGGTGACGAGGCCGGTCTGCTCGGGCGGCTCGAAGCGGCCCGGGTTGCGGTCCTCATGGGCGGCGACCATGAACTCCTTGAAGATCGGGCCGCAGAGGGTGCCGCCATAGGCGCGCTTGCCCATGGGCCGGGGCGTGTCGAAGCCCATGAAGCAGCCGGCGACGAGGTTGGGCGCGAAGCCGACGAACCAGGCGTCGCGGCTGTCATTCGTGGTGCCGGTCTTGCCGGCGAGCGGCAGGCCGGTGCCGCCAACGGTCTTGTTCGCGGTGCCGCTGTCGACCACGCCGCGCAGCATCGAGACGATCTGGAAGGCGGTGGAGGGGTTCATGATGCGCGCGCGCTCGTCGAACAGGACCGGGAGTGCCGCATTGTCCGGCGTCGGGTCGTCGCAGCCCTCGCAGGAGCGCGGATCGTGGCGGTAGAGGGTGCGGCCGAGGCGATCCTGGATCCGGTCCACCACCGTCGGGCGCACGCGCCGGCCGCCATTGGCGAACATGCCGTAGGCGGCGACGAGCTCGTAGAGCGTGGTCTCGCCCGCGCCGAGCGCGTAGGCGAGGTGGTGGGGCATGCGCTCATAGACGCCGAAGCGCTCGGCATAGTCCGCCACCCGGTCCATGCCGACCTGCTGCGCGATGCGCACGGTCATGAGGTTGCGCGAAAGCTCGAGGCCTCGGCGCATTGGCGTCGGCCCATAGGCCTTGCCGGAGGAGTTTTTCGGCCGCCAGGTCTCGCCGTTGGACATGCGCACGGCGACCGGGGCGTCGAGCACCACGGTTGCGGGCGTGTAGCCTGCGTCAAGGGCCGCGGCGTAGACGAAGGGCTTGAAGGCGGAGCCGGGCTGGCGGAGCGCCTGGGTCGCGCGGTTGAAGACCGACTGCTGGTGCGAGAAGCCGCCCCAGAGCGCGAGGACGCGGCCCGATTTCGGGTCCATCGCCATGAAGGCGCCCTGCACTTCCGGGAGCTGGCGCATGTCCCAGTCGGTCGGGTCGTCGGCGTCGCGGCTGACATAGACGACGTCGCCGGGCTGCCAGATATCGGCTGCGCTGCGGGGCGCGCGGCGGCGCACGCCCTCGCGCTGGACCCGGGCGATCCAGCGTTCGCCGTTGCGCTCGAGCCGGGCGATTCCGTCGGCCTCGTCGATGCCTTCGATGCCGATCACCGCCGCCTCCTCGTCGACGGAGAGGACGGCGGCGAGATGCCAGCCGGCGACGTCGCGCGGGGCGGCGACATCGGCGAGGGCGCCGCGCCAGTCGAAGGCCTGCGCGCCGGCGGTGGAGAGCGCCTCGATCGTCGCGACCGGGCCGCGCCAGGTGCCCTGCCCCCGGTCATAGCGCTCGAGCCCGCGGCGGAGCGCCCTGCCCGCCATCTCCTGCAGATGCGGATCGACGGTGGCGCGCACGGTCAGGCCGCCCTCGAAGAGCGCCTTGCGGCCGAGCTCCCCGCTCACCTGGCGGCGCACCTCGGAGGTGAAGTAGCCGAGCTCGGGGCCGCTGGCGACGACGGTCTCGGCCGGGCGCTCCAGCACTGTCTCGAGCGGGCGCTCCATGGAGGCCACGGCCGTCTCCCACGCGAGATGGCCGTTCTCCGCCATCTCACGCAGCACGTAATTGCGCCGCTCGGTCGCGCGCTCGCGGTTGCGCACGGGGTGGAGATTGGAGGGCTCCTTCGGCAGGCCCGCGAGGAAGGCCGCCTCATGCGGTTCCAGCTCGTCCAGCCGCTTGTCGTAATAGTTGCGCGCGGCTGCCATGATTCCGTAGGAGCGCGCGCCGAAGAAGATCTCGTTGAGATAGAGCTCGAGGATCTGGTCCTTGCTGAGCGCGCCCTCGATGCGCACGGCGAGGATCGCCTCCTTGATCTTGCGCTCCACGGTGCGGTCGTTGTCGAGCAGGAAGTTCTTCATGACCTGCTGCGTGATGGTCGAGGCGCCGGCGATGCGCCCGCGCCGGCCGGAGGCGCGCGCCTGGGCGAACCGGGCCAGCGCCTTGGCGATGCCGACCGCATCCACGCCCGGGTGGTTGTAGAAGTTCTTGTCCTCCGCGGAGATGAAGGCGTTCTTCACCAGCGGCGGGATCTCGTCGATCGGCACGAAGACGCGCTGCTCGGTCGCATACTCCGCGATCACCCGGCCTTCGGTGGAATAGACGCGGCTCAGGAGCTTGGGCTGGTAGTTCGCGAGCTCGGCATGGCCCGGCAGGTCGCGCCCGTAGAGGTGCACGAGCCCCGCGATACCGGCGAACGCGAAGAGCGCCGCGATGGCGAGGCTGCTGAAGAGATTTCCGAACAAGCGCAACATACGACCGTGTCTCGAGCTAGGCGGAGCGTTGATGAACATCCGCATCCTGCAGGCGTTTCCCCGAAGCTGTAAGCGATTCAGTTGTCCCAAGCTATGACAGCACAGTTCGGTTAATCGGGCGGCGCTGTGGCAAGACTGCGGCGCCAGGATTCTATCGCGGCGGCCATCCGGTCGGCGACGCGAGCCTGCCAGCGCCGATCGGAGAGCCGTCCGCGGTCCTTCGCGTTGCTGAGGAAGCCGAGCTCCACCAGCACCGCCGGCAGGTCAGCGCTCCTCAGCACCCGGAAGTTCCCGCGACGATGCGGCTGGGTGTGCAGCAGAGCGACATCCGGCGCAAGTGTGTCAAGTATGCTTGATGCGAGGAGATCGGCGCGGGCGGAGGATCGGCGCTGGGCCAGTTCCACCAGAAGGCGCGTCACATCGTCCCCGGCACCGGCGAGGTCGATACCGCGGAGCACGGCGTCGCGGGGCGCACGCTCGGTGAGCCGCGCGGCGGTCGGTGCGAGCGCCTCGGGTGTGAGGGTGTAGATCGCGAGACCCGATGCGTCGCCGGCGCTCACCGTGTCCGCATGGATGGAAAGGAAGGCGTCCGCATCTGCCTTGAGGGCCGTGCGCAGGCGCTGGCCGAGGGGCACGAAGCGGTCGCCCTCGCGCGTCAGCACCGCGCGGAGGCCGGGCTTCGCATCGATCCTGAGCGCCAGCCGGCGCGCGAAGGCGAGGACGAGTTTTTTCTCCACCAGTCCGTCCACCATGGCGCCTGGATCGTGTCCGCCATGGCCGGGATCTATGGCGATGACGAGGACGTCGTCTTCGGCTGTGCCCTCGCCCTTCGCCACTTCACCGGTCTTGGCGTCGGGTTGCGGGGCCACTGGGCGCTGTATGGGCGGTGCGATCCGCCCGCGGTCGGGGCGGGGGGCCGGAAGCGGCGCCGTGTGGGCCGAGCGGCTTTGTCGCGAAGCCGGCCGAATGATGAAGCGCAGCACGCTCGCCGCGGGCGGCAGGGCCTCGGCCTCGGCCTCGGCCTCGAGCGGTGTCGCAGCGTTCAGTCGTATCTCGGCCACGTCCGGTTCGGGCGATGCGATCGTGACCGCCGTGATCGATCCCTCCGCCGGGCGGATTGCCGCGAGCGCATCGGCGAGCGCGACATCCATGAGCCGCAGTGCAAGCCCGTCGGCGAGCGGCACCAGCCGCGTCTCGATCGGGCCGGCAGCGGTGCTGAAGCGGAGGCTCAGCGTTGCTTGCCCGCCCGCGCTCTCGAGGGAGACGGCGCGCAGCTCCGGCGCTGCCGGCTCGTCCCGCCCGGCCGCGGTGCCGATGGCGAGTGCAAGACAGAGCGCCGCGCCGAGACAGGCGTGGAGCATCGCAAACAAGGGCCTGACCGGTGCCAGCCGACACTGCCGGCGCTGCCGGTCCGGCAGGGGCGCCGTAATCCGCATCGCTTTCTCCTGCCTCGATCGGTCTTCTTGCGGGACCGTGTCTTTGTGATTGGAACTATCATGCCGGTCTCGGCGCTAAAATCCATTTGTCAGTGACAACAAGCCTCGCTATGAGGAAAAGGCTGCTGGGCCTGTGCCAGGTCGGGATCCGACCGGCAGGAGCGGACGGTGTCGAGGCCCGGGGCACGCTTCCCCGACCCGCGCCCGCGCCGCAGCACCCAGACCAGCCGGGCGCGCGATCTGCCCGCCCAACCGACACCACTGCGCCGCAGCGACGGCGCCAGAAAGAGAACGCGATGGCGAGGCGACACTTTTCAGCGCCGGATGAGGGCGGGATGGGGCAGAATGGTCCCCTCAGCCTTCCGGCGCCGCGGATCGCACGCCAAGCATGTGAGAGAGATCGCCCTGCAGCCCGGAAACTCTGCGTTCGCGCGCGGAGCCCCGATGCTGTGGCGCGTCGTAAAGGTTCATGGCAAAGAAAATGCTCATCGATGCCACCCACCCGGAGGAGACCCGGGTTGTGGTGGTGGACGGCAACAAGGTCGATGATTTCGACTTTGAGTCGATCAACAAGCGGCAACTCGCCGGCAACATCTATCTCGCCAAGGTAACGCGGGTCGAGCCGTCGCTGCAGGCGGCGTTCGTCGACTACGGCGGCAACCGGCACGGCTTCCTGGCCTTCGCCGAGATCCATCCGGACTACTACCAGATCCCGGTGGCCGATCGCGAGGCGCTGCTGGCCGAG
>JBCBWF010000586.1:0-2432 GCA_039817245.1 Pseudomonadota bacterium | reverse complement strand
CATCGCGATGGCGACGAAGAACCCCTTCTCCGGCTTCTTTGAATTCGACTGGGTGACGCTCCTCGTCTCAGCGGTCCTTGTCGTCGGCGGCGTCTATTTCGCGCGCGGGCGGGCGGACGCTGCGAAGAACTTCGGCCCGTTCATCGCGCTCTTCGCCGTCGGCGTCGCGGGCGCGTCGGCGGACGTTCTCTTCATCATCTTCTGCTCGATCCTGCTCGGCGTCGGCTTCCTGTTCATGGGAGAGAAGGGCGCGTTCGCGCAGCATTTCTTCGACTACGCCTCCGAAGTCGTCCTGAAGGTCATCCACGCCATCATGGCCGCGGCGCCCTACGGCGTCTTCGCTCTCATCGCCTATGTCGCTGGCACCAAGGGCGTTGAGACCTTCACGGCGATCCTGTCGCTGACGATCGCGGTCTATCTCGGCGCAGCGATCCATATGGCGCTCGTCTACGGCGGACTCATTCGTTTCGTTCTGGGGCTGCCGTTTATCAATTTCTTCCGCGGCATCCTTGATGCGCAGATGGTCGCCTACTCCACGTCCTCGTCTTCGGCGACCCTGCCGGTGACGATCTCGAATGTGACGGACAATCTCGGCGTGAAAAAATCCGTCGCTGGATCGGTTCTGCCGCTGGGCGCCACGATCAATATGGACGGGACGGCGCTTTATCTCGGCATCGTCGCCCTCTTCACCGCCCAGGCGTTCGGCTACCCGATCGAGTTCCATCACTATTTTCTTATCGCCCTGACGGCCGCGCTCGTCTCAATCGGCACCGCCGGCATTCCGTCTGCGTCTCTTTTCCTGCTCGCCACCGTTCTGCAGGTCTTCGACGTGACGCCGGAACACACCGCCCTCGTCATCGGCTTCATTTTCCCCTTCGACCGCCTCCTCGACATGATGCGAACGGTGGTGAACGTCACCGGCGACGCGGCGGTCGCCGTGACCGTCGCGAAATCGGAAGGCGAGTTGGACGAAGAGCGATTCCGCGGGAAAGCAGTGCAGTAAGCATGAACCTCGCTCACCCGGCGTTCGCGGCGACGCACGGGTGATGGATTGATCCGCCGCCCTTCTCGGCGCGTATTTCGGTCATGATGCTCGTCCGTATTATCGTCGGCCTTGGCGGGGCCCTTCTCACCGGCCTCATCGTCTGGGCGATTTTCGCGGCGGACGAGGACGTCTTCGGGGTAATCGCGCGACTGCCGGAGGACCCGTGGTTCCTCGTGACCATGGTCGATCTCTATCTCGGCTTCTTCTTGGGCGCGGCGGTGATCGGGATTGTCGAGCGCCGGCTTCTCCCGACCCTCCTCTGGGCGGCGCCGATCTTCGTTCTCGGCAATGTCTGGACGGCGCTCTGGTTCGTCTTGCGCGGATGGCGGCTCTTAAAAGGCGGCGCGGAGCGCTGATTTCCGAAAACCGGCACGAAACGAAATTACTCTATTGCGCAAAGTTACTTTGCATCATAGAGTATATGGCGACGTAGATAGGGAACACCGCCATGCGCTTCGCCGCCGTCTCCACCGCCGCGCTTATCGGGCTCGCAAAGTCCGCCGGGGCCGCGGACCTCGTCGTCACCATCAGCAACATTCCGAACGATGAAGGGATCGTCGCCGCCGCGGTCTGTTCGGAAGCGAAATACATGAAAACGGCTTGCGAGCACGTCGCCAGCCAGGACGCTGTGGAAGGCGAAGTGACGCTCCTGTTCGAGGGCGTCGAGCCTGGCGAGTGGGGCGTGATGGTGCTCCACGATGAAAACGAGAACGGCAAACTCGACTTCAAATGGTACGGCCCTCCGAGCGAAGCCTACGGATCGTCCAACAACCCGCCGCCGCGCATGGGCCCCGCCCGCTGGGAGGACATCGTCTTCACGGTCGGCGACGACGATGTCGAACTCGACATCATCCTGAAGACGGAATGACCATGAGCTGGCCGGAGTTCTTCACCTGGGGCTTCTGGGTCCACACGGTCGTCGGCGGCGCGCACTTCAGTTCTGCGCTCGTCGCTCTTGTTCTGGGCCCGGTGATTTTCCTGAAGCGCAAGGCGACCCGCTTCCATCGCGTCGCCGGCTACGTCTTCGTCCTCGCCATGCTGACTGTGAACATCACGGCGCTGACGTTGTATGAGCTTTCAGGCTGGCCGAACCTCTTCCACGTCTTCGCGGTCTGGAGCCTGACGGCGCTCATCCCCGCCTTCTGGGCGCTGCAGCAGGGCGTGCGACGGAAGGACGACAGGCTGCTCGAACTCCACGCCCGGCTGATGATGTGGGCCTACTTCGGCCTCGCCGCCGCCGGGCTTGCACAGGTGGGAACGCGCATTCTGCCGGCCATGCTCGGAAGCTTCACCCAGACCTTCGTCGTCATCGGCGTCGGGCTGGGGACGGCCGGGCTCCTCTGCACGCTCCTCTTCCGGATCACATCCAGACGGCTGACCGAGCGCT
>JBCBWF010000070.1:0-17476 GCA_039817245.1 Pseudomonadota bacterium | reverse complement strand
GGCCGCGCGCGCTGCGCGGACCTGCCGGCCGATGCGGAGGCCCGGGCGGCGGCCACCATCGCGGGGCTGCCCGAGGGCATGCGCGCCTCCATGCTCGACGATCTGGAGCGCGGCAAGCCGCTCGAGCTCCAGTCGCTCAGCGGCACCGTCGCCCGGCTGGCCGCGGCGCACGGGATCGCGGCGCCCACCCACGACCTCGTCGCCCGCGCCCTCTACCCCTATGCGCAGGGCGCGCCCTCACAGGCTCCAGCCCGGGCTCCAGCCCAGGCGCCCAGCGAGGCGCCCAGCTAGACGGGCGCCTCGTCGTCCTCGTAGCCGCGCACCGTCTCGCAGGTCGCCACCACCGCGCCGTCCGAGCGGCGGCGCGCATGCGAGCGGATCACCACCCGCGGCGTCGGCGCGATCGCGGCGACGCTCGGCACCGAGACCAGATCGAGCATCTCCTCGTCGTCGAGGCTGCCGAAACAGTCGATCCGCATCCGCAGGAGCGGCAGCGTCTGCGCACCCTGCGCCAGCACCAGCCCCTCGCATTCCTGAAAATAGATCGAGAGATTGGCGTAGTAGCAGAGCAGCACCGCGTTGTAGTGCAGTGCGCTCGAGATCGGGATCGAGAGATGGGCCGGCGCCGCATCCGCCTGCGCGGCGCCATGGGCCGCCCGCGCCTCGCCGCGCATCAGCCGTGCCCGCGCGCTCTTCGGCCCGGTGTCATCGGCCAGGAGGGCGGGATCCATCTCCGCGCGCACCAGCCGCGCGCTGCCCGCACGCTCGCGCCGCGCAAAGAGGGTCACGAGCTCCACATCGATCCGCGCCCCGCTCTCGGCCACCAGCGCGGTGCGGCTGCGCCACCCGGTCTCCGGCGCGGGGCGGAGCACCGGCACGAAGCGCACCCGGTCCTCCTCGCCGAACGCTTCCGGCCGGCCCTCCACGCGGCAGCTCACCACCGAGGCGAAAGCGCGGTTGCCGAAGCGGTCCGTGAGCTGGCCGGGCTCCACCCCGGTGATCTCCGCCACCGCGCGCCAGTGCACATGCCCGCATTCGCGCAGCAGCCAGCTCACGCTGAGCCCGTCCGCGCCGAGATGCGGCATGCCGAGGAAGAAGGGCGCGTCCTCCTCCACCGCGGGCCGGCCCCGCGGCCAGGCCTGCGCGCCGCCGCCCAGCACCCAGTCCAGGAGCTGCGCCACCCGCGCCTGCGGCAGGATCCCCAGAAGCCCGAGCAGCCCGCCCGGGCGCTCCAGCGGCAGGTTGCGGTGGCCGGCCAGGCGCGGCCGCATGCCGCCCGGCAGCCGGTGTCCGATCGGCAGGGCCGCAACCGGCTGCGCCGGCAGGCTGGACCCCAGTTGAACCTTGAGCGGTCTGATCCCGCTTCTGTCATTGTGCTGCATGGTCTCGTCTCTCCCACGACATGGCCAGGCCCCGGGCCCGACCCGTGTTTCGATCACGCACAGCACTCTCTCCCGGGAGCGCCAATCTGGCGTGATTGCTGGGCTATCGCTGCGTCAACCCTCCGTCAAAAAACGCTGCAATGCTGGTTTCCGCATCTTTTTCAGCGCTCTGGGCTGTGTCTGCGCGCCTTCGGGGAGGCGGCGGAACGGCGATGGGCGGGCAGGGCGCGTCACCGGTGGGTCCGGCCCGCGCCCCCTGTCCCGCCGGCGGGGCGGGTCAGATCTGGCGGTCGAAGTCGAGGCAGACGCGATCGGCCAGCAGCACCAGCCAGCCGACCAGCGCCTCCTGGTCGCCGGTCAGCGTCTGGTTCGGGGCCTCGCGATCGAGGAGGATGGCGCGCAGATCGGTCCAGTGCTCGCAGAGATCGCTCAGGTCCCGGATGTCCTCCACGGGACGCATCTCACCGGACGCACGACCGTCGTCATTTCCTGTAGGCATGCTCTTCCCTTTGATCACCGCAACGCTGGGTGCCAAAACTACGGCCTGCGCGCGCGCGAACCGCCGTCTAAAGACCGTGAAAAGAGCGTGAATCGGCTTTCGTGCCGATTCAGACCGGGGCAGAGTTCCCGTCAGGTTAGATTGAATTGGATCTATCTATGTCGCGTGTCGACCGTTTGGAGCTCAAGCTATACGGCCCCTTCGCCGCCCGCTGGGAAGGGGGCCCGGAGGTCGATATTCGCAGCGCCAAGCTGCGCGCGCTGCTCGCCCTGCTCGCGACCGCCCCCGAGGCGCGCCGCTCGCGCGCCTGGATGCAGGACATGCTCTGGAGCCGCTCGGGCCCCGAGCACGGCCGCGCCAGCCTTCGCCAGGCGCTGAGCGCGCTGCGCAGCCTCTTCGGCGACCGGTTCGACGCGCTCTTCGACGTCAACAAGGAGGGCGTGCGCCTGCGCCCCGGCGCCAGCACCGTCATCGGCAGCCCCTCCGACGGCAGCTTCCTCGAAGGCATCGACATCGCGGAGGACGGGTTCGAGGACTGGCTCCGCCAGCGCCGCGCCGCCGGCGAGGGGCGCGAGGAGTTCGCCATCGGCGCCCAGCGCGTCCGCCCGGCCATCGCGGTGATCCCGTTTCTCACCCTCGGCCAGACGGAGGAGGACACGATCCTCGGCGACGCCATCTCGCTCGAGATCACCCGCGCGCTCTCGCGCACCCAGCTCCTCACCGTCATCTCCCATCTCTCGGCGCGCTGCATCGACCCGCGCACGGTGGTGCTGCGCGACCTGCGCCAGCTCCTCGACGTGGACTACGTGATCTGCGGCAGCCTCCGCCGGCGCGGCGATGTGGTGATGCTCGATCTCGATTTCGTCGATGCCGAGCCCGGCCGCGTGCGCTGGACCCGCTCCTACACCGCCCGGCCGGAGGAGGTGCTGCTCGGCGACGGCGTCCTCGTGGGCACCATCGCCGCCGAGATCGGCCAGACGATCCTCACCACCTCCATCGAGACCAGCGCCGGCCGCCCGCTGCCGGATGTGCAGAGCCATGCGCTCCTCATGTCCGCCATCGCGCTCATGCATCACATGTCGCTGGCCAGCTTCTCGCGCGCGCGCTCGCATCTGGAGGAGGTGATCCAGCGCGCGCCGCGCCACTCCATCCCCCATTCCTGGCTCGCCCAGTGGTATCTGCTCAGCGTCACCCAGGGCTGGAGCGTCGATGTCGCCAAGGACAGCGCCATCGCGAGCGACTGCGCCAAGCGCGCGCTCGACCTGCATCCGCGCTGCCCCCTCGCGCTGACCATGGACGGCAATGTGAAGAACGTCCTGGTCGGCGAGTTCGACGAGGCGCTGGAGCGGTTCAACGAGGCGCTCGCCGTGGACCCCAACAACACCCTCGGCTGGCTCCTGAAAGGCGTCCTGCACGCCTTCATCGACCAGGGCGAGCAGGCCGTCGCCTACACCGCGCGCGCCCGCACGCTTTCGCCGCTCGATCCGCGCGCCGATTTCTTCGACTCGCTGAGCGCCACCGCCCATCTCGCCAATCGCGACTACGAGACCGCGCTCGAGCTCGCCGAGCGCTCGCTCGCGGTGAACACGCGCCACATCTCCACCATGCGCGTGCGCACCATCGCGCTCGCCCGGCTCGGCCGCGAGGACGAGGCCCGCGCCGCCGGCCGCGCCCTCCTGCGCAAGGAGCCGGACTTCACCGTCTCGCGCTATCTCAGCCGCCACCCGGCGGCCGAGTTCCGCACCGGCCGCGAATGGGCAGACGCCCTCAGAGCCGCCGGCATCCCGCCCGCCTGAGCGGGCCGCAAGGCCCGCCCCACCGACGACCGCGCCTCGCTCGAGAGCCCCGTTTCTTTAAGGCAATCCAGGACCACCGCCCTTCCGGGCCCCAGGCTTCCGAGTTTCAAGACCCGATTTCGCTTACCGCC
The DNA here is from genome assembly GCA_039817245.1 of Pseudomonadota bacterium. Lineage (GTDB taxonomy): Bacteria > Pseudomonadota > Alphaproteobacteria > Rhodobacterales > Rhodobacteraceae > Thermohalobaculum. The sequence goes on along the minus strand of JBCBWF010000070.1, from coordinate 13,668 downwards.
CCGGCCGTTCCGGCCAACCGCGTCCGCGTAAAACATAAACGAGAGAGAAGGAGCAATTTCATGTCCATCGCCTCAATCACCAGTGCAGCGCAGGGGGCCCAGGGCGCCCAGGGAGCGCAAGGCGCCCAGGGCGCGCAGGGCGCGCAGGGCGCGCAGGGGGCCCAGGGCGCGCAGGGTGCCCAGGGGGCCCAGGGCGCCCAGGGTGCGCAGGGCGCCGGCGGCGGCGCCGACGGCATGCTCGCCGTCGCCCTCATCACCGCGCGCGACGGGATCGTCGGCCCCTGGCAGAGCGCACCCGGCATGGCGCCCCTCACCGGCAACAGCGCGGCCAACATGGTCCGCTGGCCCGCCTCGGTGCGCCGCATCGTGCTGCAGAACGAGCTCGTCTCGCGCATCGGCTTCGCGCCCGCCGAGGCCGGCGGCCCGCGCGGCACCGAGCCCGCGATCCGCATGTTCCATCTCGCCGTCGCTCCTGGCACCCCCGTGCCCACGGCGGTCTACAGGCCCTTCGTCGAGATGATCCGCCCCACCACGGCGGACTTCGAGGCCCAGCTCCAGGTCGTGCACAACTACGCCGATCTGCGCCCGGACCGCGCCTCCGAGATCCTGAAGCAGCTCCCCGGCCCGATGGCCTTCTTCGCCAACATCCTGACCGTCGACGGCGAGCGCACGCGCCACACCGTCGAGCTCTCGATCCTCGCCCAGACCTTCGCGGCGCATGTGGCGCAGCAGACCAAGCACGCGCTCGCCTGCCTGCGCCCGGATATGCGCTCGCCCCAGATCCAGCCGATGATCGACACGCCGGGCCACGGCGCGCTGCCGAGCGGGCATGCCACCGAGGCCTTCATGCTCGCCGCGCTCCTCGGCAGGCTGATCGATCCCGCCCGCGAGAACGCGCCCCTCTGGCAGATGCTGATGGCCCAGGCCGCGCGCATCGCGACCAACCGCGTCGTCGCCGGCGTGCACTACCCGGCCGACAGCTTCGCCGGCGCCTCCCTCGGCCTCGCGCTGGCGGACTACATGGCTGCGCGCGCCGGGGCAGGGCTCGACACCGTCTCCGGCCTGCGCTTCGACGGCCGCGGCCTCGGCAACACCGATTTCCGCGGCGGCCACGTCTTCGCCCAGTTCGCCCGCAAGGCCTTCGCCGCGGGCTCCGGCAGCGATGCGCTCGCCATCGTCGAGATCGACACCGCCCTGCCGATCGGTGCGGACGATATCTCCAAGCCCCTGCAATGGCTCTGGAACCGTGCTGCGAAGGAGTGGCAGGCGCCCGAGGAGGAGACGGCGTGAGCGCGCTCCCCGGTTTCGAATGGCACGAGGACCCGGATCACACCTTCCCGGGCCTCGATCCGGTCAATGCCTGGCTCCTCACCCATGGCGCGGATTTTCACGCAGTGACCCTGGCGGAGGGCGCGCTCGGCGACCTCACCCTCGTCGCCGCGCTGGAGAAGCCCCGCCTGCCGCGCGGCGGCGCCGACCCCGCGCCCAGCTCCGAAAGCCCCGAAAGCCCCGAAAGCCCCGAGAGCCCCGAGAGTGACGACGGAGAGGAGCCCCCCGCCGTCACCCTCCTCCCCGGCGATGTCGCGCAGAACCCCGCCGAGGCCCGCCGCCGCATCCAGGCAAACCGCACCGCGGAGCGCCGCTTCTTCCTCATGCCGCTGCCCGAGCGCAGCCTGCCCGCGGGCGGCACCCCTGCGCAGGGCTTCGGCCGCGCCGCCTGGACACCGCCTGCAGGGGTCTCGGCGGAGGGCACGGTGATCGTCGGCATCGTCGATCACGCGATCAATGTCGCCCATGAGCGCTTCCGCGACCCCGCCGGCGGCAGCCGCGTCGACTATGCCTGGGTGCAGGACGGCACCTATCGCCCCCCGGCCCCCGGCAGCCGCTCCGCGGTGCCGTATGGCCGCGAATGGACCGGGCCGACCATCGCCCGGGCGATCCGCGATGCCGATGGCGACGAGGACGCGCTCTTCGAGGCGCTCGGTCTCGTGGATTTCACGCGCCCCAGCCCGCATCCGCTGGCCTTCCGCACGAGCCACGGCACCCATGTGCTCGACCTCGCCGCCGGAGCCCGGCCCGACGATCCCGCGGCGCTGAACACCCGTATCGTCTCCGTCACCCTGCCGGCGGTGGTGACGCAGGAGACCTCCGGCGCGCTGCTCGGGCTCTTCTTCATCCAGGCGCTCGACTACATCCTGCGCCGCGCGCGCAGCATTTCCGCGGGCCTCGGCCGCGCCGTGCCGGTGGTGGTAAATTTCAGCTTCGCCATCTCCGGCGGCCCGCGCGGCGGCAACCATGTGATCGAGCGCTGCATCGACCGGCTCTTCGCCGCCCATGCCGCGCGCCTCGCCGCCATGGGGCTCGGCGCCGCCCCGGCGGAGATCGCGGTGCCGAGCGGCAACCGCAACCTCGCCCGCGGCCACGCGACCACCGCCTGCGACGCGGCGGGGCCGCTCACCCTCACGCTCCCCTGGCGCGTGCAGCCGGACGACCGGACGGCGAGCTATGTCGAGCTCTGGCTGCCGGAGGGCGCGACGGATGTCACCGTCGGCCTCCACGCCCCCGGCACGGAGGCGGCCGCGGCCGGCAGCGTCGCGCTCGCCGAGGGCGTGCCGCAGATCCTGCGCAGCGCCGAGCCGGACATCGACCCCGCCAAGACCGTCATCGCCCGGCTCAGCCTCGACAGCGAGGAGCCCGGGCGCAAACGCGTCTTCGTCGCCCTCGCGCCCACGGCGTCGCGGGCGGAAGGGCGGAGCCTCGCGCCCTCCGGCCTCTGGCAGCTCTCGCTCACGGCGCGCATGCCCGCCACCGGCGGCCGGATCGACGCCTGGATCCTGCGCGACGATACGCCCCCGGGCTTCCCCGCGCGGGGCCGGCAGTCCTATTTCGACGACCCGGCCTATGAGCGCTTCGACGGCGCGGGCGATCTCCTCGACACCGACCCGGCCGCACCGGGCGGCGTGGTGCGCCGCGCGGGCACGCTCAACGGCCTCGCCACCAGCCCGGGGCGGATCGTCGTCGGCGGCCACCGGTTCCGCGAGCAGCGCGACAGGCCCGCCTGCGAGGGCACCTGGCCCGCGCCCTATGCCGCGACGGCCCGCGCGCCGGAAGCGGTGACGGTCGCGGCCCCGTCGGACAGCTCGCGCGTCTTCGGCGGCGTGATCGCGGCCGGCACGCGGAGCGGCACGCGCGTGGCGATGAACGGCACCAGCGTCGCCGTGCCCCAGGCCGTGCGCCGCCTCGCCGAGGCCCGCGCGACGGGCGAGACCGGCAGCGGCGCCGCGATCCTGGCCGCGGCCACCGCCCATGGCGGCGCGCATGGCTACGAGGCGCGCGCGGGCGCGGGCTTCCTGCCCGCCCATCCCGACCTCACCGACGGGATCGACCGCTTCAGCCGCGGCGGCTGAGCCTCGCCAGCTCTTCGCCCCGGTCTTTGCCCCGCTCTTCGCCTTATCCGGCCGCGCACTCCCGCGGCCGGATCCGCGCTCTTGACCGCGCCTCCGCAAGCGGCGATTGACCGGGGGCCGCGCCGCCGCGCCGGCCTCGCACCCCCACCGACGGAGCGCCCCATGGACTACGCCATCGCCCCCGCGCCGCAGCCCGCCCTGCCGATCCGGGGCAGCGCCGCCGTCTTCCCCGTGCGCCGGGTCTACTGCATCGGGCGCAACTACGCAGCGCACACCATCGAGATGGGCGGAGACCCGGACCGCGAGCCCCCGTTCTTCTTCCAGAAGAACCCGGACAATCTCGACCCCTCCGGCCAGTTCCCCTATCCGCCCCAGTCGGGCGACGTGCATCACGAGGTGGAGATGCTCGTGGCGCTCGCCTCCGGCGGCACCGATATCGCGGTGCCCGACGCGCTCGCCCATGTCTACGGCTACGCGGTCTGCCTCGACATGACCCGGCGCGACCGCCAGGGCGAGGCCAAGGAGCTCCGCCGCCCCTGGGAGATCGGCAAGGCCTTCGAGCGCTCGGCGCCCACGGGCCCGCTGGTGCCCGCCGCCGAGATCGGCCATCCCGCCACGGGCGCCATCACGCTGACGGTCAACGGCACGCGCCGCCAGGAGGGCGATCTCGGCCAGATGATCTGGAAGGTGCCGGAGATGATCGCCTATCTCTCAGCCTACTTCACCCTCGCCCCCGGCGATGTCATCCTCTCCGGGACCCCCTCGGGTGTTGCCGCCATCACCCGCGGCGACCGCATGGAGGCCGCCATCGAGGGCATCGGCACCCTCACCGTCGAGGTGATCTGACCGAGCGCAGCCGGGCCCAGCCGGCTCCTCCCCGCTCCGTTTGCCAGCGAGCGTGTTCCCCCGACATGCGGCACGCCTCTGACGTTCGGGAACCGGTCCTCGCGGCCGCGCCCACCCACGTCATTGTAGGCTGCAGAAAAAGAACTTTAAGTGAACAAAGAGGGTTTTAAGTGCGTACTTAAGAGTGCTCGATCGCTCACCAGACATTCATAGTCCGCGGAGAACAATGACGTGGGTGGGAGCGGCCGCAAGCATGTTGAAGGCGCGCACGCACCCGCACAGAAACCACGCCGCCGCTCGCCGTATCGCCCGCGACCGCCGCATTGCCCCTCGGTCAGCGATCAGAAGCAGACGATGTCCGCCTCCGCCTGGGCGCGGCGCAGGTCGGCCACGATGGCGTTGTGCCGCGCCGAGCCGCGGATCGCCGCCACCCGCTCGCCGCCCACCTGCAGCGTCCGCAGCACCGTCTCCGCCTCCACATAGGTCTCGTAGGGCAGGATCGACGCGATATGGTCCACCGAGCAGGCGCATTGCTCCAGCACCCGCCGGCTCTGCCCGTTCACCGCCATGCAGCCGAGCACATAGTCGGCCCGCGCCACGGTGGGGTAGTCGTTGGCAGGTCCCAGCAGCAGCGGCGCGCGCTCCTCGGCGCCGAGCGGTGCGGCCAGCAGGGCGCCCAGCAGCGCGGCGCCGGCGAAGGCGCCACGCAGGGCAGGCCGGCCAGGCAGGGCAGGCAGGGCAGGCAGGGCAGGCAGGGCAGGGGGCAGGCATCGGGTCATCGCGCTCACTCCGGCAGCTCCAGTCGGATCTCCTCGAAATAGACGGGTCCCGCGGCGTCCTCCGCCGCGCTGTCCTCGCCGGCCGGCGCCGCGCGTGGCCCGGTATCGGCGCGCATCAGAAGCAGCATCCCCGGCGCATCCTCGGCCACCACGAAGCGCAGCTGCATCGCCGCAAAGGGCCCCATGCGCGCCGCATTCGCATCGCCCTCGAAGGGCCGTGTCGTCAGCTCCCGCGCCGGCAGGCGGCTCGTCCCCGCCGTCAGGATCAGCGGCACGCTGCGCAGCGTCTCGCTCAGCGCCTCGCGCACCCGGTTGCGGATGTAGAACGGGCTCCCCCCCGTCGCCCGGCTCACCGCGCGCACGGTGCTCTCCAGGAACACCATCAGCATCGGGTTGCCCGGCACCCCGCGAAAGGGGTCGAGCACCCGCGGCGCGGCATCCGCGTTCATCGTGATCGTCACCGCCCCGCCCGCGGCCCCGGCCTCGCCCGTTTCCAGCCGGATCGCCTGCTCGAAATCCGGGCCCAGCCGGAAGGCCGGCTCGGAGCGCCGCCGATGCCCGTAGCGCAGCACCGAGCCTGCCGGCAGCGGCTCCAGATGCGGCGTCGCAAAAAGGAGATCGACCGGCTGCGGCCCCGCCGCCTGCGCGCGCTCAAGCCCCCCGGCAGCGCCTGCCAGCAGCCCGCCCGCCACCGCGGCCGCCGTAAGAAGTCGGCGCAACCGCAATGGCTTGGTGCTCCTCTGCACCGCCCGCCAAAGGCGCGCCAGGGCCGCCCGCCTCCGCGCTCCGGCCCGCTCGCCGACGATTGGGCGCATCGCCCGTCCTCCCCGTTTTTTTGTCTCTTCGTGCAACCGGCTTATCCTCTCCGCGATCCGCATCACAAGAGCCAGACTGGACGCCCGCATGGAATTGATCCTCATCGCCTGCCTTCTCAGCGACCCGCAGCAGTGCCGCGAGCACCGCCTGCGCCTCACCATCGAGGGCGGCGACGCAGGGCAATGCATGTACTCCTCGCCGCCGCGCGTCGCGCGCTGGCAGGTGATGCATCGGGACTGGAAGGTGGTCCGCTGGTACTGCGCGCTCCTCTCGGATGACGAGATCATCTGAGCGCCCTTCCGCCGCTCCGCCGCCGTGATAGGCTCGCGTTCCCCCGGCTGCCCCGCCGACAGCCCCAGGAGCGCGCGATGTTCGAGATCCTGCTCAGCCTCTGCCTCGCCGCCAATCCTGGCGCCTGCCGCACCGAGCGGCGCCCGGGCGGCGAGACGCGCAGCGCCTGCACCGCCGCCGCCTCCCGCGCCGCCGCCGAGGCCGCCGCCGCGGGGCGCGAGACCCCGCAATCCTGGCCCTGCGTGCCCGCCGGCCAGACCCCGCGCCTCGCCCTCACCGAGATCGCCCCCGGCATCCTCGTGCACAACGGCGCCCAGGCCGAGAGCAACGCCGCCAATCGCGGCGGCATCGCCAATCTCGGCGCGGTCATCGGCAGCGAGAGCGTCGCCGTGATCGACACCGGCGGCTCGGCCGCCCTCGCGCGCGACTTCCTGGCGGCGATCCGCGCGGTCACCGACCTGCCGATCCGCCACGCCATCCTCACCCATATGCACCCCGACCACGCCCTCGGCACGAGCGTGTTTGCAGCCGAGGGCGCCGAGATCGTCGGCCATGCGCGGCTTTCCCACGCCCTCGCCGCGCGCGCGGCGCACTACATCGCGGTCAACACCACCCTCATCGGCCCCGCCTTCGCGGGCACCGAGGTCCAGCTCCCCGACACCACCGTGGCCGACAGCCGCGAGATCGACCTCGGCGGCCGCGTCCTCCTCCTCGAGGCCCACCCCACCGCGCATACCGACAACGACCTCACCGTCCTCGACCGCGCCACCGGCACCTGGTTCCTCGGCGACCTGCTCTTTGCGGGCCATCTGCCGGTGGTGGACGGCTCGGTGAAGGGCTGGATCGCGCTCGACACCCGCCTCGCCGCGCGCCCCGCCGCCCGCGTCGTCCCCGGCCATGGCCCGGTGATGCTGCCCTGGCCCCTCGGCGGCGCGCCCCAGCGCGCCTATCTCGCCGCACTCGCTGCCGATGCGCGCGCCGCGGTCGCTGCCGGAACCCCCATCGGCGACGCCAGCGCGACCATCGGACGCAAGGCCGCCGAAGGCTGGCTTCTCACGGACCTCTTCGCCCCCCGCAACGCGTTGACTGCATACACGGAATTTGAATGGGAATAGCTCCCACTGACCGGCAGGACCCGGGCTGCCCGCGGATTGTTTCCCGTACCGCCCCTTTCGCGCAACACACGGGTTGCGAAGGGCTTTCCATTCGGTACTATCTGCTTCGGGCGGTGTCAGCATGCCGACCCTGGCAACATGGGTTGTCGAACAAACAGCTCCGAATAGCCCAAAGGGCACTCACAGAGCGAAAACCGACGGGTCCGATCTGGGGAGGATCCACCCGTCAGGAGGAAACATGAAGAAACTGGCAGCAGGACTGCTGGCGAGCACGTTCCTTGTGGGCGGCGCATTCGCCAACGACTCCATCAACACCCTGTCCTCGAACCCCAACAGCTGGGTTCTGCAGACGGGCGACTACGAGAACACCCGCTACTCGAAGCTCTCGGAGATCAACCGCGACAATGTCGGCGACCTGCAGGTGGCCTGGACGTTCTCGACCGGCGTGCTCCGCGGTCACGAGGGCGGCCCGCTCGTCATCGGCGACATCATGTACATCCACTCGCCGTTCCCGAATAAGGTCTACGCGCTCGACCTGAACCAGGATGGCAAGATCATCTGGAAGTACGAGCCGAAGCAGGATCCGGACGTCATCCCGGTGATGTGCTGCGACACGGTCAACCGTGGTCCGGCCTACGCCAACGGCATGCTCTTCCTGCACCAGGCCGACACCACCGTCGTCGCGCTCGACGCCAAGACCGGCCAGGTCAAGTGGTCCGTCGTCAACGGCGACCCGACCAAGGGTGAGACCAACACCGCCACCGTGCTGCCGGTGAACGACAAGGTCATCGTCGGCATCTCCGGCGGCGAGTTCGGCGTGCGCGGCTCCGTCACCGCCTACGACATGAACTCCGGCGAGCGCGTCTGGCGCGCCTATTCGACCGGCCCGGACGAGGAGATGCTCGTCGATCCGGAGACCACCACCCATCTCGGCAAGCCCATCGGCGCGAACAGCTCGCTCGAATCCTGGGAAGGCGAGCAGTGGAAGATCGGCGGCGGCACCACCTGGGGCTGGTACTCCTACGACCCGGAAGCCCACCTCTTCTACTACGGCACCGGCAACCCCTCGACCTGGAACCCCTCCCAGCGCCCGGGCGACAACAAGTGGTCGATGACCATCATGGCCCGCGACCCGGATACGGGCATGGCCAAGTGGTTCTACCAGAAGACCCCGCATGACGAGTGGGACTACGACGGTGTGAACGAGAACATCCTCGTCGATCAGGAGATCGACGGCGAGATGCGCAAGCTCCTCGTCAACTTCGACCGCAATGGCTTCGGCTACACCCTCGACCGCATCACCGGCGAGCTGCTCGTGGCCGAGAAGTTCGACCCGGCGGTCAACTGGGCGACCCATGTCGAGATGGACCCGAACTCGGAGGAGTACGGCCGTCCGCAGGTCGTGGCCGAGTACTCGACCCGTCAGCAGGGCGAGGACGTCAACACGACGAATATCTGCCCCGCCGCGCTCGGCACCAAGGACCAGCAGCCGGCCGCCTTCTCGCCGGAAACGGGCCTCTTCTACGTGCCGACCAACCATGTCTGCATGGACTACGAGCCGTTCCGCGTGAGCTACACCGCCGGCCAGCCCTATGTGGGCGCCACGCTGGCCATGTACCCCGCGCCGAACAGCCATGGCGGCATGGGCAACTTCATCGCCTGGGATGCCACCAAGGGCGAGATCGTCTGGTCGCTGCCGGAGGAGTTCTCCGTGTGGTCGGGCGCGCTGGCCACCGCGGGCAATGTCGTGTTCTACGGCACGCTCGAGGGCTTCCTGAAGGCGGTGGACGCCGAAACGGGTGAGGAACTGTACAAGTTCAAGACCCCCTCCGGCATCATCGGCAACGTGATGACCTACAAGCACGCCGGCAAGCAGTATGTCGCCGTGTATTCGGGCATCGGCGGCTGGGCCGGCATCGGCCTCGCGGCCGGCCTGGTGAACCCGAACGACGGTCTCGGTGCGGTGGGCGGCTATGCCAGCCTGTCGGACTACACCGCGCTCGGCGGCCAGGTGACCATCTTCAAGCTGCCGGACTGATCGTCCGGCCTGCCGGGGAAAGCGGTGCGCCGCTTTCCCCATCCCCGGCCGTGCGCCGAACCGCGCTTCTGCGGTCCGGCCGGCCAGGCGGCACCGGGACCAGCGGCCCGCTGCCCGACATGCCGGCCCCTCACCGGGCAACCCCGTTCGAGCGACTGAGACCCGATCAGCAGAGGATCACCTCAATGAGCTTACTCTCCGCGGCTGCCCGTCTTTCGGCCGCCTGCGCGCTTGTCGCCCTCGCCACCGCCCCCTGGACCACAGCCTCCGCCGACGACGCCCAGTTCAAGGCCGTCGAGGAGGATGGCGGCAAGCACTTCAACGCCGACGGCATCCCGACCTTCAAGGTCGAGGGCGACGGCACGGTCGACTGGTACACCTTCTCGGGCTTCCGCCGGTACCACTCCGAATGCCATGTCTGCCACGGGCCGGACGGAGAGGGCTCCAGCTACGCCCCCGCGCTCAAGGCCTCCGCCATCGACATGGACTATTACGACTTCGTGGACATCGTGGTGAACGGCAAGAAGCGCGTCGGCGCGGCCGACAACCAGGTGATGCCCGCCTTCGGCACCAACGCCAATGTGATGTGCTATCTCGACGACATCTTCATCTACCTCAAGGCCCGCGGCGCCGACGCCGTGCCCCGCGGCCGTCCGCCGAAAAAGGCCAAGAAATCCGAAGCCTATCGCGAGGCCGAGAATGCCTGCATGGGCTGATCGCCTGGCCGGCCACGCGGCGCGCGCCCTGGGGGCAGGGGCCCTGGCCCTCGCCCTCCTGCCGGCGCCCGCCGCGGCCGTCGACACGTCGGACCTCGTCTCCAAGACCGCCTTCCGCGTCTGCGCCGACCCCTCCAACATGCCCTTCTCCAACAAGGCGGGGGAGGGGTTCGAGAACCGCCTCGCCGAACTCTTCGCCGAGAAGCTCGGCCGTACGGTCGAATACACCTGGTTCCCGCAGGCCACCGGCTTCGTGCGCAACACGCTGCGCGTCGCGAAATGCGATGTGATCATGGGCTATGCGCAGGGCCATGAGCTCGTGCTCAACACCAACCACTACTACGTCTCGTCCTACGTGATCGTCACGGCGGCGGACGGCCCGCTCGCAGGCGTCGACCACCTCGCCGATCCGGCGCTGAAGGGCCGGCGCATCGGCGTCATCGCCGGCAGCCCGCCCGCCAACCATGTCGCCCGCCACGGCCTCATCGCCCGCGCCAAGCCCTATCCCCTGATGGTGGACCGGCGCCACGACGACCCGGCCCAGCTCATGATCGACGACATCGTCTCCGGCGAGACCGAGGCGGCGATCCTCTGGGGCCCGATCGGCGGCTGGTACGCGCAGCAGGCCGCCAAGCCGCTGAAGGTCACCCCGCTCCTCAGGGAGGAGGGCCCGCCGCGCCTCTTCTTCCGCATCACCCTCGGCGTGCGCCAGGGCGAGCTCTCCTGGAAGCGCGAGCTCAACAAGGTGATCCGGCGGAACCAGGAGGAGATCGACGCGATCCTCACGAGCTTCGGCGTGCCGCTGGTGGACGAGTTCGGCCGCGCCCCCTCGGCGGACGCCGCCGAAGCGAAATGACCCGCCTTCTCGCCCTCCTCGCGGCCCTGGCGCTCCTTGTGCCGGGGCCCGCGCTGGCCGAGGGCGAGGCCGCGATCCCGGAACCCGACGACTACCGCATGGACGCCTATCTCGCGCCCGTGCCCGACAGCCTCGCCGGCGCCCATGTGGTCGGCGACGCGGCGGCCCATGCGCTCTGGCATGCCGGGGTCGCGTTCATCGACGTGCTGCCACGCCAGCCCAAGCCCGCCAACCTGCCGAAGGGCACGCTCTGGATCGAGAAGAAGCGCCTCTCCATCCCCGGCGCGCTCTGGGTGCCCAATGTCGGCTATGGCCGCATCCGCCCGGAGATCGACGCCTATTTCCGCCGCGCCCTCGAGAGCGTCACCGGCGGCGACACCGCCGTGCCGGTGGTGATCTTCTGCCGCGCCGATTGCTGGATGTCCTGGAACGCGGCGCGCCGCGCGGTCCTCGACTACGGCTACACCCGGATCTTCTGGTACCCGGACGGGTCGGACGGCTGGGACTTCGCCGACCTCCCGCTCGAGCAGATCGCGCGCTTCGAGTAGGGCCCTCAGCCCTTCTCCAGCGCCGCCATCAGTATCCGCGCCAGCGCGAAGGCGCGCTTCTCCAGGATAACCGGGCTCTCGCAGACGAATTGCAGCGAGCGGCGCCGGTCGTTGTAGATCCGCGTCTCCCAGGCGATGGTGTCGGCCAGCTCGTCGATCCGATCGAGCTTGTCGAACTCCTTGGGCCCGGCGCTGGCTTCCAGCGTGTCGTGCTCGGCGCGCAGCGTGTCCAGCCGCTCGCTCCGGGCCCGCTCGCGCCGCGCCAGCCGCTCGATGCCCCGCACGATCCGCGCGCGCTCGGTGTCGATGAGCGCGAAGGCCCCGGCGAAGAGGGCCACGACCCGCGCCTCCTCCGCGCCGTCCTCGCCGCCGGCGAAACGGCCGACCAGCGCCTCCGCCTCCTCGAGCGAGGTACGCCGCGCCGCGAGCCGCCCGGCAAGTGCCGCCACTTCCGCATCGCCGCGCCAGGCGCTCGATTCCTCCGGCAGGGGCGGGCCGGCCCACATCTGGCCCCAGGAGAGATGCACGACCTTGCGCTGGATGCAGGGCCAGTCCGGGTCCTGGAAGGCCTGCGCCGGGGGCGCACCCATCCACAGGAGCCCGCCCGCCAGCCCGATTGCCAGCCCGGCCGCCAGCCCGACCGTCCTCCGCTTCGCGATCCCTCGCCCGATCCCCGCCATCATGCCGTCTCTCCCACGTTTCTCGTTCGCCTTGTCCATCCGGTCACGTTGCGGCCCGGCAACGATTCTTGCAGCGCGGCGCCGCCCGCTGCCCGCCATGACGGTCTACACAGCAATCCCGCCCATGCTGACGCAGAGTGATGCAGAGCTGCAGTCAGCGGAAGGCGCGCAGCCACCTCGGGAGGATCTTATAAACCGCGGCTTCGCAAGGCGAGGCCCCCGAGAAAGGACTCGCTCGATGTCGATGCTCAGCCTGGTCTTCACCGTCTGCCTCGCCGCCGATCCCGGCACCTGCGAGCAGCGCGAGATCCCCGTCTTTGAGCCCATCTCCGCCATGGCCTGCATCATGGCCGACCCGGCCACGATCGCCCGGTGGCGCGCGACACATCCCGATTGGCGCGTCAGCCGCTGGACATGTATCGATCCCCGCCGCCAGGAGGGCACGGCCCGCCGCTAGCACGCCGACAACCCGGCTTCGACCACCACTTGCGGCCGCGCCCACCCACGTCATCGTGTAGCGTAGAATAAGAACGTAGAATGAACAAAACGGTCGCGATGCCATGTTGCAACGCTCCGCCGACGCTCATCCGACATTCACACCCTGCGGTCCAACATGACGTGGGTGGGTGCGGCCGCAACCCTTCCACGCCAGGACCAAGTGGAGCAGACATCGACCCAGGCGACCACCGGATCAGCGCAGAGTGTGCGCCGGTTGTCCCGGGCTTGACCCGGGACCTCCCTGACGCGCCGAGGAGGTCCCGGGTCGAGCCCGGGACCCCGATGACCATGCGCGCCCTGCTCCCGGCGCAACCGGCTCACCACTCCGCGCGCGTCTCCTCCGGCGGCAGCTCGCCATGCTCCTCGTAATGGGCGAAGACCCGGCGCAGCTCCTTGTACTCTTCGCAGCCATCGCTGAAATCGCCGTCTGAGAAGGTCAGCGAGATCCCCGAGCACACCTCGCCGAGCCGCACCATCGTCTCGCGTGCCTTCTCCACATCGCCCATCTGCAGATAGGCCTCGCCCAGATACTCCAGCGCCTGGCGGTGGCGCGGATTGAGCTCCAGCGCCTTGTGGTAATGCACCAGCGACTTGTCGAAATCGCCGAGCTTGCGGTAGCCGAAGCCGAGCAGGCTGTGCGCGTTGTCGTGCCAGGGCCGCGCCGCCACCACCTTCTCCAGATGGCCCACCATCACGCCCCAGAGCTTGGCGTCGCGCGCGCGGATGGCCGCCGCATAGGCCTTGTCGCCCGATTCCGCCCGCGGGCTCATATCTCCGCTGAAGACCGCCTGAGCCGGCCCCGCCGGCAGGCCCACCGCCAGCACGCCCGCGACCAGCGCCGCGCCGAGGCTCCGGCTACCAATCATACCCTGTCGCATATGGCCGCTCTCCCGTTCCCGTTGCATCTCACAACCGTCCGCGCCCCGCTCAGCAAAGGCAATGCCACCCGCCCGGCCCGCGACCGGGTATGATTGGTAGCCGGAGCCTCGGCGCGGCGCTGGTCGCGGGCGTGCTGGCGGTGGGCCTGCCGGCGGGGCCGGCTCAGGCGGTCTTCAGCGGAGATATGAGCCCGCGGGCG
>JBCBWF010000504.1:0-3447 GCA_039817245.1 Pseudomonadota bacterium | reverse complement strand
CCTGGGGCGGCGGCATCGGCCTCTCGGCCTCGCTGTCCGGGCTGGAGCTGGACGCGGCCTACGAGTACATCAACTGGTATCTCTCCGGCTGGGTCGGCGGTTTCCTGATGCGCCAGGGCTACTATTCGGCGGTGCCGGAGACCTCGAAGAACTTCATGACCGAGGACGAGTGGGGCTTCTGGTTCGAGGGCAAGCCCGCCGCGGCCGACATCACCAACCCGTTCGGCGACGTCATGGAGAAGGCCGGCGCGGTGCGCGACGGGGGCTCCTTCTACGAGCGCATGGGCGCTGTCGCCTGCTGGAACGCGGTGATGGACGAGAACAAGTACATGGTCCGCAAGTGGAACGAGTTCATCGCGGCCTGATCGCGGATTGAGAGCAGCGGGGCGGGGGCGCGATCCCCGCCCCGGTTTCGCCCTAGCGGGCGGCGAGGCAAACGAGGCAGGCCGGAACGGGCATGGCGGATATCGCAGGCGAAATGCCGGTGGAGGTCGCCCCGGTGCGCGCCACCCGGCCGGGGGTGCGCGCGACGCTCGCCGCCTGGGCTCTGGTCAGCCCGCTGGCGATCGTGCTGGCGATCTTCCTCATTGTCCCCCTCGCGACGATCGTCGTCGTGTCGTTCTGGGGCTACAACGAGTGGTCGTTCTATCCCGACTTCACCTTCGAGAATTACGAGTACCACCTCTTCGCCGAAGTCACCTGGCGCACGTATCTGAAGACCCTGCAATACGTCGCGCTGACCTGGCTCTTCACGCTCACGATCGGCTTCGCGGTTGCGTATTTCCTCGCCTTCCATGTCCGCTCGCTTACCTGGCAGGTGGCGCTGTTTCTGATCTGCACGATCCCGTTCTGGACGTCGAACATCATCCGCATGATCTCGTGGATCCCGTTTCTGGGCCGCAACGGGATCGCCAACACGGTGCTGCAGGATCTCGGCCTGATCTCCGAGCCCCTTGAATTCCTGCTCTTCTCCGATTTCGCGGTCGTGCTGGCCTTCGTGCATCTCTACACGCTCTTCATGGTGGTCCCGATCTTCAACTCCATGATGCGCATCGACCGCTCGCTGATCGAGGCCGCGCGGGATGCGGGTGCCTCGGGCTTCCAGATCCTGGTGCATGTGATCATCCCGCTCTCGAAGGCCGGGATCATGATCGGCTCGATCTTCGTCGTCACCCTGGTGATGGGGGACTTCATCACCGTGCGCTTCATGTCCGGCTCTCAGTCGGCCTCGGTCGGCCGGATCATCCAGAACGAGATCGCCCTTCTGCAGTACCCGGCCGCGGCCGCCAGCGCGGTGGTGCTGCTCGCGACGGTGCTGCTCACGATCTCGCTGATGCTGCGCGTCGTCGACATCCGGAAGGAGCTCTGAGATGGGGGATCGGCGCGGACCCGCCTTCTACGCACTGGCGGCGTTCTTCGCGCTCTTCGTGCTCTTTCTCTACGGGCCGATCATCACCATCGGCATCCTGTCCTTCCAGGGGCCGAAGGGCGGGCTCACCTTTCCCATGAACGGCTGGTCCTTCCACTGGTTCGCCGATCTTTTCCGCCAGCAGGCGGTGGGAGACTTCTGGGGCGCCCTCTCGCGCTCGCTGATGCTCGGGCTCACGGTGATGGTGGTGACGCTCGTGGTCTCGGTGATGGCCGGGCTCGCCTTCCGCCGGCCGTTTCGCGGCGCGGGCTTGCTCTTCTACCTCACCGTTGCGAGCCTCATCATCCCGTCCATCCTCGTCTCGCTCGGCATCGGGCTCATGTTCAACATCGCGGATCTCGAGGTGCACTGGTCCACCTCCGGGCTCGGCGCGCAGCTCACCTGGACGCTGCCCTTCGGCCTCCTGATCATGTTCGCCGTCTTCAACCGGTTCGACAAAGCCTATGAGGAGGCCGCGCGCGATCTCGGTGCGAGCCCGTGGCAGACCGTGCGCTTCGTGGTGCTGCCGATCATCGCGCCCTCGCTCATCGGCGTGGCGCTTTTCGGCTTCACCTTGTCCTATGACGAGTTCGCGCGCACGCTGCTCACGGCCGGCAGCTACAACACCCTGCCCCTCGAGATCTTCGGGATGACGACGAACGTGACGACGCCTGTCCTCTATGCCCTCGGCACCGTGACGACGCTGTTCTCCTTCGTCGTGATCGGGAGCGCGCTGGCCGTGCTCGCCTGGATGCGCCGGCGGCGGGAGCGGGCCGGCTCCGATGCGGGCTCAGGGCTCGTCTGAGCGATGCGCCTGCTCGTCGTGAACCCGAACTCCACCGAAGCGATGACCACAAGCATCGCGGCTGCGGCGCGCCTGGCCGCGCGACCGGGGACCGAGATCGTGGCGATGAACCCCGTCGGCGGCCCGCCAGCGATCCAGGGGCCAGAGGACGGGGCCGCCGCCCTGCCCGGCCTCTTCGCGCTCCTGGAAGCGGAGACCGGGCGCAACCACTACGACGCGGCCATCATCGCCTGCTTCGACGACACCGGCGTCTGGGAGCTGAAGGCCCGCGCCCGGCTGCCGGTGATCGGGATCGGCGAGGCCGCCTGCCACGCAGCGCTGCTGCTCGGGCAGCGCTTCTCGGTGGTCACCACCCTGCCCGTCTCGGTGCCCGTGATCCGGGAGAACCTGGAGCGTTACGGCTTTGCCGGGCGCTGCGCGGCTGTGCGCGCCTGCGATGTGCCCGTGCTCGACTTCGAGCATGCCCGCGCCTCCGCCGAGGCCCGGCTCGCCGAGGAGATCGCCGCCGCCTTGGCCGAGGACGGGGACGGGGACGGGGACGGGGACGGGGACGGGGCGGATGCCATCGTGCTCGGCTGCGCCGGCATGGCCGATCTCGCGGCGCGGTTCACCGCGCGCTTCGGCCTGCCGGTCCTTGACGGCGTAGCGCTTGCCGTCCGCAGCGCCGAAGCGCTTGCCGGCACCACCCCGGCCCGCCCGCGGGCATGAGCCAGATCGAGATCCGCAGCGCCGACGCAGCGTCCTTCGCCATCGCGGCTGAGTGGGCGGCAGCGGAGGGCTGGAACCCCGGGCTCGACGATCTGGAGGCCTTCTTCGCGGCCGATCCGGGCGGGTTTCTCCTCGGCTACGCCGCCGGCGAACCGGTCGCCTGTATCTCGGTGGTCCGCTACGGAGACGCTTTCGGCTTTCTCGGCTTCTACATCGTGCGACCGGACTGGCGCGGGCGCGGTGCGGGCCTTGCCATCTGGCGCGCCGGGCTCGAACGGCTCGCCGGCCGCACGGTCGGGCTCGACGGCGTCGTGGCCCAACAGGCGAACTACCGGCGCAGCGGCTTCGTCCTCACCGGTCGCAACATCCGTTTCACCGGCCCCGCGGGGTCCTCTGCCCCTCGAGGGGACGAGGACCCCGCCCTGACGGCGCTCACGCCGAAGACCCTGCCCGCGCTCGCGACCTTCGACCGCGACCACTTTCCGGCATCAGAGAGGCGTTTCTCCGCCGCTGGACCGCATCGGAT
>JBCBWF010000344.1:0-5334 GCA_039817245.1 Pseudomonadota bacterium | reverse complement strand
TTCGGGCTTCTCTCTTTTCCCAGCCATCGATGATCCTCCAATTTGCGGGATAATCTATCCCAGTTGGTGGACCACTTTCAGGGGGCTATTCCAAGGCCGCGCCCTGCGAGATAGCGTTCTGCCAAGGTGCCCGACATCGGCTGGCCCATGGCCCAGAGCCGCCGCCCCGCCTCAGGTGAGCCACGACTGGCTGGCGGTTTGGCGGCGCGATGCCTGTCTGTCTGCGGCAGGCTGAGAAACCTGCGCGCTTCGTCCAGCGTGTCCCTCAGCGTGGTGATCCCCATGTTCAGGGCGATGAGGTCCAGAAGGTCCCCATGCTGCCCGGTTGCGGAATCGGTCCACTTGCCAGCCGCACCAAGGCCGGAGTTCGGACCGGTCAGCCGAACGTAGAGGCTGCGGCCCGGCGTATTCTGCACATCGCCTACGATCCAGTAGCGGCCTTGCTTGCGGCCGTTCGTGAGGTAGTGACGGCAGACGGCCTCGGCATCCTCGGCAAGGCGGCGGGCAATGTCGGCGGCGGGGCTGTGCATGCTTAGTGCCTCCTGTCGTGGATAGAAAAAGGGGCCCGCCATTTTTGGCGGGCCCCGGCTGCCGGAACTCGGGGGGAAAGAGCTCCGACCTGCTCGTAGGTCACTCGGCGGCTGTCTTGGCGAAGGCGTCACCGGCGACGGGATCATCTTCGCCCATCGGGTCGGAATCTCCGATAGCCGGTTCGCCGCCGTCTTCCGCCGATTGCGCTTCGCCGGTGTCGAGATCGTCGTCCGAAGACTCATCGCCGGTGCCGTCCGCGTCGTCGATCAACGCGATCTCCGGTGCGTCCTCTTCCGGCAGCGGCGGCGTGCGCAGCGGTTCCGGCAGCCAGCCGGTGCCGGAGAGCAGGTCCTCTGCTGCGGTCACCATCTCGGCCTTCTTCAGCCCGGCGATCCGGTCAGCAGCGTCTTCACCCTTCGCCTCGCGCGCGGCCTCGAGGATGCGCGCCTTGGTGACCCGGCCGAGGTAGCTGTCACCCGTGGCCGTCCAGCCCGCCCTGGCCATGTCGAGCCCGGCGGTCCCGGCCAGCACATCCGCATGCGCAATCGCGCGCGGACGGCGCTGATATGGGTCGTGGACGGCATTCACGCTCATCGCCACGCAATGGGCGAAGAGCGCCTCGCGGCTGCAGCTGTCGAACTCGGCCAGCGCCTCCCAGAGGTCCTCGGGCGCTTTCGGCAGGTTGCTCGCCCAGGTCTCGTGGCGCTGGTCGATGGCCTGTGCATAGGCCGTATCGCCGAGGCCCGGCACCTGCGATCCGAAACCCGCGTTGCGCGGTTCGATCTCGACGCAGCTGTCGACGGCGTAGCGATAGAAGAGCCGCAGGACCATCGCGTGCAGGGCCGCGAGGAAGGCGACCTGTGGATCCTGGGCCAGCGCATTGCGCAGCGCCAGGGTGCGATGGGCTGTCAGTTCCATGACGAGGCGGTCGGAGAGCGGCTTGAGGCCGTCATCCTCTTCCTCCTCGTCGTCGAGGGCGGGTGCGATGGGATCATCCGCGTCGTCGATGGTCGGCGCTTCGGACGCGACATCGCCGTGGTCCTCCACCTCTTCCACAGGCTCATCCTCGGGCCGCACATAGCCACGCTCGACGCGCAGCCGCCCGGAGCTGTCGATGCTGACGAAGGCCCCGGCCAGCGCCAGATCCTCGGACTCGAACCGGATCGGACGCGCCTCGAGTGCCGCCATCGCCTCCTCGATCTCGCCCAACCGGGCATCGACATCGTCGGGCAGCTCATCGGCCTCCGCATGCTCGGCCTCGAGCGCGTCGTATTCGGCCTTCAGCGCCTGGTAGCGGGCCTCCTCCTCGTCGCTCATCGGCACCGCCTCCCCATGGACGCGGCGCATGCCGAAGGTGTGCCCATAGGGGAATTCGGTATCGACCTCGACCCATTTCCAGCCCTCGGCGCGGACCGCCTCGGCCTCCTCGGCCAGCTTCTCGCGCACCATGACGTCGAGCAGGGCGGCATCCTGCAGCCAGCCGCCGTCGTCCTGCTGGAACAGGTCGCGCAGGATCTCGCCCCCGGCCTCGACGTAATCGTCAAGCCCGACGAACTGCGCCCGCTTGTCCGAGGCCCGCACCGCACCCTCGGTCAGCATGCGGCGGATCTCGTAGGGCTGCCGCGAATAATGCCGTTGCAGCGCCTCCCAGACCTGCTCTTGGCGGCCGTGATCGGGGTTGACCGTGAAGGCCATGAGCTGGTCGAGCGTCATCTCCTCCTCGGCATAGGCGTCGAGCAGCGAGGGCGCGACGGCGGCGAGCTTCAGCCGCTGCTTGACCACGCTGGCCGAGACGAAGAAGGCCGCGGCGATCTCCTCCTCGGTGCGGCCCTTCTCGCGCATCGCCTGGAAGGCGCGGAACTGGTCGAGCGGGTGCAGGGGCGCGCGCTGGACGTTCTCGGCAAGGCTGTCCTCCTCGGCGAGCCCATCGGTGCGCACGATGCAGGGCACAAGTGCTGTCTTGTTCATGCGCTTTTGCTTCACGAGCAGTTCTAGCGCGCGGAACCGCCGCCCGCCGGCGGGGATCGTGTACATGCCGGTCTCGGCACCGTCTTCGTCCAGCACCGGCCGCACGGTGATCGAACTGAGCAGCGTCCGCCGGGCGATGTCCTCGGCCAGTTCCTCGATCGACACGCCCGCCTTGACGTGGCGCACGTTCGACTGGCTGAGCATCAGCTTGTTGAAAGGGATGTCGCGCGAGGCGCTGAGGGTGATCTTATGTTGCTTGGTCATCGGGATATCTCCGGACGGGCCAGCCGGGAGCCTCTCTCCCGACCTCCAAACCCGTCACGGAAAACCCGGCAACCCTCTGACTCTAGGGGCACAGAAGGGATCATATGGACTTGCAATGCAGTCCATATGATCTTATATTATCAGTCAAGTTAGGAAGGAGCGCCAACACATGGAAAACCTTGTACTGGAGCGTCCCGCACCGGATCGGCAGGGCGTCGCCCTCAAGGCCTTCGCGCGGATCGCGGAGGCCTGGGCGCTCACGGTGCCCGAGGCGGCGGCGCTGGCGGATATGTCGGACTCGACCTGGAAGCGGGCGAAGAAGCCCGGGTTTGCGGGGGATCTGACGCGGGACCAGATGCTGCGCCTGAGCGCGCTGATCGGCCTCTACAAATCGCTCGAGCTTTATTTCAACGAGCCGATTTCCCGCCATTGGGTGAAGCTGCCCAACCGGGGGCCGGAGTTCGACGGCGCGCGGCCCGTGGACGCGATGATCGACGGGGGATTGCCCAAGATCCTGCGTGTGCGGGGCTATGTCGATGCGCTGCGGGGCGGGGTTTGAGGATCACGTCGGTCAATGACCGCGCCCTTGTTCGGCTGATTTCAGAGACCCATCATAAGCCCCCAGTGCTGCGGGGGCTGGTGGATAGCGACGCTGAGGCGGAGATCCTCGCCGAAATCGAAAGCGAGACCAGTGCCCGCCTGATCGCCGAAGCGCAGGGCAGTCCCGCGCTCGACCGCCGAGAATTGGCCTTCGCGCGGCGGTCCCATGACCTGACCCTCTACGGGCAGAGCCATATCAACGCGGCCTTCACCTACACGCGACCCTCGGGCAACCGGTTCAACACCGGCGAGCGCGGCGCGTGGTACTGCGCCTGGGACATGCTGACGAGCGCACAGGAAGTTGGGTTTCACCGGACCCGTGAATTGGGCTTCATCGGCCGCTACGAGGACGAGGCACGCTACGTGGAACTGCTGGCGGATTTCATCGGGGATTTCCCGGATCTGCACGGGGAGGCGCATCCGGCGCTCGATCCGGTCCCCGAGCGGGGCTACCCGGCTGGGCAGCGCCTTGCCGCGGATCTGAGATCAGAAGGGTATCGTGGGCTGATCTATCCATCCGTGCGTCACCCGGGCGGACGCTGCTTCGTGGCCTTCGATCCCGGGATCATCCAGAATGTCCGCCCGGGCGCGAGTTGGAAGCTGGTCTGGCAAGGTGCACCCGAGTTCACGATCGAGGGGCTATAACGCCCCTCGAAACTATCATTCAGTACTTGAGATTATCCCGATAGGGCGTTGATGCTGATGTGTATTATATGCAATCAGGCTTTCTCCAACAACACCTTCGCCTTGCCCTCCATCACCAGCCGCGCATCCTGCTGTGACTTCGAGCGCGCAACGGCTGTGATGCCCTGAACGAAATCAAAGACGCTCTCGGGCGGGCGGCCTTCCTCGGCCAGGACCGTCTCGACGATCCGCCCCGTCTCCGCCTTCGAGAACCCGCGCTTGCGCAGAAAGTCCGACCGGTCCTCGTCTGTTCGCGCGACGATCTTCTCGCGCGCCGCGCGGATGCCGTCGATGAAGGGCGCGGGCGATGAGTTGGCGAAATTCTTGAGGGCCGGGGTGGCCTCATGCGCGAAACGGGAAGCGGCATATTTCGAGTGACGGATTTTGATTTCCTGGAAATCCTCGACGCCCCAGAGGTTACGGTTCTGGCAAACGGCACGGAGGTGGAAGCTGGCGATGCCCAGCGTTTTGGCGCCGACCTCCGAATTCCAGCAATAGAAACCGCGGAAATAGAGGTCTGGCGAACCATCGGGCAGGATCCCCGCCTCGATCGGGTTCAGGTCATCGACGAGGAACAGAAACACATCACGATCCGAGGCATAGAGTGTCGTCGTCTCCTTCGTGACGTCCACACGCGGATTGTAGATGCCGGTCGACCAATCGAGGACGCCTGGCACCTTCCAGCGGGTGTCGCCCGTGCCATTGCCCGCGATGCGCTGAACGGCGGAGACCAGTTCGTGGTCGTAGATGCGCCCATAGTCGGGACCGGTGACGGCACGCAGTTCCGTGCGCCCGTTCGCGACCTCCATGGTCTTGATCTGCTCTGCCCGGTGGTTGGTCAGCCCATATTGCAGGTTGATGCCTGCAAGCGGTGCGGGCAGCTGGCGCAGATAGGCGGCTGGCGCGCCAACAATGCTCGACAATTGTCCAAAGCTCCAATGCGTCGGCGCGATGGGCTCGTCGGCCCCGGGTAGGACCAACCCCAGTTTTTCGGGGTCGTCGCGATGCGCCTCGAGCCGGATCGCGGCACTCTCCACGGTGCGCGTCCGGCTCTGCTCAGCGCGCGCCTTCACCGAGGCGAAGAGGTCGTCGAGTGACAGGTATCGCTCATCATCGGGGCGCGAGAACCACTCCGATGACACGCGATCCACGTTTTCACCGCGTGACACATCAACCTTGTAACCGCCGCTTGCGTCACGCCCGGCATCGATAATTTGGGTATTCATGAGAAAACCTCCGCGACGGGCGGTCAGGAGCCTCTCTCTCGACCTCCAAACCCGTCACGGG
>JBCBWF010000522.1:0-3137 GCA_039817245.1 Pseudomonadota bacterium | reverse complement strand
CCGGATCTTCTCCATCGCCCGGCGCGACGGGATGCAGCTCAACGTGATCGCGATCCCGAGCGAGTTCGACGCCGAGCCGGCGGCGTCGAGCTCGAAGACGCGCTGGCGATCTCAGAAGCTGTAGAGATCTGACGCCGGCGGGCCGCCATCAGCGGGCGGCCCGAACCGGCCGTCCGCGAGAAGCGCTGGTCTCGCGATGGCGTGCCCCATACCTGTCATTCGTGTTGGGCGCAGCATCGAACGGATCGGCGGCGAAGCGATGTGGACAAACCGGCCTTTCACGGTCACAGCAGGGCACTCTTCAGGGACAGGCTGATCCGGTCCGATTTGGGGTAAACGTACAGGCGGTCTTGCCGTCCAGCTTACTCAGAGCGGTCGCTCGCCGTGGCCTCGATAGCTGCGCTCATGAACCGTCATTTGGGCGAGATGTGCCGGAGTTCATCGCGCCGACAGAAATCGATCATGGGAGAAGCGGCGGCGATAGGCGCTCGGCGTCAGGCCGGTCGAGCGGCGAAAAAGGCGCTGGAACGCGCGCGCATCGCCGTAGCCGATGGTCTCGGCGACGTTCTCCACCGGCGCCCGCGTGGCCTCGAGGAGCTGCTTTGCCTCCTCCATCCTCAGCGCTTGGACGTATTCGCGCGGGCTGTAGCCGGTCGCGGCACGGAAGCGTCGGTCGAAGCTCCGCCGTGGCAGTCCCGAGCGCTCGAGCATAGCACTGACGGGATCGGCGGATGCATAGCTGTCGGCCACCCAGAGCTGACACGCGCGGATGACACCATCGTCGGATTGAATGCGACGCGACATTGCAGCGTACCGGCACTGGTCCGCTGCGCGTGGGTCTACGCAGTAGAAGCGTGACGAGTGCGAGGCATGCTCGGGTCCGAGAAAGCGCGCGATCAGATAGAGTGCCAGGTCGCTCCAGCCTGCCATGCCGCCGGAGGTGACGATCCGGTCACCCTCGCCGGCGAAGGTCAGGGTCCGGTCGGGCCGGAAGTCGACCTTGGGATAGCGCCTGCGGAAGATCTCACGGCACGACCAGTGGGCAGTGGCGGTCTCGCCGTCGAGCAGGCCGAGTTCGGCGATCATCTGCGAGCCGGAGCAGGCGGCAGCCAGATGAGCCCCTGCGTCGTAGCGCGCCGAGAGCCAGTCGAGCTCCCGAGGCAGGACTTTGCGGAAGTCGGCGTCGGGCCCTTCCCGGAAGTTGGGAAGGACCACGATCTCGGCATCGTCGGCGGCGTCCAGCGTCGCATCCGGGGCAACCGGCACCCCGCCGATGCAGCGAAAGGGCTCCGCATCGGCCGCGACGATCCGCACCCGGGTCATCGGCGGGGCGGGTGTGCCCTCGGTGAGGTAGGACCAGGCCGAGCCGACCGATTGCAAGAGGTCGTAGAGCCCGTAGAGGATCGCACCGCGGCAGGAGCGTGCGGCAAGAATGTCGATCCGCAGCGGCGATGCCACGAAGTCGCGAACCGGATCTGATGTCATCGACTTCCTCCCGGCTTGGCCGAAACGGTCGCCTCCTGGCCAGCTTGGCCCTCCTCTACCCCGCGATCAACGCACAAGCTGGCGGTCGTTGTAATGACCCGCATGAGACAATCGCATGTCATTCAGTGACTTCGCGCAGGCGGAGAAGACAGGCTGGGACCGCCGTGCGTCGGTCTACGGCGCGACCACGGCGCGCGCGACCACGCAGGCGATCCCCGCGGTTCTGGCGGCGGCAAGGGTCGCGGCGGGGCGTCGGGTGATCGACGTCTGCTGTGGCCCGGGCTATGCCGCGGGCGCGGCGGCGGCGATCGGTGCGAGCGCCGAGGGGGTCGACGCGGCCGAGGCGATGGTGGCGACCGCGCGCGCGGCATTCCCCGCCTGCCGCATCGAGACCGCCGATGCCGCGGCCCTGCCGATGCCCGACGGGTCGTTCGATGCGGCGGTCTGTTCCTTCGGCCTGTTTCACCTCGCCGAGCCGGCCGCGGCGCTGGCAGAGATGAACCGTGTCCTTCGCCCTGGCGGACGGATCGCGGTCAGTCACTGGGCTGCGCCGCCCGCATCGCCCTTCTTCAAGGTGGTCTTCGGCGCCCTCGCCGCCCATGCCGACATGAGCGTGGTGCCTGCCGGCCCGCCGCCCTTCGCCTTGTCCACGCCGGATGCCCTGTGCGACGCCCTGACGTCGGCGGGTTTCGTCGACGCAGCCGCTTCCGAGGTGCCGGTCGTGTTCGAGGGGCCGGAAGACGCGTTTCCCGAGTACTTCCGCGATTTCTCGGTCCGCGGCTTCATGATCCTGGAGGGCCAGACACCGGAGGTTCGCGCAGAGATCGAGGCAGCCTGGCGCGAGGGCTTCCGGCCGTTCGTCAGCGACGGAACCATCCGCGTGCCGATGCCAGCACTCGTGGCGAGTGGGCAAAGGCCATGAACACTGGCCGCCTTTTGCGTCGCCGCGCGAGCGCGATCGCCCTGCGAGAAGCACCGTTCGGCCGCATGGCGTATGCGTGCGAGACGCGCGTGCCCCCATGGCGAACGGGTCCCGTCAGGGGCATCCGCGCTCTGGGTCAAACAGCTTCGGCCCGTCAGGGAGCCGGACAGGACCGTCG
Organism: Pseudomonadota bacterium; assembly: GCA_039817245.1. Lineage (GTDB taxonomy): Bacteria > Pseudomonadota > Alphaproteobacteria > Rhodobacterales > Rhodobacteraceae > Thermohalobaculum. The sequence continues at coordinate 552 of JBCBWF010000522.1, read as the reverse complement.
CCCGGTGTCTCGCGCCGCGAGCGTCGGATCATCCGCGTCGGAGACGACCAACCGATGCACATTCAGAGAGGAGGCATTCGAATGAGACTGATCATCGCCGGACTTCTGGCCGCCGGGCTCGGACTGCCAGCCGCCGCTCAGGAGGCGCCAGCCTTCTTCAGGGAGTCCCTGCCTCAGCATGCTATGGGGCCGATGCTCCAAGCCTACAAGACCTTTCAGGGCGAGGGTGCGGCGCTCGATGCCAAGACCCGAGAACTGATCGCCCTGGCCGTGTCCGCCCAGATCCCATGCGCGTACTGCGTCTATGCACATCGCAACTCGGCCCTGCAGCTGGGCGCCACAGAAGCCGAACTCCGGGAGGCGGTGACCATGGCCGGATACATCCGCATGTGGAGCACGACGTTCCACGGTGCGGAGATCGACCTCGACGCGTTCAAGGCCGAACACGACGCTCTGCGAGCAGCCAGCCAGTAATCGCTCCCTCGCGGCCGACGCGGTCAGCGGCCTCCGCCGGTGACCGCTGCACCCGAAGCCAGCGGCATCCGGCATTCT
>JBCBWF010000166.1:0-10254 GCA_039817245.1 Pseudomonadota bacterium | reverse complement strand
CCGGGTGCGCGCGCCCTTCGCCCAGGCCTATGGCGTGCGCGAGTTCCACCTGAAAGACCCGGACGGCTTTCTGCTTTTCTTCGCCGAGGACCCCTTTGCCGCGGACGGCGCGCGGGCGCGCCCTAACTGATCAAGATCGCCGTCCGGTTGCGGGCGGCAGGCTCTGTCAGGAGGCACCGCGCATGCGCCCCATCATCCGATCCGTCTTGACGTTCCTCTCGGTGCTGCTGCTGCCCGTCGCGGCCCATGCCAGCATCTGCCACGCCTTCGTCGAAGGCGTGCCCGGCGTGCGCTACGCGCAGCTCGGCCCCGTCTCGGTTTCCGATCCCGGCAAGGTGACCATCGAATACGTCACCCATTCCGCCTATCGCATCACCACGCCCGAGAATGTGGTGATCGTGACCGACTATTTCGGCGCCCATGGCCAGGGGAAGCTGCCGGATATCGTGACGATGAACCACGCCCACGAGACCCATTACACCGACTTTCCCAACCCCGATATCCGCCATGTGCTTCGCGGCTGGAACCCGCTCGGCGACGGGCCGGCCAAGCACATGCTGGAGCACGGGGATGTTGTGGTGCGCAACGTGACCACCGATATACGCGGCTGGGGCGAGGCGGAGGTGGACGGCAACTCCATCTTCGTCTTCGAGGTGGCGGATATCTGCATCGGCCATCTCGGGCACCTGCACCACACGCTGACGGATGCGCATTACGCGATGCTCGGCAAGCTCGACATCGTGATGGTGCCGGTGGACGGGACCTACACGCTGGATCTGCCCTCGATGATCGCCATCGTGGAACGGCTGAAATCGCGCATCGTCCTGCCGATGCACGCCTTCGGGCCGGGATCGATGAAGATCTTCGTGGACGGGCTCGCCGAGGAGTTCGCCATCCGCCAGCATGACGACACGAAGATCGAGGTCTCGCTGCTCAGCCTGCCGAGCGAGCCCACGGTGATGTTGCTCTCGAACCATTACATCACCGGCTGGGACTAGGGCGAGACTTTCGAAAATCCGGTCCAGCCTGTATAGGGTGGTCCATCGGGCCGCAGGTGCGGCCCGCCCCGTAAGCCAATTCGGCGCGGCAAAGGAGAGAGACCGATAGCCAGACGACCGCACAATGCGCCGCCGACCCGGGAAACGGGTCCGCGCGTCAACCGAGCGATCCGGGTCCCGCAGATCCGTCTGATCGACGAGAACGGCGACAATGTCGGCGTCGTCCGCCCCGAGGAAGGGGTTGCGATGGCCGAAGAGGCGGGGCTCGACCTCGTCGAGATTTCGCCGAATGCCTCCCCGCCTGTCTGCAAGATCATGGACTTCGGCAAGTTCAAATACGAGACGCAGAAGAAAGCCGCCGAAGCCCGCAAGAAGCAGAAGGTCATTGAGGTCAAGGAAGTCAAATTCCGTCCGAACATCGACACGCATGACTACGACGTGAAGATGCGCTCGGTGCACAAGTTTCTCGGCGAGGGCGACAAGGTGAAGGTGACGCTGCGGTTCCGCGGGCGCGAGATGGCGCACCAGGAGCTGGGGCGCGATCTGCTGCAGCGCGTCGCCGGCGACATCGTGGAGCTCGGCAAGGTCGAATCGATGCCGAAGCTCGAGGGGCGGCAGATGACCATGGTCATCGCGCCCCAGCGTCAGATCTGACCGGCGCCGGGCCGGCAGCGTGACCGGCACGGGCGGCGAGGGGGACGGTGCCGCGCTCGGCGCCGGTCCCCCGGGCGGCTTCCGGGAGCGCTGGGGCGGGGCGGGCGATGGCCGGCTCTCGAGCCCTGCAGCGGAGCGCAACACCGCCCCGATCGTCGCGGCCCTCGGCCCGCTCCTCGCGGGCGTGTCGGGGGCGGTGCTGGAGATCGGCTCCGGCACCGGCCAGCACGGTGCCGCGATCGCGGCCGCCTTTGCCGACATCCTGTGGCAGCCGAGCGAGGCTGATGCGCGCAACATGGCGAGCATCGCGGGCTGGGCGGCGGGGGTGGCGAATATCCGCCCGCCGATCCGGCTCGACGCGATGGCGGACTGGGCGGGGAGCGCCGAGCTCGCCGAGCTCGGGCCGCTCGCCGGGGTCTTCAGCGCGAATGTCATCCATATCGCGCCCTGGGGCGTGGCGGAGGGGATCGTCGCCGGTGCAGGGCGCTGCCTGGCGCCGGGCGGGCGGCTGATCTTCTACGGGCCGTTCCGCGAGACGGGCGCGCATGTGTCGGAGGGCAATATCCGCTTCGACGCGTCGCTGCGCGCGCAGGATGCGCGCTTCGGGATCCGGGATCTGGAAGCGGTGGCAGCCCTAGCGACCGAGGCGGGGCTCGGCCCGGCGGCGGTCACGGAGATGCCGGCCAACAATCGTCTCGTGGCGTTCGCACGGCCGCCCGCCTGAGGGGGGCGATGCGGTCGCGGGTGTCCCGGGCTTGACCCGGGACCGCCTTGACGCGTCTTGGGTGCCGCAGGGCGGGCGCTCCGGGCGCAGACGCTCTGGGGCAGGCGCTCTTGGGGCAGGCGCTCTTGGGGCAGGCGCTCTGGGGCGCGCGACGGGGGAGCCCCCGGGTCGAGCCCGGGGCAGCCTCGGACGTTTCGCCCTTACGTCACGGTGCCCCAACGTTACCGTGCGCTTACTTGACGGTGACGGTGATGCGCTCCGACATGATCGGCGGGTTGTGGGGGATGTGGTTCATGTCCGCCATCACCAGTTGCAGCGTGTGGGTACCGGCGGGCAGGTCGAGGGTGACCTCCGTCTGGCCGCCGCCGAAATGGACGTGCTGCTCGTCGGCGGGGATCGATTCGCTGAGCTCCTCGCCCTCGATCGCCTCGTTGATGATGAGGTGGTGATGGCCGGTGTTCTCGCGGTCCACGCCCGCGGGCGCGATGCCGATGCCGCGCGCGCCGAAGCGGATGGTCACGGGATTGCTGAGCGTCGCACCGTCCTCGAGCCCGATGAAATAGACCTCGGCGCCCTCGGGCGCGGGGGTCTCGCCGGCGTTGGCGGCGACCGCGCCGAGGGCGATCAGGCCGGCGGCAGTGGTCGCGACGAGTGTTCTTAGCATGGCATTGTCCTCCTCTGTCTCTCGCCAGCGCCAAGATGGCGCGCGGGGGCGCGGTTGCAATACGCCCCGTGAGGGCCGGGGCGCAGAATGGCGGCACGCCCGTTCACGCCTTGTTGTGGGGCTGCAGCATTCGCCAGTTGCAGCGCTTCCCCATGTTGCGCGGCGTGACCTCTCATCCGCTCACGCAAAGGAGATTTGCCATGCCGTTGTCCCGCCTGTCCTTCGCTCTCGTGCTCGGGGCGCTTGCCCTGCCTGCCGCGGGCCTTGCCGCCGAGAAGACGCGGACCATCGACGGGCTGACCGGCCCGGCCCAGCCGAAGGGGCTGAGCGTGGAGGAGCGCGGCGCGCTGGCGCTCGGGCGCGAGTTCGCCGAGAGCCCGGTGGTCTCGACCCGGGCGCTGCGCGCGCGGGTGCTGACGCTGGAGCCCGGCGGCGTGGTGCTGATCCACGACCACACCGACCGCCCGGCGGTGACGCTGATCCAGCAGGGCGAGGTGATCGAGCACCGCTCCGACAGCGACAAGCCGATCCTGCGCCGCGCGGGCGATGTGACCTTCGACGGCGACGGCATCGCGCAGTGGTGGGAGAACAAGAGCGAGGAGACGGTGATCTTCTACGTCGTGGATTTCTTCGACACCGGGACCAAGCCCGACCACTGATAGGGGACACCGTCGGATCGATGTGACTCACCCGTGCGCCCGCGCCCGCCCACGACATAGTGAGGCCGACGCGCATGAACATTAGGCAAACATCGTGTCGTCGCGGGCGAAATCGTGGCAAATCCATCATGCTAACCCGGTATTCACACCCCGTTGCGCAAAATGACGTGGGAGGGAGCGACCGCAATCTGAGTCGACCCGGCCGGAATTCCCCCAGAGCACAAAGCCCGACCGCCGATCACGCCCGTCTTGACCAAGGAGCGCTGCGGGCTGGACGTCGCCGGCCCGCAGCCGTAGCCTTCGGTCCATGACAGACAGTCTCGAACCGGGCCGGAGCTGGCACGATATGGGCGGGACCGCGGCCGGCGGGATCGACCCTACCGAGCACGACTATGCGCTTTGGGAGAAGCGGGTCGACGCGCTCCTCGTGCTGATGACCATGAAGGGCCACTTCACGGTGGACGGGTTGCGCCGCTCGCTGGAGGCGATGGGGCCCGATGCGTTCGAGACCATGACCTATTACGAGCGCTGGATGGCCTCGGTGACGCAGAACCTGCTGGAGACCGGCGCGTTTACCATTGCGGAGCTCAACGCGCGCATGGAGGCCGTGGCCGCGCGCGGGCAGACCTATGGAGAGGCCCAGTCGGACGGCCGATCGGATTGACGGAGCGGCCCGCGCGCAGAGAGCGGGATGCGCGCAACGCCGGCGGGGCGGATTGCAAGCAGGGCCGGGCCGGGAGGCGGGCCCCCGCTTCCGTTTCAGGGAGACACTGACCGATGGCCGCCATTCGCTCCGAAGACACCGCCGACACCGACGCCGCCGAAGCGCGCCTGAGCCCCTTGCCGCTGATCGCGCTGGAGAGCGCGCTGGCCGCCGAGCCCATGCCGGTGGTGGATGCGGAGATCCTGCGCGCCGTAGCGCCGGCGACAACCGGGCGCAAGGCGGTGCGCCAGGCGGCGATCATCGAGGAGGCCGGCAGCGTGCTGCGCCCGGTGCTCGCCGAGCATGCGATCGACACGCGCCGTCGGGTGGCGCATTTCCTGGCGCAGATCGCGCACGAATCGGACGGGTTCTCGACCACCGAGGAGTATGCCTCGGGCGCCGCCTATGAGGGGCGGCTCGATCTCGGCAACACCGAGAAGGGCGATGGCCGGCGCTACAAGGGGCGCGGGCTTCTGCAGCTCACGGGCCGGGCGAATTACCGCGAGTTCGGCGGGCTTATGGGCGTGGACCTGGAGGGTGAGCCGCATCGCGCCGCGGAGCCGGAGCTGAGCCTGCGGATCGCCTGCCTCTACTGGCAGCGGCGCAAGATCAACCGGCATGCGGACCGGGACGATCTGATAAGGGTCACGCGGCGGGTGAATGGCGGGCTGCGCGGTCTGGCGGATCGGCGCCACTATCTCGGCCGGGCGAAGGCGGCGCTGGTGCGGCTCTCGGCCCACGGCGTTGCGCGGAACGCGGAGCCGACCGGCCGGCCGGTGCTGCATCGCGGCGCTGGGGGGCCGGCGGTCGTGGCGCTGCAGGAGGCGCTGGCGGCGGCGGGCTGGCCGCTGGCCATCGACGGCGATTTCGGCCCGGCGACCGAGCTCGCCGTGCTGGGCTTTCAGAGTGCCGCCGGGCTGGTGGCGGACGGGATCGTGGGCCCGGCCACCTGGACAGCGCTGGCGCCGCCCGAGGCCGTGGCCGATGCGGCGCGCGACGACGAAGACGACGACGTGACCTGAGGAGGAGACCGCCGATGTCCGACACCCCCGAGCGCCTGCCGGCCGTGGAGCCGCCGGCCTTTCCGCCGCCCTATCCCACCGCGGGCGGGCGGTTCGCGCCGGGTGCGGCGGTGCGGGTGAAGACGGGGGCCGCACCCGGACATATCCGCACGCCCTGGTATCTGCGTGGCAGGACCGGCCGGGTGGAGCGGATCTGCGGCGACTTCCACAACCCCGAGGAGCTGGCCTATCATCGCCCCGGCACGCCCGCGGTAGTGCTCTACCGGGTGCGCTTCAGCATGTCCGAGCTCTGGGGCCCGGAGGCCGAGCGGCCGGGTGACACGGTGGATGTGGAGATCTACGAGCACTGGCTGGAGGACGCGACGGATGCCGCATGACCATGACCACGGCCACGGGCATGACCACGGGCATGACCACGGGCACAGCCCCTCGGGCCATCCCTACCGCAAGGACGATGACGGGCCGCTGACGCACTGGCAGCGCATGGAGATCGCCGTGCGCGAGCTGCTTGTGGAGAAGGGGATCGTCACGCGCGACGAGATCACCGCGCAGATCGCGCGAATGGACAGCCGCTCGCCCGCGCTGGGCGCCGCGGTGGTGGCGCGGGCCTGGACCGAGCCCGACTACAAGGCGCGCCTCTTGGCGGACGGCTCGGCCGCGGCGGTGGAGATGGGCGCCGAGGTGGAGGCGATGAAGCTCGTGGTGGTGGAGAATACCGCCGCGGTGCACAACGTCGTCGTCTGCACGCTCTGCTCCTGCTATCCGCGCAACCTGATCGGGCTGCCGCCGGACTGGTACAAGGCGCGGGCCTATCGCGCGCGGATGGTGCGCGAGCCGCGCAAGGTGCTGGCGGAGTTCGGCCTCGTGCTGGGCGAGGGCGTGCAGCTGCGCGTGCACGACAGCACGGCGGATATGCGCTATCTGGTGCTGCCCGCCCGACCCGCGGGCACCGAGGGCTGGGATGCGGCGCGCCTGGCGGGCCTTGTGACGCGCGATGCGATGATCGGCGTGGCCTTGGCGCGTGCTCCCGAGGAGGCCGCGGCAGCCGCAGCGGAGTGATCGCGCGGCTCGCCGAACGCTCCGCCCGGCTCTCGCCGGAGACCCGCGGGGCGCTCGGCATGCTGGTGGCCACGCTCTTCTTCATCTCGATGGATTCGCTGGTGAAGGAACTCGTGCGTCATATGCCGCCGATGATGGCGGTCTGGGCGCGCTATACGAGCCAGATGGTGGTGCTGGCGCTGGTCTTCGCGCCGAGCATCCGGACCGTGGCGCGCTCGCGGCATCTGGGCCTGCAGCTCCTGCGCTCGGGGCTGCTCTTCGCGGTGACGGTGCTCTTCTTCAGCGCGGTCGGGCATCTGCCGCTGGCGGAGGCGGTGGCGCTGATGCAGAGCGCGCCGCTTTTCGTCACGGCGCTGGCCGCACTGGTGCTGGCCGAGCGGGTGGGGCCGCGGCGCTGGGTGGCGGTGGCGATCGGAGCCTGTGGGGCGATGCTGATCGTGCGGCCCGGGATCGGCGTGGTGCATCCCGCGGCCCTGCTGGCGCTTGCGGCCTCGCTCGGCTTTGCCTGTTACCAGATCCTCACGCGCAAGATCGGCCAGAGCGACGGGCTGGCGACGACGATGTTCTACACCGCGCTGGTGGGCACGGGGCTGGCGACGGCGGCGCTGCCCTGGATCTGGGAGACGCCGCCCGTGGCGCTCCTGCCGGCGATGGCGGTGGTGGGCGTGCTGGGCATGCTCGGGCATTGCTGCTTTGTCTGGGCGGTGTCGCAGGCGCCGGCCTCGGTGCTGGCCCCCTTCAACTATCTCTCGCTGGTCTGGGCCGCGCTCTTCGGGCTGGTGCTCTTCGGCGAGGTGCCGGAGGCGTCGACGATGGTCGGTGCCTCCGTGATCGTTGGCGCGGGGCTCTATGTGTGGCACAGGGAGCGGCAGCGGGCGGCCGGCGCGGGCTGAGCGCCCGCCAGACCCACGATCCCCGCCGAGGCAGGCGCGCTCCATGACGCAACCCCCATCCTCCGCCGGCGCCGAGGGCGCGCAGCCAGAGCCGTTCGCCCGGCGGCTCGGGCGGCATATGCGGCTGCTCTTCGGGCTGGCCTGGCCGGTGATGCTGTCGCGCGCGGGCATTCTGCTCATGGCCTTCACCGATATCGCGATGCTGGGGCGCTACGAGCTGGGCGCGGCGGGGCAGGCCAATCTCGGGCTCGCGGTGTTCGTGCCGGTGCTGGTGTTCTGCATCGGTCTCACCTCCGGCATGGTGCCCGTGGTCGCGCAGGCCTTCGGGCGGGGCGATCTGGCCGAGTGCGGGCGCGCCTGGCGCCGCGCGATGGTGTGGGCGGCGACGGTGTCGGGCTTCGGCGCCGCGGTGGTGTGGAACGGCGAGGCGGTGCTCCTGGCACTCGGCCAGTCCCCGGAGAACGCCGCGGCCGGCGGGCGCGTGGCGGAGATGCTGGCGCCGGGGCTCGTCGCGCAGGTGCTGTTCGCGGCGTCGGCCTTCTACCTCGAGGCGACGAACCGGCCGATCCCGGCGCTCCTCGTGATGCTGGTGGCGAACCTGGTGAATTTCGGGCTGAACTGGCTGCTGATCTACGGCTATGGCGGGTTTCCGGAGATGGGCGCGCCCGGGGCGGCGCTGGCCTCCACCATCGCGCGGCTGGTGGCGCTGGGGGGGATGCTGGCTTTCGTTCTGGCGCAGCGCGATGCGGCGGCGAACGGGGTGCGCGGGCCGTCGGAGACCTTCTGGGGCCCGGGTGGCTGGCGCGCGGGCACGATGATGCGCAAGCTGGGGCTGAGTGCCGGGATCTCGAACGGGTTCGAGACGGTGGGGTTCGGGCTCATGAGCCTCTTTGCCGCGAGCCTCGGGAGCCTGGCGCTCGATGCCTATTCGATCAGCCACAACCTGGTGTCGACGGTGTTCATGATCGGGCTCGGGCTGGCGGTGGCGACCGGGGTGCGCGTGGGGATCGAGACCGGGCGGGGGCAGCCGGCGGAGGCGGCGTTCGCGGGCTGGACCGGCTTTGCCGCGGCGGCGGCGGTGATGGCGGCGCTGGCGGCGCTGGTGCTCGCCTTCCGCAGCGAGATCGCCTGGGTCTACACGGACGATCCGGCGCTGATCGCGCGGGTTTCGGCGCTGCTGTTGTTCTCGGTGCTGGTCTTCGCGCCGGATGCGATGCAGGTGGTGATGGGCCAGGCGATCCGCGCGCTCGGCGATGCCTGGGTGGCGGCGCTGGTCTATCTGCTGGCCTTCGCGGTGATGCTGGTGCCGCTCGGCTGGTGGCTGACGGCGCGGGCGGGCTATGACGAACGCGCGATCGCGGTGGCGATCACGATCTGCTGCGCGGTGGCCTCGGCGCTCTTGGCCTGGCGGTTCCGGGTGCTGACGCGGGACGCGAGCCGGTGAGCGAGGCCTATGACAAGGCGCGCGAGCGCTGGCATATGCGCTGGCGCGAGGCGGTGCTGTTCGGCCTGGCGGAGGGGTTCCGGCGGGCGACGCTGCTGGTGGATCTCTGGTGGCTGACGCGGACGATCGGGGGGCTGGCCGGGTGGCTCTTGCCGCGGCTGCCGGGGACGCGGCGGCGGATGGCGCGGAACCTGGATACGGTGTGGCCGGAGATGGGGGATGCGGAGCGCGCCCGGCTGATGCGCGGGGCTTCCGACCATTTCGCGCGGCTCTGCGTGGAGTATGCGCATCTGCCGCGGTTCGCGCGGGATGTGTCGCTGGAGGTGGAGGGGCTCGAGGTGCTGGCCGCGGCGAAGGCGGCGGGCAAGGGGGCCATCCTGGTCACGGCGCATTACGGCAACTGGGAGGCGGCGCGGCTGGCGGCCAAGCGCGCGGGGTTCGAGACGGGGATCATCTACCGCGCTTTCAACAACCGCTATCTCGACCGCTACACGATGGCGCTGATCGGGCTGGCGGGCGAGCCGGTGATGCAGAAGGGGCCTAAGGGGATGCGTGCGATGGTGGCGCATGTGACGCGGGGCGGCTTCGTGATGGTGCTGGTGGACCAGCGCACGACGGGCGCGCCGCTGATCCCGTTTCTCGGCGTTCCGGCGGAGACGCTGACGGTGGCGGCAAGCCTGTCGCGGCGGACGGGGGCGCCGGTGATCCCGGCGCGCGCGCGCCGGGCGGACGATCGCGGGCGGTTCGCGGTGCGCTTCGAGCCGGCGATCGCGGAGGATGCGCCCGAGGCGATGATGGGGGAGGTGAACCGGCGCATCGGCGCGTGGATCGCGGAAGACCCCGACCAGTGGTTCTGGCTGCACAGGCGCTGGCGGCGGGTTGCGCAGGGGGGGCGGTAGGCGGGGCGCCGGGTGCGGCCGCTCCCACCCACGTCATTCTTGACTCCGTTGTGAGAACTTTTGGTGAACATGTGAGTTGCATTCCGGTATGGGGCGCCGTGGCGTGGCGTGTCGCTGGACACCGTGCTGTGATGACGGTGCCTGCGCGCCCACTTCATGGGGGCGCTGCTCGACCGGGCTGGCTGGGAGGCCTGTGGATCGCTCTGAAGGCGAGGGTCGGTCGCGGAATCGTGGCTTCTTCCGTCGGGCGGATGATCCCTTGCCGTGGCCGGTCCCGCGGAGAGTCGTGACGCGCCTCACTTGTGCCGTGGCGTCCGGGCTGCCCGCTGGCGTCGGATGGTTGGCTCGGTGTGCGGAACCCTGGTGCGGCAGGGGCGGAGGCGGTCAGGCAAGGAGGTCCCGGGCCGAGCCCGGAACCCGCGGTTGGCGTTCAGGCAACACGCCGGGCCGGGCGGCCGGCAGCGGGGTCGATCGCCTTCCGGCATACGATTGGCGCTGCCCTGGCGGCTTGTGCGGCTGAGGACGGGAACGCGCT
>JBCBWF010000260.1:0-7298 GCA_039817245.1 Pseudomonadota bacterium | reverse complement strand
CTCGGCCATGGCGAAATCGCGCCCGGCGATGGTGAGGGGGGCGCCGACCTCAGCCGCGCGGGCCTCGATGACGGCCATGGCCTCGGGCGCCTGAGGGGCCACGATGCAGGGCACGCCCGGCTTCAGGATCCCGGCCTTCTCGCCGGCGATGTCCGCCAGCGTCTCGCCCAGATACTGCTGGTGGTCGTAGGAGACCGGCGTGATCACCGTCAGGCGCGGCCTGTCCACCACATTCGTGGCATCGAGCCGCCCGCCGAGGCCCACTTCCAGCAGCACCCAGTCCGCGGGCATCCGCGCGAAGGCCACCAGCGCTGCCACCGTGGTGATCTCGAAGAAGGTGATCGCCTCGCCGCCATTCGCCGCCTCGCACTCCTCGAGCAGCGCGGCGAGATCGGGCTCGGGGATCAGCGTGCCCGCCAGCCGGATGCGCTCATGGAACCGCACCAGATGGGGCGAGGTATAGGCGTGCACGCCGGCGCCGGTCCCTTCGAGCCCCGCGCGCATCATCGCGACCACCGAGCCCTTGGCATTGGTGCCGGCCACATGGACCACCGGGGGCAGCCGCCGTTCCGGATGCTCCATCCGCGCGAGAAGCCGCCAGACACGGTCGAGCGTGAGGTCGATGATCTTGGGGTGCAGCCCCAGCAGCCGCTCGAGGATCGCATCGCTCTGCCGCGCAGGCGCCGCGCGCTCGCCCTGCTGGTCGGCTCCCGGATCGGCAAGCTCGGAGTCGGCCCGTGCCGGCGCGCTCAATTCTCGCCACTCCTCGCCGGGGCGGTTGCGGGCAGGGCGGCTTCCTCGCCGGGTGCCGCATCTTCCGTCGGGCCCGGCTCGGCCGGCGCGCGCTCCAGCTCGGGCGCCGCGATGGAGCCATGCACCGCGCGCGGCAGCGACAGCAGGAGCCGCAGCAAGGTGCCCAGCTCCTCACGCTGCCGCCCGCGGGGGATCACCTGATCGATCATGCCGTGATCGAGCAGGTACTCGGCGCGCTGGAACCCTTCCGGCAGCGTCTCCCGAATGGTCTGCTCGATCACCCGAGGCCCCGCGAAGCAGATCAGCGCATCCGGCTCCGCGATCTGCACATCGCCCAGCATCGCATAGGATGCGGTCACGCCGCCGGTCGTCGGGTTCGTCAGCACCACGATATAGGGCAGATGCGCCTCGCGGAGCTGCTGCACTGCCAGGGTGGTGCGCGGCATCTGCATCAGGCTCAGGATGCCCTCCTGCATCCGTGCCCCGCCGGCCGCGGCGAACATCACGAAGGGCGCGCGCAGGTTCACCGCCGCCTCCGCCGCCGCGAGCATCGCATTGCCCACATACATGCCCATGGAACCGCCCATGAAGCGGAAGTCCTGCGCGGCCGCGACCACATCCAGCCCGTAGATCGCGCCCTTGGCCACGAGCATCGCCTCGCGCTCATCGGTCTTGCGCCGCGCATCGCGCATGCGCTCGCCGTAGCGCTTCTCGTCACGGAAGCCCAGCGGGTCCGCCGGCGGCTCCTCCACCTCGATCTCCGCGAAGGCGCCATGGTCGAAGAGCGCGCGGAACCGGTCCCGCGGCGCGATCGACATGTGGTGCCCGCAGTTGGTGCACACATTCAGCGCCTCGGCGAATTCGCGGTGGAAGATCATCTGGCCGCAGTTGTCGCATTTCAGCCAGAGGTTCTCCGGCATCTCGCGACGCTGGAAGAACGACTTGATCTTCGGGGGGACGTAATCAGTGATCCAGTTCATCGGCCACGGGCTCTCGGCTGGCGGAACCTCCGTGACATAAAGCCAGCGGAGCGATTGCGCAATCTGGGCTGCGCAAAGCGTGCCTGCGAACGCGCCCGCCCCCGCTTCCTCTTGCGCGTCCGCCGGCTCTGGCGCAGGCTGAGGGCATATAGGACAGCAGGAGTGACCCATGGCCGCGCGCGGGCAGATCTGGACCTGGTGGAAGGGCGACTGGCACGAGGGCAATGTGGCCGTGCTGGGCGCGGCGGATCACGGCACCTGGCTCGGCTCGGTGGTGTTCGACGGCGCGCGGGCCTTCGAGGGGGTCTCGCCCGATCTCGACCTGCACTGCGCGCGGGCGCATCAGAGCGCGATCCGCATGGGTCTCGCCCCCGTGGAGACGCCGGAGGAGATCACCGCGCGGGCTCTCGAGGGTATCGCGAAGTTCCCGCATGGCACCGGCATCTATGTCCGCCCGATGTTCTGGGCGCAGAGCGGCGGCACCTACATGGTCGCGCCGGACCCGGAGAGCACGGTGTTCTGCCTCTGCCTCGAGGAGCGGCCGATGCCCGAGCCCAAGGGCGCCTCCATCACCACGACCAGCTTCCGCCGCCCGACGCTCGACTGCGCGCCTACGGATGTGAAGGCCGGCTGCCTCTATCCCAACAATGCGCGCATGCTGCGCGAGGTGCGCGCGAAGGGCTTCGACAACGCCATCGTGCTGGACGCGCTCGGCAATGTCGCCGAGACCGCCACCTCGAACATCTTCATGGTGCGCGACGGGGTGGTCTCGACGCCGGTCGCCAATGGCTGCTTTCTCGCCGGCATCACGCGCAGCCGCGTCCTCGATCTCCTGCGAGAGGACGGGGCGGAGGTGCGCGAGGCGGTGCTGACGCTCGACGATTTCCGCGATGCCGACGAGCTCTTCACCAGCGGCAATGCGGGCAAGGTGCAGCCGGTCACCCGCTTCGAGGACCGGCACCTGCAGCACGGACCCGTGACGCGCCGGGCCCGCGAACTCTACTGGGCCTACGCGCATAGCTGAGCGCAGGCCCCGGCAGAGCAGCGAGGGGGGCGGGCTCAGGCCGCGCGGCGGATCCGCTTCAGCCCGAAGAGCGCGCCGATGCCGCCGAGCAGCAGCCAGGCCGCGGCGGGCAGCGGGATCTCCTGCGCGTCGAAGAAGTAAATGCCGCCGAAGCCGCCCGAGACGTCCAGATACTGGACGTCGAGCGACTCGATGAAGCGGTTCCCCTGCGCCAGCGGGTCGAACACGATCTCGTAGACCGAGTTGTCCCCGGTGCAGAGACCGCCGCCGCCCGTGCCGCCGCCGCAATTCGTGTTGCCGGCGGGTACGTTCACGTTCAGCAGGTTGATCTCGCTCACCACCGGGTTCGTGCCGTTCGGCACGTTGGCACCGGGCGCGTAGACCGCGGTGAAGGCAATCGGGAAGAAGGAGCCGGGGCTGCCGGGGATCTCGATACTACCGTTGCCGGGGTTGTTCGTGGTCTCTTCGAGATCGACGAAGAACAGCCGGTCCAGCGCGACGCCCTGGCTGTAGCGCGAGTTGAGCCAGGTAAACTCGATATCGCCGCCGTCGCCGTCGTCATCTGGCGTGTTCACACCGGGCACGGTGCCGCCGCCGGGCAGCGGCAGGTTCGTCAGCGGCCCGTTCTCCTGAATGATCAGGATGTTGTCCTGCCGTGGAGAGCCATAAGCCGGGCCGGTACCGAGATCCGGGTCGCCGCCGGAGCAGCCGTTGCCCACACAGTCGGTGTCGAAGATCACCACCGGCAGGTTGGCGTTGTCGTTCCGGATCAGGCCCACCTGCACGCCGAACTCGTCCTCGAACAAGCCCTGACCGCTGACCGCTTCGCCAGGCAGCGTCGGCCGCTCGTTCGGCGTTCCCCCGAACGCCGTGTCGAAGTCGAGCTCGTAGCGGATCGGAGCGGCCTCTGCTGCAGTAGCGAAAGCCAGGACGAACGCAGTCAGAACGATGCGCTGCATCGCGGAACCCCCTCTCAAAAACATGAACAGTCGGCCCACACCCTGCCGCTGCATGGCGTGTCTTCTCAGAACCGCATGAACCCCTGAGGGCGAAACTGAGGCCTTCTCGTGTCTAGTGATCCTGATACTTACACCACTTTAGGATGTCTCGCTAAGATTATGTGAATCCGCGATTTTCCCTTATGGCAGATTTATCACAGCGCAGGGGCTGTCCAAGTCTGCCATCTGAAGTAGATATCAGTTTCAGAGTGCGACTGCGAAGCAAGCGGGCTTGTAACGCAGAAGATGTGCCGCACAATCCGCAGTTCTTGCGTCGCGGCACACAACAGTTGCTTCAAGAAAGAAGCGCGGGAGCAAGGCCCCTACACACGCTGGCCACGCGCTCCCGCAAGCACTACTGAACGCCGCTACTCACGCTACATCAGCGTTCGAGGGCACAATCGGCGATGAGGGCGGTTCCGGCAAGCGTTTCAGCGATTTTTCGCGATTCATTCAAAATTAATGAAATAGCCTTCCGTAGATCCCGAAAATGTGCAGAGTTTGCCATATATGGTTAAAATATGACTTCATTTCGGCACAGGAAGGCGGTCCGGCGTCTAAGAACGGGATCGAAGCGCGAGAATCACGCAGCCGCGAGAAGCCTTAAACGGGTAGATCATGCGCGCCGTGAGCAAGATTACGCACGAATTGAAGCACCTCCGAGGGCGGCGTTCCGCGCCCGATCCGCTCCACGATCGCGGAGCCAACCACCACGCCGTCCGCCACCTGCGCCATCTGCCGTGCAGCCTCCGGTGTCTTAACGCCGAAGCCGACGCAGACCGGTAGGCCGGCGGCGTCGCGAATGCGCGCAACCTCCGGCGCAACCCGGGCCGCATTCGCCTCCGCCGCGCCGGTGATGCCGGTGATCGACACGTAGTAGACGAAGCCGCCGGCGTTCTGCAGCACCGCCGGCAGGCGCGCCGCATCCGTCGTCGGCGTGGCGAGGCGCACGAAGGCGATCCCGGCCGCCTGCGCGGGCAGGCAAAGCTCGTCATCCTCCTCCGGCGGCAGATCCACCACGATCAGCCCGTCCACGCCCGCGTCCTTCGCCTCCGCGAGGAAGCGCTCGACGCCGCGGATATAGATCGGGTTGTAGTAGCCCATCAGGATCACCGGCGTCGTGTCGTCGCCCTCGCGGAAGGCGCGCACGGTGTCGAGCGTGCCCTGCAGGGTCATGCCGGCCGCCAGCGCGCGCTGCCCGGCCGCCTGGATCGTCGGTCCGTCCGCCATCGGATCGGTGAAGGGCAGGCCGAGCTCGATGATGTCCACGCCCGCGCCGGGCAACCCCTTCATCAGCGTGGTCGCGGTCTCGGCATCCGGGTCGCCGGCCATGATGTAGCTGACGAAGGCGCTCCGCCCCTCCGTCTTCAGCCGCGCGAATGTGGCGTCGATGCGTGACATGACCGATCCCTCCATGCGGGCGCAGCGGTGCGCCCGTCAGTCGTCCTTGCGGAAGTACTTCTTGTCGCGGGGCTTGCCGTCCCAGCCGGTGCGCCGCGGCGGGCGGTCGTCGCGTCCGCGGTCGTCGCCATGGCGGCCGCGATAGCCGCCGCGGTCGTCGTCGCGGTCGCGGCCCCGATCGTCGCGCCCCCGGTCGTCGCGGCCGCGATCGTCCCGGCCCCGATCGTCGCGCCCCCGGTCGTCCCGGTCGCGCCCGCCCCAGCCGCCGCCGCGCGGCCGATCCCCGCCGCGATCCCCGCCGCGGCCGTGATCCTCGCGGTGCTCCCATTTGTTGAGGAGCTTGATCGAGAAGCTGTCCCGCCCGATCACGCCCTCATGGCACCACACCACGGAGACGGTCTCGTCCTCCACCGCCTCCACGCACATGCGCATGGAACCGGATTTGAGGACCACCAGGTCCCCCACGTCGATATTCGCCACAGCGGCGGTCCTCTCTAGAGCTCGGCCCCGAGCGCTTCGGCGACCGTGAAGATGTCCTTGTCGCCCCGGCCGCACATGTTCATCACCATGATATGGTCGGACGGCAGATCGGGCGCGATCTTCGCCACATGGGCAAGCGCATGGCTCGGTTCCAGTGCCGGGATGATGCCCTCCGTGCGGCAGCAAAGCTTGAACGCTTCGAGCGCTTCCGCATCGGTCACGCTCACATACTCGACCCGGCCCATATCGTGCAACCACGCATGTTCGGGGCCGATGCCGGGGTAATCGAGCCCCGCGGAGATGGAGTGCCCCTCCAGGATCTGCCCGTCCTCGTCCTGCAGCAGATAGGTGCGGTTGCCATGCAGCACGCCCGGGCTGCCGCCCGTGAGCGAGGCGCAGTGCTCCATGCGCTCATCCACCCCGTGCCCGCCGGCCTCCACGCCGATGATGCGCACCTCCGGGTCGTCGAGGAACGGGTGGAAGAGGCCCATCGCGTTGGAGCCGCCTCCGATGCACGCCACCAGGCTGTCCGGCAGCCGGCCCTCGGCGGCCTGCATCTGCTCGCGCGTCTCGCGCCCGATGATCGACTGGAAGTCGCGCACCATGGCGGGGTAGGGGTGTGGCCCTGCCACCGTGCCGATGCAGTAGAACGTGTCGGCGACATTGGTGACCCAGTCGCGCAGCGCCTCGTTCATCGCGTCCTTCAGGGTGGCGCGCCCGGCGGTCACGGGCACCACCTCCGCGCCGAGCAGCCGCATGCGGAACACGTTGGGCTTCTGGCGCTCCACATCGGTGGCCCCCATGAAGACCACGCATTTGAGCCCGAAGCGCGCGCAGACCGTGGCGGTCGCCACGCCGTGCTGGCCCGCGCCGGTCTCGGCGATGATGCGCGACTTGCCCATCCGCCGCGCCAGCAGAATCTGGCCGAGCACGTTGTTGATCTTGTGCGCGCCGGTGTGGTTCAGTTCGTCGCGCTTGAGGTAGATCTTCGCGCCGCCGAGGGCTTCGGTGAGCCGCGGGGCGTAATAGAGCGGGCTGGGCCGGCCGACATAGTGCTTCCAGAGATCCTCCATCTCCGCCCAGAAGCTCGGATCCTCCTTCGCGCGCTCGTATTCGGTCTGGAGCGACAGGATGAGCGGCATCAGGGTTTCGGAGACGAAACGGCCGCCGAACAGGCCGAAACGGCCTTTCTCGTCCGGGCCGGTGCGGAAGCTGTTGGGCGCGGTCTCGTTCATGGCTGGGTCCTCGTGAGCAACCGCCGTGGTCTAGCGGCTCCGGCGCCGGCTGTCGATTCCACAGCAGCGCGCAGGGGGGGGCAGAGCGGGAGGGCTCAGCGAACGGCGTCGAGGAACGCGGCGATGCGCGCGGGATCCTTCACGCCGGGGGCGGATTCGACCCCGCTCGAGACATCGAGCTGGCGCGCGCCGGTCAGCGCCACCGCCCGCGCGGCATTCTCGGCCGTGAGCCCGCCGGCGAGCAGCCAGGGCCGCGGCCAGCGCCGCGCGGTCAGCAGCCGCCAGTCGAACGCCACGCCATTGCCGCCGGGCAGGGCCGCGTCATTGGGTGGTTTGGCATCGATCAGCACCTGATCGGCCACTTCTGCATACGCATGCACAGCGGCCAGATCGCCCGCCTCTGAAAGGCCCACCGCTTTGATGACGG
>JBCBWF010000573.1:0-2569 GCA_039817245.1 Pseudomonadota bacterium | reverse complement strand
CGCGACGAGATCGTCACGCTCTTCCCGGTGCTCGGCCAGATGTGGCGCAGGCGCGGGGGCGACCTCTCGGGTGGCCAGCAGCAGCAGCTTGCTATCGGTCGCGCCCTAGCCGGACGGCCGCGCCTCCTGATCCTCGACGAGCCGACGGAGGGGATCCAGCCCTCGATCGTTCAGGCGATTGAGGAAGCGATCAGGGGCCTGCGCGCGCGCATGGCGATCCTGCTTGTCGAGCAATACTACGACTTCGCCCGGTCGCTCGCCGACACCTACGCCGTTATCGATCGCGGCCGCATCGTGAAAGAGGGGCGCGGCGACGACATGGACGCCGACGGCGTCGCCGCCTTTCTGCACGTCTGACACCCCTCATCGACCCCTGACGCACAAGGAGATACCCATGGCTAGCCATCACCTCGATTGGCGCCCCGAGAACCTCTTCTGGGGTTACTTCGACGCGACCACGCCGCCCGTGCTGACCGTGGAGAGCGGTGACGAGGTGACGCTGGACTGCCTGCCCGCCTGCGAGGAAGCTGACCTGCCGCCCGATGGCGAAGGCATCATCCCCGCCCATGTTGAGGCGATGAAGGCCCACCGCCCGACCAAAGGCGCGGGCCCGCACATGGTCACCGGTCCCGTCTATGTCATGGGCGCAATGCCCGGCGACGTGCTGCAGGTCGACATTCTCGAGGCCAAGCCCATGCAGAGCTGGGGCTTCACCGCCATCCTGCCCCTTCTCGGCGCCCTGCCGGACGAGTTCACCAACTACCAGCGTATGCACATTGCCGTAGACGAGGCGGCGGGGATCTGTCGCCTGCCCATCGGCGTGGACCTGCCGCTCGATCCATTCTTCGGCATCATGGCCGTCGCCCCGCCCAAGGAATGGGGTCGGATCGGCACGCCCGAGCCTCGCGCCTTCGGCGGCAACATGGACAACAAGGAGCTGAAGCCTGGCACCACGCTCTATCTGCCCGTCTTCAACGAGGGGGCGCTGTTCTCGGCCGGCGACGGTCACGGTCGCCAGGGCGACGGCGAGGTCTGTATCGCGGCGGTGGAGACTGCGCTGCAGGGGCGCTTCCGTCTCACCTTGCGAAAGGACATGTCGATCACCCAGCCCTTCGCTGAGCGTCCAGACATGCTGATCTCCATGGGCTTCGACGAGAGCCTGGACGAGGCCATGCGCAAGGCTCTGCGTGACATGATCCGCCTCGTCTCCGAGCGCGCCGGCATCAGCCGCGACCAGGCCTACATGCTGCTCTCGCTTGCCGGCGACCTGCGGATCACGCAGGTGGTCGATGGCGAAAAGGGCGTGCACATGATGATCAGCAAGGACTGCATACCCAGCTGATCTTGTCTTCGCGACGTCGCTGCCTCAGCCACCTCGTCAGCGTGAGCGCATCGGGCCGATCCGTGATTGGCTACTGCAGATCCGCTCGCCGCCTATAAACTCTCGGGCAAACGGACTCTTGGCCCGCCAGCCACGTGACGCTGCGCTCGACGCGAATGGCTGGTTCCGGGCAGCGCGACTGTGGGCTCGACGGCCGCAGTCCATGTCCGCATTGGGCCGAGACTGCCAGCCGGCAGGGTGCTCCCCGAGCCGATCGGGTGCGCTGCCGCATGACCGCAGTGAGCTCCAAACTCCGTATTGAGGGCACCGCACCGAACGGCCGCTTCGATCTTCCAGACTAGGCGATTCCGGAAGACGTGAAGTTCCCGCGACCTATCTCTCGCAAAGCGAATTACCTGAAGTGCTTTGGAAGTGGCATTCCGGTCGCCGCAGCGAGCGCTTGCATATCGGCAAAGTCCTTCGCGCGTAGTGCGTATCCTGAGCTGTGGTTCTCCATCTGGTAGATTGCACTCATGCATCTTACGGGCTGTCCGAGGACTTCACCTCGCCCCGTGAAGGCCTCGGCCGGGTAGACGCCCTCGGGTTTCGGGATACCATAAACGCCGTTCCCGTCTGGATCGAAGCGGACAAGATGAAAATCAACGAGGCCGCGATCGCTAGACCCGAGAACAAAGTTGCAAGGCCGGGTGTCGTCGCGCGGCACGTCCTCGAAGCCAGCCAAGCGAAGACAATCAACGAGGAGCGGTGCATGGCGCTCCTCGAGCACGATATCCACATCCTCGTGGGCTCGCGTCTGCGTGCCAATCAGCGCATCCACCCCCCAACCGCCATCAAGCCAGATGGCACCCTCACTCTGACTGATGAGCCAGAGCACCGTCGTGGCAGGGGTCTGGGGCGAGATCGTCATTCCTCTCTGGGCAACTCCGGAACAAGGAGATTGCGGCTTCGCTAAGATGAACTGTGCATCGCTGCACGTTCAGTCGATGCGCGGACTGCCCCGCGTTAAGAAGCGCCAGATTTCCTCTGCCGTGTCGACGTCACGATTGTGTCCGCCAGCGCGGGCCTCCCATTCGGGATCGACGGGGTCCGGATGCGGCAACGTGTGCCCGCCACCTTCGACCCGCATGAGCCAGACGGGCGAGGCGTCGGCCGGCCCCTCGAGAGGGGGGCCGTCGTCGCACTGGCGATACCAGGTCAGACGAATGCTGCTGCCATCCTCAGCGACTG
>JBCBWF010000405.1:0-4602 GCA_039817245.1 Pseudomonadota bacterium | reverse complement strand
CCGGGCGCCTGACCGGGCGCCTGATCGGGCGCCGGTCCGGGCGCCTGAGCCGGGGCCGGCCGCGCCGCCGCCGCAACGCCGCTGTCGGGCCGCCCTCCGGCCCGGTGCCGAGGGAGAACCGATGGATCTCGGCTCGATCCTGCCAAGCTATTCCTGGGAGACCGTGCTCGGCTCGGCCATCTCGGGCGTGTTCCTCGGGGCCGTCTATGCGCTCGTCGCCCTCGGGCTCACGCTGATCTACGGCGTGCTCCACATCATCAACTTCGCCCATGGCGCCATGCTGATGCTGGCGATGTACGCGGTCTACTTCCTCTGGAGCGGGCTCGGGCTCGACCCCTATCTCGCGCTGCTGGTGGTCGTGCCGGGCGGCTTCGCGTTCGGCTACGTGCTCCAGCGCGGCGTGATCGGCCGGTTCAGCCACGGGCGGGACGAGATCACGCTGCTGGTCACCCTCGGCATCGCAATCCTCATCGAGAACGGCGCGCTCTTCGCCTTCAACGCCACCGAGCGGCAGGTGCAGGTGCCGTACGATTTCGACGGCATCGATCTCGGCGTCACCTTCGCGGTCTGGCCGGAGATCGCGGCGCTGCTGGGCTCGCTACTGGTGACCCTCGCGCTCTGGCTCTTCATGACGCGCACCGATCTCGGCCACGCGATCCAGGCGGTGGCGAAGGAGAAGCGCGGCGCGGAACTCGTCGGCATCGATGTCGACCATGTCTACGGTGTGACCTTCGGCATCGGGGCGGCCTGTGTGGCGGTGGCGGCCTGCCTCCTGGCGCCGACCTACGCGGTCTCGCCCCAGTTCGGCTATCTCTTCGTGCTGATCGCCTTCACCGTCGTGGTGCTGGGCGGCATGGGAAGCTTCGTCGGCGCGCTGGTGGGCGGGTTCCTGATCGGCATCACCGAGCAGCTCGGCCGGCTCTATCTCGGTGAGAGCCTCGGGCTCATCACGATCTCGGCGACCTTCATCCTCGTGCTCCTGATCCGGCCCACGGGTCTCTTCGGCAGGCAGGCATGAGCGGGGACGGCTGGCGCATCGCGGGCTGGGCGCTCGCGCTGGCGGCCGCTGTGGCCGCGCCTTTCGTCATCGCCTCCGGCCGGTGGCTCGACTTCATCGAGCTCACCCTCTTCGTCGCCGTTCTGGCGCAGGCCTGGAACATCCTCGGCGGCTATGGCGGGCAGTACAGCTTCGGGCATGCGATGTTCTTCGGCGTCGGCGCCTATGTGCAGGCGCTCCTGCAGTTCCGGCTCGGCGTCAGCCCCTGGGCGGCGATGCCGCTCGCCATCGGCGCGGGCGCCGCGGTGGGGGCTGTGGTGGGCTATCTGAGTTTCCGCTACGGGCTGCGCGGCTCCTATTTCGCACTCATCACGCTCGCCTTCGCCGAGGCGCTGCGGGTGCTGGCCCGCTCGCTCGTGAGCGTGACGGAGGGCGGACGCGGGGTCAGCCTCGCGCTCAACCAGGACCCGGACGCGGTGTGGAGCACGCTGCAGTTCACCTTCGCCGAGCCGTTCCTGCGCCATGCGGGCAGCTACTACTTCATCCTGATCGTCCTCGTCGTCGCCTACGGGCTCGTCTGGCGGATGGAGCGGCGGCGCTTCGGCGCGCAGCTCATCGCCGTGCGTGAGAACGAGGACGCGGCGGAGGCGCTGGGCGTGAATGCCTTCCGTGTGAAGATGAAGGCGATCTGCCTCTCCGGCATGATCGCGGCGGCGGCCGGCGTCTACTACGTGCAGAAATATCTGTTCGTGGATCCCGAGATCGCGTTCGGGCCGTCGAAATCGGTGGAGGCGCTGGTCGCGCCCATCATCGGCGGGCTCGGCACTCTGGCGGGGCCGCTCCTGGGCGCCTTCTTCCTGCATGGCGCGGGCGAGGCGGCGAAGGCGCTTGTGGGGGCGGTGGCCGAGCCGCGCCCGGGGCTCGATCTCATCCTCTACGGGCTGATCCTCGTGCTGGTCCTCGGCTTCGCGCCGCGGGGGATCGCGGGGCTCTGGGCGGCTCTCATGGCCCCCCTGCGCCGGCGGGCGGGCTGATGCTGGAGGTGCGCGGGCTCACGCGCCGCTTCGGCGGGCTGGTCGCGGTGAACGGCGCCTCGCTCGATGTCTCCGCCGGCGAGATCGTGTCGCTCATCGGGCCGAACGGGGCGGGCAAGACCACGCTCTTCGCGCTCATCTCGGGGTTCCTGAGGCCGGATGCCGGGAGCGTCGCTTTCGAGGGCCGGAGCACGCTCGGCGCGCGGCCCCATGAGCTGGCCGCACGCGGGCTCGTGCGCACCTTCCAGATCGTCCAGCCCTTCCCGACGCTCAGCGTGCGCGAGAACATCGCCACCGGCGCGCACCGCGCAATCGCGCCGCGCCGCGAGGCGCTGGAGAAGGCCGATGCCGTGGGGCGCTCGCTCGGCATGGGGGCGCTGCTCGACCGGCGCGCGGGCGACCTGCCGATCGCGGCGCGCAAGCGCCTCGAGATCGCGCGCGCCGTCGCCACCGATCCGCGGCTCCTTCTGCTCGACGAGGTGCTGGCCGGGCTCAACCCTGCCGAGATCGACGAGGTGACGCCGATGATCCTCGCCATCCGCGAGGCGGGCATCACGATCCTGATGATCGAGCATGTGATGCAGGCGGTCATGCGCTTGTCCGACCGGGCCTATGTTCTGAATTCGGGCGCCATCATCGCCAACGGCGCGCCGCGCGCGGTGGCGGAGGATCCCGCGGTGATCGAGGCCTATCTCGGCCCCGGCATGGCCGCGCGGCTGAAGGCGCGTCCCCATGCTTGAGGTGCGCGGCCTCGCCGCCGGATACGGGGCCATGCAGGTTCTGCGCGGCATCGATCTCGAGGCGCGCGCCGGCGAGATCGTGGCCATCCTCGGCGCGAACGGGGCGGGCAAGTCGACCTTCAACAACGTGCTCTCCGGCGTGGTGCGGGCGAGCGCGGGCTCTGTGCGGCTGGAGGGCGAGGAGATCCTCGGCCGGCGCCCGGGCGATATCGTCGCCGCCGGCCTCGTGCAGGTGCCGGAGGGGCGGCGCGTGTTCCCGAACCTCGATGTCGAGACCAACCTTGTCCTCGGCGCCTATCGCCGGGCCGGAGAGCGGCGCGCGGAGAACCTGGCCCGCGCCTACGCCATCTTCCCGCGGCTGGCCGAGCGGCGGCGGCAATATGCCGGCACGCTCTCGGGCGGCGAGCAGCAGATGCTCGCCATCGGGCGCGGCCTGATGGCGGAGCCGCGGCTCCTGATCCTCGACGAGCCCTCCCTCGGCCTCTCGCCGAAGCTCGTGGAGGAGATGTTCGCCCTCATCGCGCGGCTGGTGGACGAGGGGCTGGCCATTCTCCTCGTCGAACAGAACGTGGCGCAGTCCCTCGATATTGCAGCGCGCGCCTATGTGCTGGAGAACGGGGCCGTGGCGATGCAGGGCCCGCCCGAGGCGCTTCTGGCACGCGACGACCTGCGCAAGTCCTATCTGGGGGTCTGAATGGCAGCCGCCCATCTGACACTGGCCGAGAGGATCGTGGCGCGCGCGGCGGGCCGGCCGGTTGCGCCGGGCGAGGTGGTCACCTGCGCGGTCGATCTCGCGATGATCCACGATTCGGGCGGGCCGCGCCGGGTGAAGCCGATCCTCGAGCGCCTCGGCGTGGGCGTCTGGGACCCTGATCGCGTGGTCGTGGCCACCGACCATTTCGTGCCCGTGATCGACGAGGAGACCCGCGCGATCCAGGCGCTCACGCGGGACTGGGTGAAGGCCCAGGCCATCCGCGCCTACTACGAGGCGCAGGGGATCTGCCATGTGGTGACGCCCGAGCGCGGCCATCTGCACCCCGGCATGTTCGCGGTGGGCGGGGACAGCCACTCGCCGACCGGCGGCGCTTTCGGGGCCTATATGTTCGGCATCGGGGCGACGGAGATGGCCGGGGTGCTGGCCACCGGCGAGATCTGGATCCGCGTGCCCGAGACCATCCTGATCGAGTGGACCGGCCGGCTCGGCGCGGGGCTGATGGCCAAGGACATCATGCTCTTTCTCTGCACCCGCCTCGGCATGGATGGCGGGCGGTATCAGGCCGTGGAGTATGCCGGCAGTGCCATCGGGGCGATGGCGATGGCCGAGCGCATGACGCTCGCCAACATGACCGCCGAGCTCGGCGGGCAGACCGGGCTGATCGGGGCGGATGACACGACCGCCGCCTGGCTCGCCGCGCATGGCGCAGGCGGCGCCGAGATCGGCCCCTGGCGCCACGATCCCGCGGCCGAGCCCGCGGAGCGGCACCGGTTCGAGGCCTCGGCCCTCGCGCCCCAGATCGCTGCGCCGCATTCGCCGGCCAATGCGGCCCCCGCAGGCGAGTTTGCGCAGGTGAGGCCGGACATCGTCTATATCGGCGCCTGCACCGGAGCGAAGCTCGCGGATCTGCGCGCGGCGGCAGGGGTGCTGGAGGGGCGGCGGCTCGCCCCCGGCCTCTCGCTCGTCGTGGCACCGGCCTCGGTGCGCGAGACCGAGGCGGCGCGCGCCGAGGGCGTGATGCGGGTGTTCGAGGAGGCGGGCGCGCGCATCCTGCCCTCCGCCTGCGGCATCTGCTCGGGCTATGGCGAGGACCGGCTTGTGGTATGGCGCGTGGTT
>JBCBWF010000631.1:0-2006 GCA_039817245.1 Pseudomonadota bacterium | reverse complement strand
GAGCGCCTCGTTCAGCAGGTTGCGATCGATGGCGCGCACCATGGCGCGGCGCAGCTCAGGCGTGATGATGTCGCCGTCTTCCGCGCCGCCGAAGAACACGATGTGGAAGAGCGGGGTGACCGCGCCCTCGGTCTTGAAGCCCGGGCGGTTGTCGATGACGTCGAGCTGGTCCGGCGGCACGTTGGTGACGATGTCGACCTCGCCGTTGAGGAGCGCGGTGATGCGCGGGCTGAGCTCGGCGATCTTGCGCACGGAGATCTTCTCGTACGGCGCCTGCTCGCCCCAGTAGCCCTCATGGCGCTCCCAGATCAGCTCTTCTTCCGGGGTGAAGCTGGCGATCTTGTAGGGGCCGGTGCCGATCGGCGCCTTGGAGAAGGCGATGTAGTCGGACGGCTCGTCCACCTCCGGATGGCCCGTGAGGCCCATCAGATACTTCTTCGGGATGATCGAGGCCTGCTGCGAGGCGAGCACCAGCTCGAAGATCGGCTCGGGGCGCTTGGTGTAGATGCGCAGCGTCGTGTCGTCCACGGCCTCGGCACGCACGATGTTGCCGAAGAACTCCTTGGAGCGCTCGATCCGGGCGTCGTGGGTGACCTTGATCATCGCCTGGAGCGAGAACAGGACGTCCTGCATGGTCATCGGATCGCCGTTCTGGAAGGTCACGCCCTCGCGGATCTTGATCTCCATCATCTGGGGCGTGATGAGGCTCCAGTCGGTGGCCAGACTCGGGTTGTATTCGGCCTCGCCCTTGAGCGGGTTCTTGGAGATGAGGCTCTCGAAGGTATTGGTGTAGAACTGCGAGCCGACATTCGAATGGTCGGTGCCCGGCTCGATATAGTCGGACATGTTGGCCACGCCGATCTTCAGTTCCTGGCCATAGGCCGCGGTCGCGACCGCAAGGGCGGCCACAGTTGCCAATAGGGTCTTCATCGGGTCTGGTCCTCTCTGCGTTGTGGATCCCACGATGCCGTTCGGGGTGCGCGCGTGCTTGGCGGTGCGGTGCGCATCCCGAACGTTTCTTGTTGGGCAGGTCAGGCCTGCCGTTTCAGGCGCACATCCAGCGTGTCCCTCAGCCAGTCGCCGAGGAGGAGCAGGACGAGCGCGATGATCAGGATCAGCATGGCGGGCGCGACGCCGATATGCGGGTAGCTGGCGAGATAGTCGCGCCCGAAGCCGGTCATGGAGCCCAGCGTCGCGGTGGGCGGCTGCACGCCGAGGCCGAGGAAGGAGAGCGAACTCTCCAGCAGGATCACGTTCGAGATCCCGAAGGTCCAGAGCACGATGATCGGCGAGGCGATGTTGGGCAGCATATGCACGCCGACGATGCGCGCGGGGCTGGCGCCGACCACCTTGGCGGAGGCGATGAAGGGGGCCTCGCGGAGTGACAGCACCTGGCCGCGGACCACGCGGGCGTAGTTGTCCCACCCCGCGAGGCCGACGACGATGATGAAGATGGTGAGATCGTTCCCGAAGACTGCTGCGGCGAGAAGCGCCATCAGCGTGAAGGGGAAGGCGATCTGCACATCGACGATCGCCATCAGCACCGAGTCGACCCAGCCGCCGAGATAGCCGGCGACGATGCCGATGGTGGTGCCGATCAGGAGCGATATGACCGAGCCCACCAGCGCGATCAGGAAGGTGAAGCGCAGGCCGTAGAGCAGGCGCGAGAGGATGTCGCGGCCGAGCTCGTCTGTGCCGAGCCAGTAGCCCTCGCGGTAGCGCTCGAACCCGTAGGGCGGGCGGAGGCGGGCGAGCAGGCTCTGCGCGTTCGGGTCGTGCGGCGCGATGAGCGGCGCGAGGAGCGCGATTGCCACCAGCAGCACCAGCATCGCGATGCAGAGCTTGATGAGCCAGTTCGCCTCGCGCAGCGCGCGCAAGCGCTTGCGGCGCGGGCCGGTGCCGGGTGCGGTGGGGGGCGCGCTCGGGCTCGCGGGCCGCGGGTCGGTGACGTCCGGGGCGATCGAGGTCATGCGGTGATCCTCACGCGCGGGTCGAGCAGCGCATAG
>JBCBWF010000257.1:0-7383 GCA_039817245.1 Pseudomonadota bacterium | reverse complement strand
TGGCATGTGAACCACAAGCGCGTGCAGCCGATCAGGCGGCGCGAGGGGGTGAGGGGCCGGCGCGCCACAGGGCCGAGCGCGGCCCCGAACGGTGCCGCATAAGCAGCCCGGGAAAGGGCGGCTCTGGATGAATGATGGTTCCTGCGTCCGGCTCCGCCCGGACCGGCCGAACCACGTCTGGTCCTACGACTTCGTGCAGGACCGCACCCATGACGGCCGGGTCTTCCGCACCCTGAACATCATCGATGAGGACACGGAGGAGGCGCTGATGATCCGCGTCGATCGCAAGCTCAACTCCGTCGACGTGGTCGACGCCCTGACGGATCTCTTCGTCGTCCGCGGGCCGCCCGAGGACATCCGTTCGGACAACGGCCCCGAATCTGTCGCTGAGAAAGTGCGAAGCCGGGTCGCGGCTGTCGACGCAAAGACAACATCGCCTGCCCCCACAGCGCCCTCGGATACCGGCCGCCAGCCTCTGAGGCGATCATCCCCGTCGATAAGAGGCCGGTCATGCACCAACACTTCAACCGGGCCACTCGGTGGGAGCAGTCCATTTCGCTGTCATTTCTTCACCTCGGTTAAGCGCATCGCCTTGCAGTGTGGCCAAGATCTTCCAGCGAACAAGGCTGAAGCTCGAGACGAGGGATGGCTCCTGGGCCGTTGCATTGCGGTCTGAGATTTGGGACGGGCTGCTCGGCAGCGTCGGCGACAGTTTCAACAGCGCACTCGCAGAGACCGCTAACGGTCTCTACAAGACAGAGGCCATTCATCGGCGCAGTCCAGTCCTCATGGGAAATCGAGATTGCGGCCGCGCCTTGAGCTGCTTAGCGCCGGCATTTCAGGGGATTTGGGCACGGATGGCAGGGGTTTGCGAGGGGGTCTTGCGCCGGTTTTAGCGCGCAGCGCGCGGACGCGCCGCGAAGGGCGTCTCGGCAACGTCACGCAGACGTGTCAGCATTCGGTTTCTACCCCGTAAAGGCGATACAAATCGGGAGAAACAGATGTCTTTCACCAGAAGAGCTTTTCTGCGCAGTACCGCGTTTTCGCTGGCCGCCTTTTCCGCCTCGGGCGCACTCTCGCGCATCGGCCCCGGCGGGCGGGCGGTGACCTTCGTCCCCCATGCCGACCAGTACGGTGCCTTCTGGGCCATGGTGGAGGACGGCGAGTTCATCCAGGCGATCCCGCGTACGGAGTTCGACCCGCGCCCGACCGAGATGGTGAGCGAGGGGGCGGTCAGCCGCGTCTACTCCAAGACCCGCGTCCTCTACCCCTATGTCCGCAAGTCCTATCTCGAAGGGCTCGACGGGGACCGCAAGCCGGAGCTGCGCGCGAAGGAGCCCTATGTGCGCGTGGACTGGGACACGGCTCTCGGCCTCGTCTCCAAGGCGATCCTGGACACGATCGAGACGCATGGCAACGAGGGCATCTTCTCGTCCTCCTACGGTGGCTGGGCCCATGGGGGTGTGCTGACGCCGAACGTTCTGCAGGGGCGCTTCTTCAATCTGATCGGCGGCATGTCCGTCACGGTGGGGGACTATTCCGGCGGCGCCGCGCAGGTCGTGATGCCCCATGTCCTCGGCGATATGGAAGTCTATTCGCGCCAGACTTCCTGGTTCCAGATGCTGAAGCACTGCGAACAGTTCGTCATGGTCGGCACGGATATGCACAAGAACGGCCGCGCCGATGGCGGCACCGCCGATCATTCGATGTATCCGCGCTGGGAGGTCATCAAGAAGGCCGGCGTGAAGTTCATCTCGATCAATCCGCAATACACCACCACTGATGAGTGGCTGAACGCCGATTGGATCGAGATCATCCCGAACACCGACACCGCGCTGTTCCTGGCGATGAGCTACCATGTCTACGAGAAAGGCACCTACGATAAGGCGTTTCTCGACAAGTACACGGTCGGTGCGGACCGCTTCATCGACTACCTGACCGGCAAGGACGACGGCGTGGCCAAGACCCCGGCCTGGGCGTCGAAGATCACGGGCATCAAGGAGCAGAGGATCCGCGCCCTGGCGGACAACTGCGCGCGCAAGCGCACGCAGTTCGCCGGCTCCTGGGCGATCCAGCGGGCGCATCACGGCGAGATGCCCTACTGGGCTATCACCGCCTTCTCCGCCATGACCGGACAGATCGGCCTGCCCGGTGGCGGCGTCGGCTTCTCCTGGCACTGGGGGTCTGGCGGGGCGCTCTTCTCGCGCGCGCTGCAGCCGGGCGGGCTGCCGCAGGGGCGCAACCGAGTGCTGGCGACCTGCCCCGCCTCGCGCATCAACGAGATGCTGCTGAACCCGGGCGCGGAGTTCACGCGCAACGGCGCGACCATGACCTACCCGGACGTGCAGATGATCTTCAACGCAGGCAACAACTTCGCCTCGCACCAGCAGGACACCAACGAGTTGCTGCGCGCGCTGCAGAAGGTCCACACCGTCGTCTGCGTCGATCCTTGGTGGACCGCCTCGGCGCGTTTTGCCGATATCATCCTGCCGGCCACCACCACGCTCGAGCGCAACGAGATCTCCTCCGGCGGGACCTATTCCAAGGACAAGGTCTACGCGATGAAGAAGGTGATCGAGCCGCTCGGCGAGAGCCTCGATGACTGGGAGATCTTCCGTCGCCTGGCGGCGATGTTCGGCGTGGAGGAGCAGTATACCGACGGCTGGGAGGTTATGGATCTCGTCGAAGCCTCCTACTCGAAGTCAACCGCGGCAGAGGTAATGGACTTCGAGGAGTTCTGGGAGCGCGGCGTGGTGCGCATCCCCGTGCCGCGGGAGGAGCGCGACTGGGTGCGCCACGGCGCCTTCCGCGAGGATCCGGAGGCCAATCCGCTCAACACCGTGTCCGGCAAGATCGAGATCTACTGTCAGGCGATCGCCGACATGAACCTGCCGGACTGCCCGCCCATGCCGATGTGGCTGGAGCCGGCGGAGTATCTCGGCAACGCGCCCGAGCCGGACATGGTGCATGTGGTGAGCCCGCATCCCTACAACCGGATCCACTCGCAGTTCGCGCAATCGGACCTGCGCCATGCGCTCAACATCGAGGATCGCGAGTTCGTGCGCATCAACACCGAGGATGCGGAGAAGCGCGGGATTGCCGACGGGGACCTAGTGGAGCTCTCCAACGACCGCGGCACGGTGATCGCGGGCGCGCGGGTGACGGACAAGATCATGCCGGGGGTCGTTTCGCTCTATGAAGGCGCCTGGGTTTCCTTCGATACAAAGGGGCGGTGCAACTCGGGCTCGGTCAACACGCTGACCTCCAGCCGCCGCGCCTCCGCCCTCAGCCAGGCGACCACGGCCAATACCTGCCTGGCGAGGCTGCGAAAGGCGGAGGATGTGGAGGGGCCGAACCGCGCCTATGAGCCGCCCGAGACGATCGACGAGGTGGTCAGCCTTGCACCCGAGACTTTCGGGCTGGAGCGCGCCGAGAGCCTGACGGAGAGCTTCCTCGCCTCCATGGAGCCCGGCGAGAAGCTCTTTTACGAGCGCTGCACCCTCTGCCACATCCCGCGCGACCCGAAAGGTCACACGAAGAAGGAGTGGGACAGCATCACCGAATCCATGTTCCCGAACGCCGGCGTAACGGAGGACGAGAAGGCGCAGATCCTCGATTTCCTGTACAAGAACGCTAAGGATGCGTAGGTGACGGAGCGCCCAGCCGTTGGGTCGGGCGTTCTTACTTGAATTTTAGTGCGTTCTAATCTCATCTTTTTTCATTGAAGATGCTGAAAGTTACCTTGTTTGTCTGGAGGCAGCATTCATTATTCGTATCGTCAGCGCTTTTCGGGAGATCGGGCCAGGTCTCGGAGCTCGTTCTTTCTGATCTTGCCCGTTGCGGTCTTCGGGAGTTCGCCGAAGACGATGCGCTTCGGCCGCTGGAAACCGGCCAGCCGGTCGCGGGCATGTTGGAGGAGTTCGTCCTCCGTCGCCTTCGCGCCCCGGGCCAGCTCGACGAAGACGCAGGGGACCTCGCCCCATTTCTCGTCCGGCATGGCAACCACGGCGGCGAGGCTGACCGAGGGGTGGGAGTAGATCGCCTTCTCCACCTCGATGGAGGAGATGTTCTCGCCGCCCGAGATGATGATGTCCTTCGCACGGTCGCGGATCTCGATATAGCCGTCCGCATGCTGCACGGCGATGTCGCCGGACCAGAACCAGCCGTCCTTGAACGCCTTGGCGGTCTCCTCCGGTGCCTTGAGATAGCCCTTCATCACGATGTTGCCGCGGAAGACGATTTCGCCGAGGGTCTCGCCGTCCCAGGGCACGGGCCGGCCGGTTTCGCTGTCGAGCACGAGCACGTCCTCTTCCAGCTCATAGGCCACGCCCTGGCGGGCCTTGAGCCGTGCACGCTCTTCGAGAGGCAGGCCGGCCCAGCTCGGTTTCTCGGCACAAACCACGGCAGGGCCATAGACCTCCGTCAGCCCGTAGACATGCGTGACCGAGATCCCCATCGCCTCCATCCCGGCGATCACCGAAGCCGGCGGCGGGGCGGCGGCGGTCATCATCCGGATCTGCTGCGGAAACGCATGCCGGGTCTCGGCAGGCGCGCCGGCGATCATGGACATGATGATGGGCGCGCCGCAGAGATGCGTGACACCGTGATCGGCAAAGGCGGCGTAGATCGCATCGGCCCGGGGGCTGCGCAGGAACACATGGGTTCCGGCCAAGAGCGTGATGGTCCAGGGAAAGCACCAGCCGTTGCAGTGAAAGAGCGGCAGCGTCCACAGATAGACCGGGTGGTGCGGCATCTCCCAGGTGACGACATTGTTGACGGCGTTGGTCCAGGCGCCGCGATGGGAGTAGACGACGCCCTTGGGCCGGCCCGTGGTGCCGGAGGTGTAGTTGAGCGCAAGCGCGTCCCATTCATCGTCCGGCAGCGCATAGGCGAAGTCGGGATCGCCCTCGGCGAGCAGTTCCTCATAGGTCAGCGAGCCGATGCGGGGGCCACCGGGTCCCTCGGCATCCTCGATATCGACGATCAGCATGGTCCGGCCCGACTGTGCGACGGCCTCCGCCGCCATCGCCGAGTACTCGGTGTCGACCAGCAGGACCGTCGCCTCCCCGTGCGCGAGGATGTAGCCGATGGTGCCGGCATCGAGGCGCACATTGTTGGCGTTGAGCACGGCGCCGAGGAGCGGCAGGGCGAGCGCGCATTCCAGCGCCTCGGGGATGTTCGGGGCGATGAGGGCGACGGTGTCGCCCCTGCCGACACCGCGTTCTGCGAGCGCCGAGGCGAGCCGCCTGCACCGCGCCGCGACCTCGCCCCAGCTTCGCCTGATGGATCCGTGGATCTGGGCCGGCAGCTCCGGATGCACCCGCTCGACACGCTTCAGGATCGAGACGGGTGAGAGCGCCGTGTGATTGGCTGTGCAGCGGTCGAGCTCGGGCCCGTCGTAGATCATGCGCCCGGCCTGGGAGGGCGGCGGGTTCTCGGTGCTGTCGTTGGTCATGAGGCAGGGTCAGCTGGGTGGCGGATCGGCATGGCGGGCGGTCAGATTGCGAGGTCGAGGCGGGGTTTCCAGAAGGGGCGGAAGAGTTCGATCTTGGGGCAGCGGTCCATCACCACCTTGAGGCCGGCATCCTCAGCGAGCTTGGCGGCGCGATCGTCGTAGACGCCGATCTGGCCCCACAGCACCTTCGCGCCGATGGCGATCGCCTGTTCGGCGATGGCGTAGAGCTCCTCCTTCGGGCGGAAAACCTCCACCATGTCCACCGGCCGGTCGATGTCCTGGAGCGAGCGGCAGACCGGGATGCCGCGGATCTCGGTGAGCTTGGGGTTCGGGTTCACCGGGATCATGTCGTAGCCGGTCTCGTGCAGAACCCGGAGCACACCGTAGCTGAACTTGGTCTTGTCGCCGCTGGCACCGACCATGGCGATGGTCTTCACCGAGCGCAGGATCTCCGATAGATAGGCCTGCGGATAGTCGTAGAGGCGGTCGATTTCGGCGTCGGGCATGTCAGACCTCCTTCGGCGTGGCGATATCGGCTTTCAGCTCATGTGGCTCGAGCGGGTCGAGGAACGGATTGCGGTAGAGCTTGTCGTGGCTCTCGACCCCGATCTCGAAGGTGCAGTCCGAGAGCGGGCGCGCGACGCAGAGGACCACGTAGCCCTGGCGGATCTGGCGATTGTTGAGTGCCACCTGACGACGCTGGTCGATTTCGCCGTCGATCAGCTTCGCCGCACAGGTGATGCATCCGCCATACTTGCAGCCGAAGGGCAGATCGACGCCCTGTTCGCGCAGACTGTCGAGCAACGGCCGGCGGGCATCGACCCGATAGGTCGCGCCGCCGCGGTTGGCGATGGTTATGGTGTGCGTCTCGCTCACAGCCAGATGTCGCTCGTGCAGTCCCCGCCCGGATAGCGCGTCTCGTGGCAGCGGCTCGGGCCGTTGGGCTCCTTGCCGAAGTCGACGATGAAGTCCTCGTTGATCTTCATGCCGCCATTCTCGACATCGCAGTCGATCATGACCATCGCGCCGCCTCTGGTCCGGATCTCCGGATAGAACTGATTGTCCCAGGTCGAGAAGAGCGAGGTGGTGACATACATCCGGCGGCCGTCGAGCGAGAGCTGGAACATCTGCGGGCCGCCGGCGATCTTGACGCCGTTGACCTCCGGCGCGCGGCCGAGGAGCCCGCCCATCCAGACCTGTCCGGTGAGCCTGGGGTTATGCGGATCGGTGATGTCGTATTGGCGCATATCGCCGTGCAGCCAGTTGTTGAGATAGAGATAGCGGTCGTCCATCGAGACCAGGATCGCCGACATCACGCCCGGCACCGGGATCGGCCATTCGGGATGCGGCTCGTTGCCGACATCGATGATCTTCTCCCACTCCCATTTGCCGGCGTCGGACTTCCAGAAGTGGATGACATTCGCGCTGAGGGCGGCGCCGCAGAAGCCGTGCGTGCTGTCGGGATCGTGGTGGAACTTCACTTCGAGCGGGATCAGGCCGTCCTCGCCCAGATACATGGTCTCGACGGGCACGCGCTTCTCGAAATCCCAGAGATGCAGGCGGCGGCCGTATTTGAGATGCCCGACCTCTTCGAGATCGAAGCCCGGCATGAAGGTGTTGGGGGCCGCCCATTCCGAGCTGACCATCACGTTGTGGCGCGGCTGGTACCAGAAGTCATAGCCGAACGGGATGTCGCCCATCGAGTTCTCCCACCGGCCGATGATCTCGAAATCCTTGTCGAGATGCAGGTAGCCGCCGGGCGCCGCGCCAATCTCTCCGGCCCGCATACGGTCCACTGCCTCGGCTCGGAGATCATCATCTCCTTCCTCGGAGACGCGATGGGCGAGGCGCCCGGCGGCTACCTGCATCTCGACAAGGATTTCGAGATCATCGGCCGGTGGGAGAACTCGATGGGCGACATCCCGTTC
>JBCBWF010000508.1:0-3406 GCA_039817245.1 Pseudomonadota bacterium | reverse complement strand
TCATTGCTGCCCATTTCATCGTGGGCTCGGCCCAGCGGAACCAGTCCGCCCCCGCAAAGGCCAACACCACGAAGCCGGCGAGGATGGCCAGCACGGCCGCCTTGCGACGCGAGGCGGGGATCTCGATACGCGCAGGCGCGCTCATCCGCGGTCCCTCCAGCGGTTGACGATGGGATAGCGGCGATCGAGCCAGAACGCCTTCTTGGTGAGCTTCGTGCCCGGAGCGGACTGGAAGCGCTTGTATTCCGAGAGATAGAGGAGGTGCTGTACGCGCTCCACCGTCTCCAGCTCATGGCCCTCGCGGATGAGGTCCGCGACCGAGGCTTCGCGCTCCACCAGCCCCTCGAGGATCGCGTCGAGCACAGGATAGGGCGGCAGGCTGTCCTCGTCCTTCTGGTCCTCGCGCAGCTCCGCACTCGGCGGCTTCTCGATAATCCGCGGTGGGATCACCTCGCCCGCCGGCCCCTGCATCCAAGAGTGATGCTCGGCATTGCGCCAGCGCGCCGCGGCGAAGACGCGGGTCTTGTAGAGGTCCTTGATCGGGTTGTAGGCGCCGTTCATGTCGCCATAGAGCGTCGCATAGCCGACCGCGACCTCGGACTTGTTGCCGGTGGTCAGCAGGAGTTCGCCGAACTTGTTGGAGAGCGCCATCAGGAAGGTGCCGCGGAGCCGGCTCTGCAGGTTCTCCTCGGTGACATCCGGCCCGTGCCCGTTGAAGAGCGGCGCGAGGCTCGCCTCCATCGTCTCCACCGCCGGCCCGATCGGCAGGGTCTCGATCCGGATGCCGAGACGGGCCGCGAGCGCCTCGGCGTCTTCCGTGCTGGCATCGCTCGTGTAGCGCGAGGGCAGCATCACGGCGCGCACCGCCTCCGGCCCGAGCGCATCCGCCGCGATCGTCGCCACCAGCGCGCTGTCGATCCCGCCGGAGAGCCCGAGCAGCACCCGAGAGAACCCGGATTTCTTAACGTAATCCCGGGTTGATTCGACCATCGCGCGATAATCGAGCGCCGCGGGCTCCGGCACGGGCAGCATTCTGCCGGGCTCGACGCGCCAACCCTCGGGCGTGCGGGCAATTTCGACGATTTCTAGGCAGGGCTCGAAGAACGGCAGCTGCAGCGCCAGTTGCCCGCCGGGGTTGAGTGCGAAGCTGCCGCCGTCGAAGACCTGATCGTCCTGCCCGCCGATGAGGTTAACATAGACGACAGCGAGCCCCGTCTCCACGCCGCGCGCCACCATGTGCGACAGGCGAATATCGTGCTTGTCCGGCCCCTCGAAGGGCGAGCCGTTGGGCACCAGCAGCAGCTCCGCGCCCCCCTCCGCCAGCCCCTCGGCCACGTCCTCGAACCACATATCTTCGCAGATCGGGAAGCCGATCCGGCAACCGCCGATCTCAACCGGTCCGGGCATCGGACCCTCGGCGTAGAGGCGCTTCTCGTCGAAAACGCCGTAATTGGGGCGGTGATGCTTACGAAACTGCGCGCGAACCGCCCCACTTTGCAACAAATGGTAAGCGTTGTAGATCTCGCCATCGGCCTTCATGGGTGCCCCGACCCCCAGGGCCGGGCCGTCCCCGCAGGCCTGAGCCAGGCTCTCCAGGGCGCGCGCACAGTCGCGCACGAAGGCTGCGCGCACCGAGAGATCGAGGAGCTGATAGCCCGAGAGCGACATCTCCGGCAGGAGCACCAGGTCGGCCCCCGCATCGCGCCCCGCGGCCCAGGCCTCGCGGGCGAGCGCCAGGTTTCCGTCCAGGTCGCCTGCCACCGGATTGATCTGTCCGATCAGCAGCCGCAGCCGGTTTCGGTCGAGCATTTTCCGGGCTCCCTCGTCCTCGTTCCGGGGGATATGGCGCCGCGGCCGGCACGGCAAGCGGTAATGGTCATGCTTTGGGGCGTTGTCAGCCTTCTTCCTGCCAAATAGATTGTTCAGAAACCAATCCGGAGGAGGGTCGGCCTGCCCGGCCCGGGATCTGTTGAGGGATGCGACGGATGCGGAGTATCGCGATTGCGGCTGTGGGTTTTTGTCTCTCTGCGGGGCTCGGCTATTCGCAGGACGGAGCCACGACCACCGCGACGAAAGAGTATGACTCTGGCGCAATCTACCAGGGTGAGTTCAAGGACGGTAAGCAGCACGGTCAGGGCACCTACACGGCGCCGGACGGCTATCAGTACACCGGCCAGTGGTTCGAGGGTAAGCGCGAAGGCCAGGGCGTCGCACGCTTCACGAACGGTTCTGTCTACGAGGGCGCGTTCCTGAACGATGTGCCCCACGGCAAAGGCAAGATCACCTATTCCAACGGCGGCACCTACGAGGGTGACTGGCGCAACGGCGTGATCGAGGGCACGGGCGTCGCCGATTACGGCAACGGCATGCGCTACCAGGGCCAGTTCCTGAACTCGGCGCATCACGGCCAGGGCGTGATGACCCGCGACAACGGCTACCGCTACGAGGGCCAGTGGCAGAACGGCTCGCAGCACGGCACAGGCACGGTCACCTATCCGGACAAGGCGGTCTACACCGGCGATTTCGTCGAGGGTGTGCGCCACGGCACGGGCCGCATCACGCTGCCGGACGGTTTCGTCTACGAGGGTCGCTGGACCGACGGCCAGATCACCGGCAAGGGCGCCGCCGTCTACGGCAATGGCGACCGCTACGAGGGTGATTTCGTCGAGGGCCGCCGCCACGGCGAGGGCATCGCCGTCTACGCATCGGGCGACCGCTACCAGGGCACCTTCCGCGATGGCGACCGCCACGGGCGCGGCAAGTTCATCGGGACGGACGGCTACACCTATGAGGGCGACTGGGTCGAGGGCCGCATCGAGGGCTCGGGCGTCGCCAGCTATCCGAACGGCTCGCGCTACGAGGGCGATTTCCTCGCCGGCACGCCGAGCGGCTTCGGCAAGATCACCTATGCCGATGGCGGCTCCTACCAGGGCAACTGGGAGAACGGCGTCATCACCGGCAAGGGCGTGGCGCAGTACGCCAACGGCTCGATCTATGAGGGCGAGTTCCTCAATGCCCGCCACCACGGCAGCGGCACCATGACCTATCCGGACGGCCATGTGTATGCCGGCACCTGGACCGAGGGCGTCCAGAACGGCGACGGCGTGCTCAACTACCCGGATGGCGCGGTCTATGACGGCGATTTCGTCGCCGGCCGCCGCGAGGGCTCGGGCAAGCTCATCCTGTCGGACGGCTTCATCTACGATGGCGGCTGGCTCGAGGGCGAGATCCACGGCGAGGGCACGGCCACCTATCCGAACGGCGACCGCTACAACGGCAACTTCATCCGCGGCCGTCAGCATGGCTTCGGCGTGATGACCTACTCCAACGGCTCGGTCTATGAGGGCTGCTGGGAAGAGGGCCGCCGCGCCGGCTCCGAAGATGGCGGCGACTGCGACACGGCCTC
>JBCBWF010000331.1:0-5658 GCA_039817245.1 Pseudomonadota bacterium | reverse complement strand
TCTTTCTCGCGGATATACTCGCCGCGGATGTATATGTAGCCCGCATTGGCCCCCATCGCGAAGCCGGCGATCAGGCAGCCCTCGATCAGCGTATGCGGATCGTGGCGCATGATCTCGCGATCCTTGCAGGTGCCGGGCTCGGATTCGTCGGCGTTCACCACGAGGTAATGCGGTCGCCCGTCGCTCTCCTTCGGCATGAAGGACCATTTCAGGCCCGTCGGGAAACCCGCGCCGCCCCGCCCGCGAAGCCCCGAGGCCTTCATCTCCTCGATGATCGCCGGGCGCCCCTTCTCGATCAGCGCGGCCGTGCCGTCCCAGTGCCCGCGCGCCTTCGCGCCGGCCAGGCTGCGATCGTGCATGCCGTATAGATTGGTGAAGATCCGGTCCTTGTCCTCAAGCATCGCCCATGTCCTTGTCCGACCCCTTCGAGGAGGCGACCGCGCCGCCCTTTACCCGCTCGGCAAACTCCGTCACTTCGCCCGCCGCAAGGGTCTTGGCCTGCGCCACCCAGTCGTCGCGCACGATCCGGCCCTTGAAGCCCTCGAGATTGGCATCGACCCAGGCCACTTCCTCGTCGTCCCAGCTCGCGATCTGGTCGAAGTGGAAGACACCCATGCTGTTGAGCATCGCCTCCATCTTGGGTCCGACGCCCTTGATCTCCTTGAGATTGTCGGCTTCGCCCCCGCGCGCCTCGGTCAGGAGCTCGGGCTTGTGCTGGTCAACCGCCGCCGGTTCAACCGCCGCCACCGGTTCAGGCTCGGCCGCCGGGGCGGCCTCCGCGACCGGCTGGGGCTCAGGCTCAGGCGCAGGCTGGGGTTCGGGCGCCGGCGCGGCGGGCGCTTCCACCGGCGCGCTCACGGGCCGGATCTCGGGGAAGGCCGGCGGCTCCACCTCGGGCTTGCCGATGAGATCCGTCGCCGTCGGCTCGCTGCCGTCGATCCGCTTCACCGTCTCGCCGATCGCCGCTGCGAGCGCCACCGAGGCATTGGCCTTATGCGTCCGCTCCAGCGTGGTCAGCGAGGTCAGCCCGCCGAGCGGCTCCGAGGAGAACCGGCCCTTGTAGGAGCCCGGCCGCGGCACCCCGCCGGCGGCCAGCGTGTCGAGGATCGCCGTGAAGCTCGCCCGGTCCAGGTCCTCGTAGTAATCCTTGCCGATCTGCGCCATCGGCGCGTTTGCACAGGCGCCGAGGCACTCGACCTCCTCCCAGGAGAACTTCCCGTCCGCCGAGAGCATGTGCGGTGCCGCGGCGATCTTCTCGCGGCAGACCGCCACCAGATCCTCCGCCCCGCAGATCATGCAGGAGGTGGTGCCGCAGACCTGGATATGCGCCACCGAACCCACCGGCTTCAGCTGGAACATGAAGTAGAAGGTCGCCACCTCCAGCGCGCGGATCTGCGCCATGCCCAGCATGTTCGCCACATGCTCGATCGCCGGGCGGGAAAGCCAGCCCTCCTGCTCCTGCGCACGCCAGAGCAGCGGAATGATCGCCGAGGCCTGCCGCCCCTCCGGATACTTCTCCAGCTGCTTCTCCGCCCAGGCCTGGTTCGCAGCCGTGAACGCAAACCCCTCGGGCTGTTCGTTATGCAGACGGCGCAGCATCAGCAGCCTTTCCAGTTCTTCAGGATGTACAGGTTCTCGCCATCGGCATCTCCGCCTTTGGAGTCGAGATGCCCGGCAGCCGCAGTCTCGCCGAGACGGTCCATCGTCTCAGCCGGCATGATCCCGCGCTCCATCGCGGAGACCATCAGCTCTCCCGGTTCGATCTCACAGCCCTGCTCGGCGACCATATCGATCACCGCGAGCCACGGATCGTCGCCGGAAAGCCCCTCTAGATAGCCGTCATCGGCCGGCGCCGCGCCTGCGATCACCGTTGCGAGCGCCAGCGCACCCGCACCCGATCGCAGCGCCAACCGCCGTTCGGCCCAACCCGGCCGCGTGCCGTCCCGGAACATCACTCTCTCCCTACGCCGGCGCGAAGCCCGGGCACGTTGTCCGCTTCGCGCAGAGTGCAGGTGACGACCGCCTCGCTGCCCGCCAGCGCCAGACCCTCCGCCGCCCGCACCGTGAGCGCGAAGTGATAGCCCGGCATCGCCGCGCGCATCGCATCCACCGCCTTCTGCAGCCGCTCCTGGCAGGCCACCACGCGCGGCAGCTCGTCATGATCGCGCGTCAGCGCCCAGCCCGCTCCGCCGAGCGCGCCGACCCCCGCGAGCGGCAGGAGCAAGGCGAGGCGTCGAAGCGGCAGCCGTCTCACCGGTCGATCTCGCCGAACACGATGTCGAGCGAGCCGAGGATGGCGCTCACATCGGCCAGCATGTGGCCCTTGCAGATGTGGTCCATGGCGGCGAGATGCGGGTAGCCGGGTGCGCGGATCTTGGCGCGGTAGGGCTTGTTGGTGCCGTCGGAGACGAGATAGACGCCGAACTCGCCCTTCGGCGCCTCGACCGCCGCATAGACCTCGCCCTCCGGCACCTTGAAGCCCTCGGTATAGAGCTTGAAGTGGTGGATGAGGGCCTCCATCGAGGTCTTCATGTCGCCCCGCGTCGGCGGCGCGATCTTGCCGCGCGCCAGGAACGGCTCGCCCGGGCAGGCGCGCAGCTTCTCGCAGGCCTGCAGGATGATCTTCACGCTCTCGCGCATCTCCTCCATGCGGCAGAGATAGCGGTCGTAGCAGTCTCCGTTCTTGCCGACCGGGATCTTGAACTCGAACTCGTTGTAGAGCTCGTAGGGCTGCGCGCGGCGCAGATCCCAGGCCCAGCCCGAGCCGCGCACCATCACGCCCGAGAAGCCGAAGGCCTGCGCCTCCTCCAGGCTGATGATGCCGATATCCACGTTGCGCTGCTTGAAGATGCGGTTGTCCGTCAGCAGCCCCTCGAGATCGTCGCAGACCTCCAGGAACGGCGCGCACCAGGCCTCGATATCGTCGATCAGCTCCGGCGGCAGGTCCTGATGCACGCCGCCGGGGCGGAAATAGGCCGCGTGCAGCCGCGCACCGCAGGCCCGCTCGTAGAAGCACATCAGCTTCTCGCGCTCCTCGAAGCCCCAGAGCGGCGGCGTGAGCGCGCCCACATCCATCGCCTGCGTGGTGACGTTGAGCAGATGGTTCAGCACCCGCCCGATCTCGCAGAAGAGCACCCGGATGAGCTGGCCGCGCCGCGGCACCTCCACCTCCGCCAGCTTCTCGATGGCGAGGCACCAGGCATGCTCCTGGTTCATCGGCGCCACATAGTCGAGCCGGTCGAAATAGGGCAGGTTCTGCAGGTAGGTCCGGCTCTCCATCAGCTTCTCGGTGCCGCGATGCAGCAGCCCGATATGCGGGTCGGTCCGCTCCACGATCTCGCCGTCGAGCTCCAGCACCATGCGCAGCACACCGTGCGCCGCCGGATGCTGCGGGCCGAAATTGATGTTGAAGTTGCGGATCCGCTGCTCGCCGTCCACCAGGTCGAAATTACCGCCGTCCATCATGGATGGGTCTCCTTGCCGGCCCTTGGCCTCAGATCGACGGCCCGCTGGCCGTGCGGAAGAGCTTGGTCACGAGCGTCCACTCGCCCCCGATGCGCAGAAAGCCGAGAAAGTCGTGAAAGCGCCGCGGCGGCATATCCACCCAGAGCTTCACATGCGCCATCTCCGGCGCCTCCACATCGATCGCCAGGATCTCGTAGGAAGGCTCGCCATCGAAGGGGCTGCGGGCCCGTGCGCGGCTCACGAAGCGCTCCTTGTCGAAGACATGCTGCGCGCCGTCCGGCTGCACGGTGGTCATGAAGAAGCCGTCGTGGCAGAGCGCCTCCAGCGCATCCGCATCGGCGGTGTGGAGCGCGCGGCAGTACCCCTCGGCGACGGCGCGGATCTCGGCATCGGCGGCGGTGTCCAGCATGGCTCAGGCCTCCTTCTTCTCGTCCCCGGGCAGCACATACTGCGCGCCCTCCCACGGGCTGAGGAAATCGAAGCTGCGATACTCCTGCACCAGCTTCACCGGCTCGTAGATCACCCGCTTCTCGGTCTCGTCGTAGCGGACCTCAACATAGCCAGTGGTGGGGAAATCCTTGCGCAGCGGATGGCCGCGGAATCCGTAATCGGTGAGGATCCGGCGCAGATCCGGATGCCCGGTGAAGAGCACGCCGAACATGTCGAACACCTCGCGCTCGAACCAGTTGGCCGAGGGGTGCAGGTCCGAGATCGACGGCACCGCCTCGTCCTCGCCCACGGCCACCTTCACGCGCACGCGCTGGTTCTGCTGCATGGAGAGGAAGTGGTAGACCACGTCGAAGCGCCGCTCGCGCCCCGGCCAGTCGATCCCGGTGATGTCGATCAGCGTCGTGAACCGGCAGGCCGCGTTGTCGCGCAGATAGCCCACGAGCCCGCGCAGCCCGCCGAGCGTCACCGTCACGCAGAGCTCCTCGCTCTCGACGAGGCAGCCGATCACCGCCTCGGACTGCGCATTGGCGATCATGTCGCCCAGATCCTGCAGCGTCTCGCTCGTGCTCATGGGGTCCTCGCGCTCAGCGGGTAATGGTGCCGGTGCGGCGGATCTTCCGCTGCAGCTGGAGGATGCCGTAGAGCAGCGCCTCCGCGGTCGGCGGGCAGCCCGGCACGTAGATATCCACCGGCACGATCCGGTCGCAGCCGCGCACCACGCTGTAGCTGTAGTGGTAGTAGCCGCCGCCATTGGCGCAGGAACCCATGGAGATCACGTAGCGCGGCTCCGGCATCTGGTCGTAGACCTTGCGCAGCGCCGGCGCCATCTTGTTGGTCAGCGTCCCCGCCACGATCATCACGTCCGACTGGCGGGGGCTGGCGCGCGGGGCGATGCCGAAGCGCTCCATGTCGTAGCGCGGCATCGAGCCCTGCATCATCTCCACCGCGCAGCAGGCGAGGCCGAAGGTCATCCACATCAGCGAGCCGGTGCGCGCCCAGTTGATCAGGTCATCCGCCGAGGTCAGCAGGAAGCCCTTGTCCGCCAGCTCGTTGGAAAGCTGCGCGGCGGCCACGTCGCGGTCGAAGCCGGCCGTGTAGCTGCCCGCCGGCGCGGGCGCGTTCGGGCTCACTCCCATTCCAGGGCTCCCTTCTTCCACTCATAGGCAAAGCCTACGGTGAGCACGACGAGGAACACCATCATCGACCAGAAGGCGAGATCGGAAAGCTCCCCGAAGGCCGCCGCCCAGGGGAAGAGGAACGCAATCTCGAGATCGAAGATGATGAAGAGGATGGCGACGAGGTAGAACTTCACATCGAACTTCATCCGCGCATCGTCGAACGCGTTGAAGCCGCATTCATAGGCCGAAA
This sequence comes from Pseudomonadota bacterium, assembly GCA_039817245.1. Lineage (GTDB taxonomy): Bacteria > Pseudomonadota > Alphaproteobacteria > Rhodobacterales > Rhodobacteraceae > Thermohalobaculum. Next base: position 375 of record JBCBWF010000331.1, on the reverse strand, counting down.
CCTTCTCCGCATCGGGGCTGCGATGCGCCAGCACCCAGGCCGCGATCATCAGGAACAGGCCCAGGCCGATCGCGATGCCAAGGAAAATGATGATCGGCAGGTATTCGGTGAGAAGCTCGCTCATGCCTCGCCTTCCGCTCGGTTTTTCGCGTTGTGCAACCGCTCTCCAGATACGGCCCTAGGGCGGACGCGGTCAACGCACGCTTGGTGCGCGGCGACAGTATCACGCAAGCGCAGCGAGAGCGTTGACCGCGTCCGCCCCAGGGCCGTATCTGGAGAGCGGTTGCACAACGCGAAAAACCGAGCGGAAGGCGAGGCATGAGCGAGCTTCTCACCGAATACCTGCCGATCATCATTTTCCTTGGCATCGCGATC
>JBCBWF010000171.1:0-10013 GCA_039817245.1 Pseudomonadota bacterium | reverse complement strand
GTCACAGGGCGACCGGGGTTTCGCCGGCGCGGCCGGTCACATCGCTGCCGGCTCGCGGCCCTTGCGCCAACCGTCGAGCGCGGATCTGTCGCGCCCGGCCCTCCGCGCCACGGCGTTCCTTGAGTCGGTCCATGCGCCGACCGGACGGGCGCGGGCCTTTCGATACAGCAAGCCGCGGCCTCCTCCCCTCTCGCCCTGAACGGCGGCTCCGTCCCCCCACCGCCTGGCTTCCCCCGAACAGGGAACCTCAAGCCACGGACCGCACATGTTCACTCTATGTTCTTAATTCCGTGCCCAGAATGACGTGGGTGGGAGCGGCCGCACCCCCATCCCCCCCCCCGATGCCGAGGCCCGCGGCTAGAAGGTCTGGTTGAGGGCGTCCTCGGCGGGGATCTCGCGCTCGCGCCGGGCGATGTAGTCGCGGAGCGCGTCGTCCCGCGCAGGGTCCAGTGCCGGTTCCTCGTAGCCGGCGAGCAGGGTGCGCGCCCGGGCCAGTGCGCGCGCCGTGGTGTCGAGCGCCCCATCCGCCTGCCACTGCTCGATTGCGTTGTTGTCCAGCAGCTTCGGCATGAAGAAGGCGCGCTGGAAGTTCGCCAGCGTGTGCGGATGGCCGAGATAGTGCCCCCCCGGCCCGATATCGCGCACCGCCGCCAGCGCCTCATCGAAATCGTCCCAGCGCACGCCCTCGGCCATCCGGTAGCCCATCGCGCATTGCTCGGCATCCACCACGAATTTCGCGACCGAGCAGTGCATCCCGCCCTCGTTCCAGCCGGCCGAGTGCCAGAGATAGTTGGCCCCCGCGAGCAGCACCGCCATCAGGGTCGTGGCACTCTCGTAGCCGGCCTGCGCGTCCAGCGTCTTCGCGCCGCCGAGCGTATTGGAGGTGCGCCAGGGCACATCGTAATACCGCGCCATCTGGCCGATCATGAAGTTCATCAGGCTGATCTCCGGCGTACCCGCCATGGGCGCGCCCGAGGCCATGGAGACCGTGCTGAGGTAATGCCCGTAGATCGCCGGGCAGCCCTTCCGCACCACCTGCGTATAGGCCAGCGCCGAGAGCGCCTCGGCGTTCAGCTGCGCGATCGTCGGCGCCACGGAGGCCGGCGTGTTCGCGCCGCCCAGCACGAAGGGCGAGCAGAGCACCGGCTGGTTGCGCCGGTTGAAGGCGCGCATCGCCGAGAGCATCGTCTCGTCCCACACCAGCGGCGAGTTGCCGTTGCAGTTGCCGACGACGACCGCGTTCTCCTCCATGAAGTCGGCGCCGAAGAGGAGCGCGCACATCTCCAGCACATCCTCCGCGTTCCGTCCGGAGGTCGTCATCCCCATGAACGTCTTGTCGCTGTGCTTCATCGAGGAATAGGTGATCCGCAGATGGCGGTGGCTCACCGGATGGTCCATCGGCTCGACGATGTGATGCGCGCTCGAATGCAGCGCCGGCGAGACATGGGCGAGCTTGTGGAACATCGCGAGGTCGTCGAGCGTGGGCCCGCGGCGCACATCCTCCAGATCGCGCAGATAGGGCGCGCCGGTCATCGGCACGAAGATCGCGCGGTCCCCGCCGAGCGGCACGCTCTTGGCCGGGTCGCGCGCCACCAGCGTGATCTCGGAGGGGATGCTGGCGATCAGCGCGCGCACCATGGCGCGGTCGAGATGGACACGCTCGCCGCGCACATCCGCCCCGGCGCGGCGCCAGTCCTCGAGCGCCACCGGGTCGCGGAAGACCACGCCCACATCCTCGAGAATGCCCATGGAGGCGTCGTCGATCCGCGCAACCTGCGCCTCGCTGAGCGGCTCGACCAGCGGCAGGCCGCGCTTCAGCGCCGGCAGCATCGCAATGTCCGGCGCGGCGCGGCGCTCGCGCCGTTCGCCCCTGCCGCCACGCCGTGTCGCAACGGTCGCGCCCATCGCCGCCCTCCCTTGTTGTGTACATCTCGTATACAGAGCGGGAGGACGCCTGCCAAGCCGGGATGCGACCCGCGCGCGTCGCAACCATACCGCGCCCGCTGCCGCCGGGCTGGGCACCTGACCGGACCCTGCCGCAAATCTTTGCCGCTGCCCCCGGGCCTGCTCCCAGATCGCGCCGGCAGGCGCTTGCGCCCCCGGCCAGCCTCGCTAATGTTCTCTGGACACGGGTGGAGCCGGGCAAAGCCGGCCGGAGGGGCAATGTTCAACGAAATGAGCCTCGAGGACGGCGGCATCCGCGCACCCTATGCGCGCGTGGCGGACTGGATCGACAGCGCCGGCCTCGATCTCCTGCGCAAGCGCTCGGCAGAGGCGGAGGCCATCTTCCGGCGCATCGGCATCACCTTCGCGGTCTATGGCGAGGGCGGCGATCCGGAGCGGCTGATCCCCTTCGACCTCATCCCGCGCGTCTTCGCGGCGGAGGAGTGGCGCCGGCTCGACCGCGGCATCCGCCAGCGCGCCCGCGCGCTCAACGCCTTTCTCTACGATGTCTACCACCGCGGCGAGATCATGCGCGCCGGCATCGTGCCCGAGCGGCTGATCTACCGCAACGAGGCCTTCCAGCCCGCCATGGTCGGCGTCGAGCCTCCGGGCAAGGTCTACTCGCATATCGTCGGCATCGATATCGTGCGCACCTCGCCGAGCAAGTTCCTCGTGCTCGAGGACAACTGCCGCACCCCCTCCGGCGTCAGCTACATGCTGGAGAACCGCGAGATCATGATGCGCATGTTCCCCGAGCTCTTCTCGGGCGGCGCGGTGGAGCCGGTGGACCGCTATCCGGACGATCTGCGCGCCACGCTGGAGGAGGTCGCCCCGCCCGCCTGCAAGGAGGACCCGAACGTGGTGGTCCTCACGCCCGGCTCCTTCAACTCGGCCTATTACGAGCACTCCTTCCTCGCCGATCTCATGGGTGTCGAGCTCGTCGAGCCGCAGGATCTCTTCGTCGACGAGGGCCTCTGCTGGATGCGCACCACACGCGGGCCGCAGCGGGTGGATGTGATCTACAAGCGCATCGACGACGACTTTCTCGACCCGCTCGCCTTCCGGCCGGACAGCGTGCTGGGCGTGCCGGGGCTCTTCAACGTCTACCGCGCCGGCGGGGTCACGCTCTGCTCGGCCCCCGGCGCGGGCGTGGCGGATGACAAGGCCGTCTACGCCTATGTGCCGGAGATGATCCGCTTCTATCTCGGCGAGAGCCCGATCCTCGAAAACGTGCCCACCTGGCGCTGCGGCATCGCCGACGAATGCGCCGAGGTGCTCGACCGGATCGAGGAGCTGGTGGTGAAGGAGGTCCACGGCTCCGGCGGCTACGGCATGCTGATCGGCCCGAAATCCACCGCCGAGCAGTGCGCGGCCTATGCGGAGCGGGTGCGCGGTAACCCGGAGGGCTTCATCGCGCAGCCCACCCTCGATCTCTCCGCCACGCCGACGCTGGCGCCCTCGGGAATCGGCGCGCGGCATGTGGACTTCCGCCCCTTCTGCCTCGTCGGCAAATCCATGCGCCTCGTGCCGGGCGGGCTCACGCGCGTGGCGCTGCGCGAGGGCTCGCTGGTGGTCAACTCCAGCCAGGGCGGCGGGGTGAAGGATACCTGGGTGCTGACCGAATGAGGCCCGTGCGGATCATCATGGCGCTCTCCACCGTCGGCCTCGCCGTGATGCTCTTTCTGATCGCCATGCCCGATGTGGCCGGGCGCGCGGCGCTGGCCGCGGTGATGTGGCTTCTGCTCGGCTCGAGCATCGGGGCGGATGCCTGCCGCGATGCGGGCGGCGCCTGGATCGAGGAGGACGCGAAATGCGAGCTCTCCATCGCCGCCCCGCAGGACCGCGCCCACCCGCCCGCGATCGCCGGGCAGCCGATCTGATGGGCGCGCCGTGAGCACGGCCGGCAAGGAGGGCGGGCATGCTGATCGGCGCGCTGCAGGAGCGATGGCCCCTCGTCTTCGGCCTCGGAGCGATGCTGCTCACCGCGGCGATGGTCTGGCCGCTCCTCGGCACGGCGCGCACGGAGGATTTCGGCCGCGACACCCCCGGGGCCGTGCGCGTGCTCTGGATCGGCAACAGCCACACCTTCCGCCACGGGGTGGCGGCGCGCGTGGCCGAGGCGGATCCGGCGCTCTTCATCCGCACCCGCACCGGCGGCGGGCTCTCGCTCGCCGATCACCTGGCGGAGGGCTGGCTGCAGGGCGCGCTCGCCGAGCCGCCTGGCTGGGATGTGCTGGTGCTGCAGGAATGGAGCTGGGGCCCGATCGGCATGCGCGCCGAGTTCGAGGCCTCGCTTGCGCGCATCCTCGAGGCACCGCCCGGCCCCGGCAAAGCGCGCGTGGTGCTCTACCAGAACTGGTCCTATTCGCGCACGCAGGAGAGCTTCTACGCGGCCAACCCCTCCGCCACGCCGGAGGGGATCCAGGCGGGGATCGACCGGCTCTTCGACCGGCTGGCCACCCGCTTCGCCGCGCACGTGGCGCCCACGGGGGGCGCGCTGCGCGAGGCGGCCGATGCGGGGCAGGACGTGATCGATCCGGACGGGTATCATCTCACGCCCGAGGGCGCGGCGCTGGCCGCCCGCATCCTCGGCCGCACGATCGCCGCTGCGGCGGCCGACTGAGCGAGGAAAGGGCCGCCCCATGCTGAGCCGGACCGCTGTCAGCCTCTACTGGACCGGGCGCTACATGGAGCGCGCCGAATGCACCGCGCGGCTCATCGAGATGGGCCACCGGATGGCCATGCTGCCCGGCAGCTATTCCGACGAGGAATGGCGCTCGGTCGCCGCCGCTTCCGGCTGCGGGGACATGTTCGAGGACGATGTGCAGATCACCGATGCCGCGGTGATGCGCACGCTGATGCTGGACCCCGAGAACCCCTCCTCCATCCGCAACTGCCTGAAATCGGCCCGCGCCAACGGCCGTGCGGTGCGCACTGCGCTCACCCGCGAGATGTGGGAGGCGCTGAACGACGGCTGGCGTAGGCTCGAGGAGGTGGATCTGGCCACCGCCCAGCGCGACCTGCCGGGGCTGCTGGACTGGGTGAAGAACCGCTCGGCCATCTTCCGCGGCGCCACGCTCACCTCCATGCTCCGCCACGACCGCTACGACTTCCTCTCCCTCGGCACCCATGTGGAGCGGGCAGACATGACGCTGCGCCTGCTGGACGTGAAGTACTACGTGCTCCTGCCGGAGACCGAGGTGGTGGGCGGCGGGCGCGATCATCACCAATGGACCTCGGTGCTGCATGCCACCTCCGCCATGCGCGCCTTCCACCATGTCTACCGGGGCGATTTCAGCCCGTGGAAGATCGCCGATTTCATGATCCTGAACCGCGCCTTCCCGCGCTCGGTCGCCTTCTGCTACGACCAGATCGGCGAGTGCCTGGACCGGCTCGCGCGCGGCTATGGCGAGCGCCACGCCTGCCACAACACCGCCTCCGAGATGATCGCGGCACTCGGCGATGCGGAGATGGGCGAGCTCTTCGAGAACGGTCTGCACCAGTTCATCACCCATGCCGTCGGCCATACCCGGCGGCTCAATTCGGAGATCTACCGGGCCTATCACTTCTGAGCCCGTCCACGCCCTTCGCCCGGGAGCCTCAGCCATGCGCCTCGCCGTCGAGCACCGCACCACCTATCGCTACGAGCCGCCCGCGCACGGGCTGGCGCTGCGCCTGCGCCTCTACGCCGTGAACACTGCGCAGCAGCAGGTGCTGGACTGGCAGGTCAGGGTGAATGGCGAGCCGGTGCGCCCGCTCTTCACCACCGCCTTCGGCGAGCCGGAGGCGCTGTGGTTCCAGGCGCGCACGGAGGAGACCGTGGAGATCGAGGCGGCGGGCCGGGTCCTCACCTCCGACGCCGCCGGCGTGCTCGGCCGAGAGATCCGGGTCCGCCCGGGCATCTATCTGCGCGACACGGCACTCACCGAGGCGGACGAGGCCGTGGAGGCGCTGGTCGAGAGCCTCGCCCCCGCCGAGGACGGCCCGCTGCCGCGCCTCCATGCGCTCAACACCGCGATCCACGAGACGCTGGACTACCGCGCCGGCGTGACCGATGCGACGACCACCGCGCCCCAGGTCGTCGCCCTCGGCGCCGGCGTGTGCCAGGACTATGCGCATCTCTTCATCGCCGCCGCGCGCGCCATGGAGGTGCCCGCGCGCTATGTGGTGGGCTATCTGCACGACGCGGAGGCACCGCCGGGCGAGACCCATGCATGGGCGGAGGCGCATGTGGAGGGGCTCGGCTGGATCGGCTTCGACCCGGTGCACAATGTCTGCCCGGCGCTCACCCATGTGCGCCTCGCCAGCGGCTTCGACGCCGCCGACGCTGCGCCCATCCGCGGCACCCTGCATCCGGGCGTGGAGGAGAGCCTGACCGTCTCCGTCTCGGTCACCGGCCCGGATGCCGGCGGCCAGCCCCCCGCCGGCAGCCAGGCACAGTCGCAGACCCGGTCCTGATCGGCACAGGGCGCGGCGGCCTGCGGGTGTCCCGGGCTTGACCCGGGACCGCCTTGAGCGATCCCCGAGGGCCCCCGGAAGTCTCCCGGCGCGGTTCTCTTCCCGCACGCCCTCCTCTAGAGTGCGCACGTCGTCCCAACCCAGCCGAACACCGATCAGGAGCGTGCTCCATGACCTATTGCGTCGCCCTCAAGCTTCGCGCCGGCCTCGTGATGTTGTCCGACACGCGCACCAATGCCGGCGTCGACAATGTCTCGCGCTTCGGAAAGATGTTCACCTGGGCGACACCGGGCGAGCGCGCGATCTGCCTGATGACCGCCGGCAACCTCTCGATCACGCAAGGGGTGGTGACGCGGGTGGAGACCGCCCTGAAGCGCGCCGCCGCCGGCGACGAGGAGGAGACGGTGCTCTCCGCCGACAGCCTCTACCGCGTGGCCGAGCTCATCGGCGGCTACATGGCCGATATGCAGGAGCGCTACCGCGACGCGCTCTCCGCCCAGGGGGCGGCGGCGGACGCCTCGCTCATCCTCTCCGGCCAACGCCGCGGCGGGGACCACCGCTTGTTCATGATCTACAGTCCCGGCAATTTCATCGAGGCCACCGATGACAGCCCCTATCTGCAGATCGGCGAGCACAAATACGGCAAACCCATTCTCGACCGAGTGATCACGCCGGAAACCTCGCTGCCCCGCGCGTTGAAGGCCGTCTATGTGTCGATGGACTCGACGCTGCGCTCGAACCTCTCCGTCGGCATGCCGCTCGATCTGGCCGTCATCCCGTCCGGTACCTACGGCTTCTCGGTCCGCCGCCGGATCGAGGCCGATGACGCCGAGTTCAGCGATGTGAGCGACCGCTGGTCCGAAGCCCTGCGCGCCGCCTTCACCTCCATCCCCGACATCGGCGGCTGACGCCTCCCCGGCGCCGCGCGCGGAGCAGCGCATCGCCCATCTGCGGCCGCTCCCTTCCACGTCATTGTTCGCCACGACTCATGAACGCCTGATGAGCATTCTCTGGCCGGCCAAAAAATACGCCGAACCGCGCTTGTTCACAATATGTTCTTATCTTTCTTCCCAGAATGACGTGGGTGGGAGCGGCCGTGAACCGGGGCGTTCGCGTCGCGCGGCTCGGTTGCCGGGTGTCCCGGCCTTGACCCGGGACCTCGCTGAGCGACCCGGGAGGCCCCGGGTCAAGCCCAGGTCAAGCCCGGGTCAAGCCCGGGGCAACCACGGACGGTACGCGCTCTCCAACCGCCTCAGGCCAGATGCGCCCCGAGCCAGGCCAACCCGCCGAAGATCACGAGGCTGAGAGCGGCCAGATGGGCAAGGAGCCACGGCCAATCACCCCGGCGCTCCGGCGTCCCGAGCGTGCGGACCGCGAAGACAACGCTCGCCAGGAGCGCAGCGCCCCCCGTCAGATACCCCGCAATGCCGAGATTGAGGTCGAGCGCGGAGCGGTTCGTCTGCAGCACATGGAGCACCGCGAACGCCCCGGCGAAGGCCACGAGCGAGAGCGCACGCGGCGCCAGCCACACCAGCCCCGCGCGGGGCGACAGCCGCTGCCCCGCCGGCGCCAAGGCCGCCCTCAGCGCGGGCTGCGCTTGGCCAGGATCCGCTGCAGCGTACGGCGGTGCATATTGAGCCGCCGCGCCGTCTCGGAGACGTTGCGGTCGCAGAGTTCGAACACCCGCTGGATATGCTCCCAGCGCACCCGGTCGGCGGACATCGGGTTCTCCGGCGGCTCCGGCTTCTCGTCCGAGCGCGAGAGCAGCGCCTTCTCCACATCGTCCGCGTCGGCGGGCTTGGCGAGGTAATCCACCGCGCCCACCTTCACGGCCGCCACGGCGGTCGCGATCGCGCCGTAGCCCGTGAGCACGATCGCCCGGCAATCCGGCCGGAGCTCCTGCAGCGCCTCGACCACGTCGAGCCCGTTGCCGTCCTCCAGCCGCAGATCGATAACCGCATAGGCGGGCGGCCGGCTCCGCGCGATCGCGAGCCCCTCCTCGACACTGCCGGCCATTTGCGGAACGAAGCCCCGCTTCTCCATCGCGCGTCCGAGCCGGGTGCGGAAGGGCACATCGTCGTCGAGGATCAGGAGCGAGGCGTCCTGTCCGATCTTGCCAGCGTCGAGCACGCCCTGGTTCCTTCCTTCGCGTTTCGCTGATCAATAGCATAGCGAGACGAACGAGAAGTCAATTCGCCTGCGACAGAATCGTGCGCTCGCCTTCGGCACCGCGTGACATCCGGGCGGCTATCGGGCGCGCCACGAGCCGCGTGAAGCCCGGCCGCGGCGGGCGCGCCCGGATCGCGCAGCGTCAGCCGGCGCCCGCCGGCTCCGGCGCGATCCGGGCTAGGGCGGCGGCCGCGTTGATCGCCGTCGGAAACCCTGCATAGGGCGCGAGCTGGATGAAGACCTCGGCGATCTCCTCGCGGCGGATGCCCAGCGACAGCGCGATCGCGATATGCACCTCCAGCTGCGGCCCCGCATCGCCGCGCGTCGCCAGCGCCGCCAGCGTCACGAGCTGGCGGTCGCGCTTCGCCAGCCCCTCCCGCGCATAGACATCGCCGAAGGCGAACTCCGCGGCGTAGCGCATCAGATCCGGCGCCACACCGCCCAGCATCGCCTCCATCCGCGCCGCGGCCTTGGCGTTGTGGGCGCGGAAGAACGCCATGCCGCGCGCCTCGCGGCTCGTCTCGTCGGTGGGCTTCTCCTCGGTCATCCGGGTCTCCTCCATCAGGGTCCGCCCATAGCTAGAGGCCGGATCGCGCGAAGAGAAATCGGGCGGGCAAATGGAACCGATAGGGAGAGACAATTTCAAACCGAGATCGCCCGCGCCCATCTTCCCGACGAAGCCAAACGGTGCTTCCAGCAGCCAGCCGAGGAGATCCCCCATGGCATTCGACGAACTCAAGAACCCGCCGACCGAGCCCGTGGACGAGACCGACGCCACGCTCGGCGAGGTGGACCTGTCCAAGCTCGATCTGCCGGTGCAGTCTTGGCACCTGCGTTTGCGCCGCGTCGATGTGGGCGTGGGCGGGATCGTGCCCTGGCACAGCCATGAGCGCCGCCCCGCGGTGCTGCACATCCTGCAGGGCGAGATCACCGAGTACTCCACCGCCAACGACGCGCCGGTGGTGCGCAAGGCCGGCGACACCATCCCGGAATTCGGCGCGGTCTCGCACTGGTGGAAGAACACGGGCTCCGAGCCTGTGATCATCCTGGCCGCCGATGTTGCCGAGGTGGAGAGCTGCACCTCCGGCGAGTGCTGAGCGCAGCGCCACCCCAAAGGCCAAGGGCCGCCCGATCGGGCGGCCCTTTTTCGTGTTCGCGTCCCGGCCCAAAGGAAAACCGGCGCCGAAGCGCCGGCACCGCTCACTCCGCCGCCTTCTCCCGCTCGCCGAAGATCCGGCTGACCGAGCCCAGGAACTCGGTGTGCAGATCCACCGTATCGCGCCGGCCGACATCGTCGAAATGCGCCGCAAGCCACGCCTCCATCGCCCGCCGGCCGCGGTCACGAAGCAGCGTCAGGAAGCGCCAGGAGGTGTCGAACTTCGTCGCCACCGAGAACTCGCACATCGAGGCCTCGGCGCGCACCGAATGCACCAGCACCTCCT
>JBCBWF010000333.1:0-5597 GCA_039817245.1 Pseudomonadota bacterium | reverse complement strand
GCGAGTAGCCGAGCGCCTCGATTTCGGCGCGCGGGACGCTCTCGTCCTGGCTCTTCAGCTCCTGCAGGACCGCGGCGTCGGGCGCTTCGCGCTCGAGCCAGTCGAGCAGCAGCGCGAGGCGCGCCTTGATGCCGTTGATGTTCCAGGTGGCGATCCGCATGGCGCCTTCAGAGCCGGGGGCGCCGCCGCTGTCAAGCGCGCCTGCGCGATGCACTTCGCTCCGGGGCACGCGGCGCCCGGCCATCGAGGCCGGCCGACGCGTCGGACACGGGCCTGCGGCCCGGTCCCGGGGGGCGTCTCCGCGGAGGTATTTTTTACTGAAATGTCAGTGGGTTAGAGGGAGAAGCTCGTACCGCAGCCGCAGGTGGCGGTGGCGTTCGGGTTGTCCACCGCGAAGCGCGCGCCGATCAGCTCGTCCTTGAAATCCACCACCGAGCCCGCGAGGAAGGGCAGGCTTTCCGCATCGACCAGCACGCGCTGGCCCTCCCCCTCTAGCACCAGATCGCCGTCTTCCGGCGCTTCCTCCAGGCGGAACTCGTACTGAAAGCCCGAGCAGCCGCCGCCGAGCACGGCGACGCGCAGGATCGCGCGCTCGGTGCCCGCCTCCGCCGCGATCTCCGCCAGTCGGGCGAAGGCGCGGTCCGTCACTCTGACCGGTAGGCTCAGTTCCATACCGTGCATCCTCCCTGGTCGCCCCTGCGCGCGCCGCCCGGCCGCGGCGATCCGCGACGCGGCGCTGCCTTCCGGGCCCGCTTGAGGCTAATGTATCGACAAGCCGGCGCGGCACAAGGCGGCGGGCATCTGCGAGACCGTGCAGCGCGCAGCAAAGGGGCAGGGGGAAGCGATGACAGGCAATGGGGCTGCGGCCTACGCCACGCGGGCCGAGACCGCGCGCGGCCGGCTCTATCCGGAGGAGGAGAGTGCCCATCGCTCGCCCTTCCAGCGCGACCGCGACCGGATCATCCATTCCTCGGCCTTCCGCCGGCTGAAGCATAAAACCCAGGTTTTCGTGGAGCATGAGGGGGATTACTACCGCACCCGCCTCACCCACAGCCTCGAAGTGGCGCAGATCGCGCGCACGGTTGCGCGCGTCTTCGCGCTCAACGAGGATCTCGCGGAGGCGGTGGCGCTCGCGCATGATCTCGGCCACACCCCCTTCGGCCATACGGGCGAGGATGCGCTGGCGGATTGCATGGAGGCCCATGGCGGCTTCGACCACAACGCCCAGGCGCTCAAGATCGTGACCGAGATCGAGGGCTTCTACGCGGCCTTCACCGGGCTCAACCTCACCTGGGAGACGCTGGAGGGCATCGCCAAGCATAACGGGCCGCTGGTGGAGGGACCGGTGGCGGAGGTCGCGCCCGCCGGGCTGCCCGAGGCGATCCGCGCCTACAATGCGCGCCACGATCTCGGCCTCGACACCCATGCGAGCGCAGAGGCGCAGATCGCGGCGCTCTCCGACGACATCGCCTATGTGAACCACGACCTGGCCGATGGCCTGCGCGCCGGGCTGTTCACCGAGGAGGAGGCGGCGGCGCTGCCCCGTGTCGGCACCTGCTACGCGATGGTCGATCAGCGCTGGCCGGGGCTCGAGGCGAAGCGGCGCCGGCACGAGGCGCTGCGCCGCGTCTTCGGCCTTATGGTCGACGATGCGCTCGCCGAGACCGGCAGGCGCCTTGCGGTCCTCGCTCCGGCCTCCGCCGACGCGATCCGCGAGGCGGGCCACCCGGTCGCGGCCTTCTCCGAGCCGATGATGGACGACATCCGCACCATCAAGAGTTTTCTCTTCCGCCGGATGTATCGCCATTACCGGGTGCGCCGGATGCGGATCAAGGCGACGCGGGTGGTGCGCGAGCTCTTCGATATCTTCCTGTCCGATCCGGGGCTTATGCCGGATCACTGGATGGAGGTGGCCCGTGCGGCGCCGGACGAGCATGCGCGCGCACGCGTCGTCGCCGACTACATCGCCGGCATGACGGACCGGTTCGCGCTCGAGGAGCACCGCGTCCTCACCGACCCCGCCGCCCTCGCCTGAGGCCGGACCGGGCCCGCGCCCTGCGCCCGCCTCACGTTCACGCAGCTTTGATCCCGCCGGCAGCGCCTTTCAGCTTCTCCGCTGACGGGCGCGGAACCATGTCGGTTTTTTGAAAGACGCTTGGCCGTTTTTGAGGATTGAGAAGAGCCCACGCGGCAACTCTGCTGGATCTCAAAGCATTTAATCGGGGAGGGGGGCTTGAAGGCAGAGGATGCAGAGAGCAGCGGACGCACCGGCGGCACCGGGCTGATCGAGCGGCTCGAGGCCTTGCGCAGCGTCGCGGCCGCCCAGGGGCTCGAGGCCGTGCGCAGCGCCGCCGGCCCGCTGCTCGAAGCGCTCCGCTTTCCCGCCTACATCTTCGCCATCGAGGCGATCGAGCAGGGGCGCGTTCGCAGCCTCGTCCTCGTCTGCGGGGGGCATTTCACGGGGAAGGAGGCCCGGGTGGAAGAGCGCTGGTATGGCGCGCTCGACGCGCTCACGCAGCGCTTCTACGAGCAGGACCACCCCTTCAGCCTTCGCGAAATGGTCGCCACCATGCCCGTCACGCGGAGCGCGCGCGGCTGCCTCGCGATGCTGGAGCATGTGGGCGCCACCGATTGCGGCCATGTGCCGATCGCCGTCGAGGGCACGCCCTACAGGGCGCGGTTCTCCGTCTCGAGCGCGGAAGAGGAGCCGGAAGAGGGCTTTCGCCGGCGCTTTCGCGAGCAGGTGCCGTTTCTGCGCCTGCTCGGCCTCGTCTTCCTCCAGCCCGCCCTGCCGCTCGCGCTCGAGCGCGAGCATGGCAGCCTCACCGCGAGCGAGCGCGAGGTGCTGTCCAGCGCCGCGCGGGGCATGCGCAACCGCGAGATTGCGCGGCATCTCGGCAAGTCGGAGCATACCGTGCGCAACCAGCTCGATGCGGCCCGCGCGCGCCTCGGCGCACGGACCCTGGCCGAGGCGGTCGGCCTCGCCGTGCGCTACGGCTTGATTCGACCCGGCTCCGCCGACTGAGCCCGTCCCGGTCCCGTATCGGCACGCGAGCCCAGTCCGCCTCTCGCACGCTTTGGTTGTTTCTGCGGATATCTCGCCGCCGTGGCACGTGCTTACCCTCCGCACGTCCGCCGATGGAGAGACGGCGGCGGTCCCCTTTCATGCTCTCTCCGGTCTGGAGTTGTTTTATGTCCACTATCTTCAAAGGCGGCACCAACGGCGGTGCGAACCGGTTCTTCACCAAGGACGGAGAGAAGATCTTGGTCGCAGGCGCCGATGTCGCCGGACGTCCCGAAGTCAGCGGCGATGCGGCGCTGCTCGCAGAGGTCTGGGGTGCCATCGACTTCCGCGACAACGGCGATGTGACAGGGTCCGACGAGGTCAACATCAATCTCGGCAACGACGATGCCGTGCGGATCAATGGCGGCGACGTGTCGGGCAACTACACCTTCTTCTTCGGCAGCGCCGACGATGCGATGAACTTCGCCGACTTCCTCGAGGAAGTCACCGAAGCGGGGTACATCGACGAGCTGCTCGGCTGATCGGCGCGCTCGCGCCCCCGTCGCGCGCCCGTCGCGCGCCCGTCGCGCGCCCTGGGCCGGCTGGCAACGGCCCCCGGGGCGCGCCTCGCCCGGCCACGCGCCGCACGGGTCCGCTGTCTCGAATTGACCGTTGCAAGCCGCTTTCCGGCATGGTGGGCGGTCCCCGGCGCCATAGTCTCCGCCCGACTCTGAACAGCTCAGAACAGGAGGGAGGAGCCGTCATGCCGCTCGCCATGAACCGCGAAGTCTTCATCACCTGCGCCGTGACCGGCTCGGGCGGCACGCAGGACAAGAGCCCCCATGTGCCGCGCTCGCCCGCCGAGATCGCGGCCTCGGCCATCGAGGCGGCCAAGGCCGGCGCGGCCATCGTGCACTGCCATGTGCGCGATCCCGAGACCGGCAAGCCCTCCCGCGATCTCGCCCTCTACCACGAAGTGACCGAGCGGATCCGCGATGCGGGGACCGATGCGGTGCTCAACCTCACCGCGGGCATGGGCGGCGACATGGTGTTCGGCTCCGCCGAGGCGCCGCTGCCCCTCAATCCCGCCGGCACGGACATGATCGGTGCGGCCGAGCGCATCGCCCATGTGGTGGCCTGCCGGCCGGAGATCTGCACGCTCGACTGCGGCACGATGAACTTCGCCGAGGCCGACTACGTGATGACCAACACCCCGGGCATGCTGCGCGCCATGGCCGCGGGCATGGCCGCGGCGGGCGTGCGCATCGAGATCGAGGCGTTCGACACGGGCCATCTCTGGCTGGCCAAGCGGCTGGTGGAGGAGGGGGTGATCCCGGAGCCGGTGCTCATCCAGCTTTGCATGGGCATCCCCTGGGGCGCGCCGGACGACCTCAACACCCTCATGGCGATGGTCAACAACCTGCCCGCCGGCGCCACCTTCTCGGCCTTCTCCATCGGGCGCAACGAGATGGCCTACGTGGCCGCGGCAGTGCTGGCCGGCGGGAATGTGCGCGTGGGGCTCGAGGACAATCTCTACCTCGACCGCGGGGTGCTCGCCACGAACGCTCAGCTCGTCGACCGCGCCGTGGGCATCGTGGAGCGCATGGGCGCGCGCGTGGTCGGCCCGGACGAGGTGCGCCAGCGCCTCCAGCTCGAGAAGCGCGCCCCGCTCGCCGCCTGACCCCCGCGCCTAGGAGAACGAGATGACCGAGACCGCAGCAGTGATCGGCGCGGGCGTGATCGGCGCCGGCTGGATCGCCCGCCTTCTGGAGAACGGGCTGGATGTGCGCGTGCACGACCCCGATCCGCAAGCGCCGCGCAAGATCGAGGCGGTGCTGGCCAATGCCGCGCGCGCCCAGGCCGCCCTCACCACCGCGCCCCGCCCTCGGCGCGGGAGCTGGTCCATGGCCGGCTCGGTGGCCGAGGCCGTGGCCGGTGCCACGCTGGTGGTGGAGGCGGTGCCCGAGCGGCTGGACCTCAAGCGCCGGGTCTATGCAGAGATCGATGCGGCGAATGCGGAGGCGGTGGTCGCCTCCTCCACCTCGGGCTTCAAGCCGTCGGACCTGCAGGCGGAGATGGCCCATCCCGCCCGCCTGATCGTCGCGCACCCCTTCAACCCGGTCTACCTCCTGCCGCTCGTGGAGGTCGTCGGTGGCAGCGCCACCGCGCCCGCGGTGATCGAGCGTGCGATCGCCTTCTACACCCGCCTCGGCATGAGGCCGCTGCACCTGAAGCGCGAGATCGACGCCTTCGTGGCCGACCGGCTGCTGGAGGCGGTATGGCGCGAGGCGCTTTGGCTCGTGAAGGACGACATCGCCACCACCGCAGAGATCGACGACGCCATCACCTACGGCTTCGGCCTGCGCTGGGCGATGATGGGCCTCTTCGAGACCTACCGCGTGGCGGGCGGGGAGGCGGGGATGCGCCATTTCCTCGCCCAGTTCGGCCCCGCACTCGCCTGGCCCTGGACCAAACTCATGGATGTGCCGGATCTCGACGACGCGCTGGTGGAACGGATCGCGACGCAGTCCGACGCCCAGTCCGGTCACCACGAGATCCGCGCGCTGGAGCGGATCCGCGACGACAACCTCGT
>JBCBWF010000276.1:0-6955 GCA_039817245.1 Pseudomonadota bacterium | reverse complement strand
GAAGACCTCGCGAGGTCTTCTCGGCCGAGGTCACCGGCCGGCTCGCCGCCCATCCGCGCATCACCATCGCGCGCGGCGAGGTCGCGGGCCTGCCGCCGGAGGACTGGTTGAGCGTCATCGTCGCCACCGGCCCCCTCACCTCGCCCGCCCTCGCCGAGGCGATCGGCGCGCTGACCGGCGAGGAGAGCCTAGCCTTCTTCGACGCCATCGCGCCCATCGTGCATGCCGACAGCGTCGATCTCGGTCGCGCCTGGTTCCAGTCGCGCTACGACAAGGGCGAGACGGAGGCCGAGCGCACCGCCTATCTCAACTGCCCGATGGACGAGGCCGCCTATAACCGGTTCATCGACGCGCTCCTCGCCGCGCCCAAGACCGAGTTCAAGGACTGGGAGCGCGACACGCCCTATTTCGAGGGGTGCCTGCCCATCGAGGTGATGGCCGAGCGCGGCCGCGAGACACTGCGCCACGGCCCGATGAAGCCCGTCGGCCTCACCAACCCGCATGCGCCGGACATCAAACCCCATGCCGTGGTGCAGCTCCGCCGCGAGAACCGGCTCGGCACGCTCTACAACCTCGTCGGCTTCCAGACGAAGCTCAAATACTCGGCGCAGGCGGAGGTCTTCGGCCTGATCCCCGGGCTCGAGGCGGCGCGCTTCGCCCGGCTCGGCGGCATCCACCGCAACACCTTCCTCAACAGCCCGCGCCTGCTCGATGCCAGCATGCGTCTCAAGGCCGAGCCGCGCCTGCGCTTCGCCGGCCAGATCACGGGGGTGGAGGGGTATGTGGAATCGGGTGCGATGGGCATGCTCGCCGGCCGCTTCGCCGCCTGGGAGCGCCTCGGACGCCCCCTCGCCCTGCCCCCGGCGGAGACCGCGCTCGGCGCCCTCCTCGCCCATATCACCGGCGGTGCGGAGGCAGCGACCTTCCAGCCGATGAACGTCAATTTCGGCCTCTTCCCGCCGCTCGATCTTTCGGGCGAGGCCCGCCCCCGCGGCCGCAAGGCAGCCCGCAAGCAGGCGCGCGCGATGGCCATGTGCGAGCGCGCCCTCGCCGCCGCCGCCGGCTGGTATGCCGAGACCGCCAGCGGCGCGCTCGGCGCAGCCTCCGGGACCGCGCCGGGCTCCGAGGACGGCCAGTCCAGCAGCATCGAGGCAGTGGCATGAGCGAAAGCGACACGCAGAAATCCGGCCTCTCCGGCGCCTACGGGATCGACAGCGCCGAGGCCGCGCGCAGCTACTATGACGGCTGGGCCAAGGGCTACGACGCCGAGCTCTCCGAGAACGCCTATGCCACGCCGCGCCGTTGCGCCGAGGCGCTCGCCCGCTTCGCCGTCGACCCCACCGCCCCGCTCGCCGATTTCGGCTGCGGCACCGGGCTCTCCGGCGAGGCGCTCTCCGCGGCGGGTTTCAGCTGCCTCGACGGCTTCGACATATCCGAGGAAATGCTCGCGGTCGCCGGCGACAAGAAGCTCTATCGCAGCCTCTCGGTGCTCGACCTCTCCCAGCCGCTCCTCGCCCAGTCCGCCAGTCTCGCCCCGGCAAGCTACGCCAATGCCGCTGCGGTCGGCGTCCTCACGCCGGAGATCATGCCGGTCACGGTGCTCGACGAGATTCTCGAGATCCTGCCGCCGGGCGGCTGCTTCGTCTTCTCCGTCAACGACCATGCCGCCGCCGACGGGCGCCTGCGTGCGCGCGTCATGGAGCTCACCGACTGCTCCGCCGCCGACCTGATGCTGAGCGAGCATGGCGAGCACATCCCCGGCACTGGCCTCGAGAGCGAAGTCACCGTGCTCCGTAAGCGCTGACCCGGGCACCGCGCCCGACACCACGACTGCGCCGCGCCGGCCCGCAAAGACGTCTCCAGCGACAACCGGCATGGCACAGAGCCAGTCGCCGCCCCACGGCATTGTCCCGGCGCTCCCGGCACGCATACCTCCAGTCTTCCCACCGTCTCTTCAAGCTGCCGGTATAGCCGCCTCCGAAGCCCCCCTTGTCCTCACTCTCCGTTCCATCCCAGTTCCCTCCCTGCGAAGAGGGCTCAAGTCCTGCGAAGAGCCGATCAACCGAATTCAAGAAAGTCCGATAAGAACGCCGCGTTTCTCACAATCCCCTTGGTAATAGGCATGGCGCTGGCCTTCCGGTGTCGGTTTCTGGTACTGCCTTTTCGCATAGCGTGCTTCGGCGGAGGCAAGAGGCGCCAGCGACGGCGCGCGCCCGGCCGGGACACCCGGCGCCCGATGCGCCGGAGCCCCGGCAGCGCCGCATCGATGCCTGCCAAGACGAGGAGCCGCCCATGGCCAACAGCCCCAGCGATGACCTCCTCGTTAAAACGCTCAGACTGATCAGACTTTACGGTTTCTCAATTCTTCTTACGCTCGGCTTAATTGCGCTTGTCTATTTTGCAACACTCATCGTCAGCGACGCCGTTTTCCCCGAGCCGCTGTCGCAATCCTCCAAGATCATGCTGCTCACCATCGCCGCCGTCGGCGCCTCCTTCGCCGATGTACACGGCGCGGTGCGCGGCGAGGCCGGGTGGCAAGGCGCGCTCCTGCGCTCGCTGGTCGCCACCACGATCACCTTCCTCCTGATCCTGCCTTTCTTTTAAGATTAACCTTCTGTTAACCCTCGGCACCGTTCCGATGGTTAACGCCTCCCTCAGCCCATCGCCGCAATCCGGCCGGCAATACCGGCGGCAAACCCCGCCGTGCCGAGCGTGCCGCCGAGGTCGCGCGTCCGCGTCTCCGGCGCCCGCAACGCCTCCGCCAGCCCCGCCCGGATCAGCGCCGCCACCTGCACCAGGCGCGCATCCCCTCGCCGTTCCGCCAGCCAGTCGAACAGCATCGCGGTAGAGCCGATCAGCGAGGCCGGGTTCGCCAGATCGCGCCCGGCGATATCCGGCGCCGAGCCATGCTGCGCCTGGGCCATCGCCGCCGCCTCGCCCGCATTGAGCGATGCCGCCAGCCCGATGCTGCCGGCAAGCTCCGTCGCCAGATCCGAGAGGATGTCGCCATACATGTTCGTCGTCACGATCACGTCGAAACTAGCGGGCCGGCGCACGAGATGGGCGCACATGGCATCCACGAGGATCTCCTCGAGCGCGATCTCCGGATAGGTACGGGCAACCTCGCGCACGCAGTCGAGAAAGAGCCCGTCGCCGAACCGCAGCACATTGGCCTTGTGCACGGCGGTGACGCGCCCGGGGCCCACCCCGCGCTCCTTCCGCGCCCGTGCCGCCGCGAAGGCCGCCCGCGCGATGGCGAGGCACGCCCCGCGCGTCACCCGCCGGAAGGAGAGCACCATATCCTCCGTCGGCATGATCTCCCCGGGCCCGAGATGGAGATTGCGGTCGGCATAGAAGCCCTCGGTGTTCTCGCGGTAGATCACGAGGTCGAGCGGCGTGCCCGTCGCCGGCCGCACCCCGGGCGGCGTCACCACGGGGCGGATATTCGCGAACAGCTTCAGACGCTTGCGGAGCTCGCCGGAGGGGTTGAGCCCGCCCGCCTCGCGCGGCGGATAGGCGTTGTGCGAAACCGGGCCGAGGATGATCCCGTCCGCCGCTCCAGCCGCCTCAACCACCGCCTCCGGGATCGTCGTGCCCTCCGCCTCCAGCGCGCGAAAGCCGATCGCACGCTCCTCGAGATCGAGCGCCACCCCTGCCCGCGCCGCCGCCGCGCGCAGCACGGCGAGCGTCGCGGCGGTGATCTCCGGCCCGATCCCGTCCCCCGCAAGGACAAGAAGGCCAGGCGGCCTGCCGGCATCGTCGAGCATCGCATCCCCCCCTGCACTGCGCGTCGCGCGGGATGATCCCAGAGTTCGACCGCCGGCGCCATGCGAGGGACGACGCCGAAGCGGCCCGCTGCCGCGACGCTGCCATCTTTCGCGCGATACTCCGGGCGCGGAAGAGCCCGCATGGCGGGCGCTGGGGATGACGGTGCATGATGCTCACGCCACCATTGCAGCGGCGCCTCCGCGCGCTCGGCCTCGCCCTTCTCCTCGGCGCGCTCGGCCAGGCCGCCCCGGCCGAGGAACGGTTCAACCCCTGCGACTACACGGGCTTCGACAGCCCCTGCGCGGTGCCAGGCGGCGAGTATCGCGCGCTGAAGCCGCCGGGAAAGGGGCCGTTTCCGACGGTGGTCTACCTGCACGGCTCCCTCGGCGAGGCGGACGAGATCTCCGCGCGGCGCTATTTCCAGCGCACAGTGATCGCGCGCGGCTATGTGCTGCTCGTGCCCCGCGCACTCGACGTGGTGCGCTATAAAAGCGGGCGCGGGACCGGCTGGTCGCATGCGGCGCGCACGGACCACCCGCGCGACGATATCGGGTTTCTCGCCCGGGTGCTCGACCATGCGGAAGCGCGCTTCCGGATCGACCGGCGCCGGGTGGTCTTCGCCGGCCAGTCCGATGGCGGGTTCCTGATCTGGGAGATCGCGTGTCACCGCCCCGGCCTTGCCGCGGCCTATGCGGTGCATGCCGCGAGCTACGGCGGGCCGTTGCCGGAGCGCTGTGCCGCGCCGATGCGCTTCCTGCAGGCCCATGGCCGTCGGGACCGTGTCGTGCCCTTCGAGCGGGCGCGCTGGCGGTACGGGCGGCTCTCCGCCGCCAACCCGGTCGAAGGCCTCGCGCTCCTGGCGCGCGCCAATCGCTGTTCGGGCAGCAAGGGCAAGCCGGTGGCCCCCTTCCACGGTTTTCGCCGCATCAGCTGGCAGGGCTGCGCGCGGGGGGCGGCGCTGGACTATCTCGTCCATGATGGCGGGCACAGCTATCCGTGGCAGTGGATGCCCGCGGTGCTCGACTGGTTCGAGGGCTTCGACCTCTCTCCGCCAGCCGTGGGCCAGCGCACCGTGCGCCGCGCCGGCGAACGCAGCGGCGCCTTCAAGGCCGTCCCCGGTCGCGGCGCCGACTAGCGGACGGGGGCACCAAGCAAACCCCCCTCGCGCCCGCGCCCACCCACGACATTCTAGCGCTGGGCCATACGAACAATAGGTGAACAATTGCAGTTTAGTTGCAGGTTGGGAGGACCGCGGAGCCCTTCACCGACGGTTCACAAAACCATGCCCAGGATGACGCGGGTGGGGGCGAGCCCAAGGTTCGACTATAGAGCGCTCCTGACAGGGCCAATGCTCCTCCCCGGGCTACCAGCGCCCCGTCGTCGCCCGTGTCAGATAGCCGAGCGCGCGCGCAGCCGCGGAGGGCGGTGGAAGCGCCGTCGCCTCCGCGCGCCTGCCCGCCACGGCGCGCAGGTCCCGTTCGGCGCGCCAGAGCGGCAGGAGAGCCGGGAGCGCGGCGCGGGGCAGCATGCGCCGCTGCCGTCGCGCCTCACCCAGCGCCTCCAGGCCTTCCCTCGCAAGCACGCGCGCGTCGCCCTCCGGCAGGAAGCTCTGCTGGCCCTCCGCCGCGAGCCCCGGCGCGCTGCGCAGCGCGAAGGCCGCGCCGGCCGCCTGCCCGGCCGCGCCGATCAGCGTCTCCGGGGCGCCCCCCCCACAGGCCGCGATCGCCAGCGCGTACCAGCCGCCGAACCGCGCCCTGCACCAGGCCCTGAACGCCGCCGGCTCGAAAGGCCGCTCCAACGCCATCGCATGGCCGGCAACCAGCCTGTCCGCCTCCCCGATCGAGACGCGGAGTGGCCCGGCGAAGAGCGCCTGCAGTGGCGTCGCGATCTCGTGGCAGATCGCAGTCCCCGGCGCGCCCTCCCCCGCCGCATCGGACAGCCGGTCGCGCCAGAACTGCAGGCGCATCTCAGCAATGAGCGGCCCCTCCGCCGTGCCCGCGGCCTTCGAGGTCGCACGGCTGAGCTCGATATCGAAAGCCGTCAGCACCATCAGCCGCTCCCGCTGCGGCTCCGGCGCGAAGAGGGCTGCGAGAAAGAGGTCCGGATCGGCCCGCCGCGCCAGCGCCGCCGGTGCGCTGAGCGCCGGCTCAGCCATCCGCGGCCGCAGCCGCCCCGGCATCTACAACCCCCGCATCCATAACCCCGGCTTCCAAAGCCCCGGCCCCCGCTGCCTCGCCCGCCGCAGCGTCGCTCTCGGCGCGCAGCAGGCGCGCGATGATCGCATCCTCCACCGCCTGGAAGGACGCATCCACGATATTGGCCGAGACCCCCACCGTGGACCACTGGTTCCCCGCCGCATCGGCGCTGTCCAGCAGCACGCGCGTCACCGCCTCCGTCCCCGCCCCGATGATCCGCACGCGGAAATCCACCAGCCGCATATCGTCGATATCCGCCTGGTAACGCCCGAGATCCTTGCGCAGCGCGCGCGCCAGCGCGTTGACCGGCCCCTGATCCGCCTGCGTCTCGGGGTCGATCGATTCGCTCGCCGAGATCATCCGCTTGCCGTCCAGATGCACCGCCACCACCGCTTCGGAGACCGTAACCCGCTCCCCGATCGCGTTGAAGCGCCGCTCCGCCGTCACCCGGTAGCGATCCACCGTGAAGAACCCCGGCAGGAGCCCCAGATGCCGCCGCGCCAGGATCTCGAAGCTCGCCGCCGCGCTGTCATAGGCATAGCCCTGATCCTCGCGCGTCTTCACCTCCGCCAGGAGCCCCACGAGCCGCGGATCCTTCGGATCCACCGCCAGCCCCGCCTCGGCCAGCCGGCGCACCAGGTTCGCGCGCCCCGCCTGGTTCGACATCGGGATCACCCGGCGATTGCCGACGCTCTCCGGCGCCACATGCTCGTAGGTCGTCGGATCCTTCAGGATCGCGGAGGCATGCAGACCCGCCTTATGCGTGAAGGCGGCCGCGCCGATATAGGGCGCATGCCGGTTCGGCTGGCGGTTCAGGATGTCGTCGAGCAGCGCCGAGACCCGGCGGAGCTGCGGCAGATCCTCCACGGCGACGCCGGTCTCGTAGCGGCTTGCATAGGGCTCCTTCAGAAGGAGCGTCGGGATCAGCGAGCAGAGATTGGCGTTGCCGCAGCGCTCGCCGAGCCCGTTGAGCGTGCCCTGGATCTGGCGCG
>JBCBWF010000261.1:0-7272 GCA_039817245.1 Pseudomonadota bacterium | reverse complement strand
TCCCCCGGCTCAATCCGTGGCTCCGGAGCGGATCGCAGCAAAGGGCTCCGGCCCCAGGGACCAGCAGTGGCGGGAATGGATCTATTTGTTCACCCTGCGTTCGGATCTTCGTCTCTAAAATCACGTGGGAGGGCGCGGCCGCACCCTGTGTCCTTGGCCGGACCGCCAGTGATCCGGATCCCGTTCGAGGCCCCTTGGTCTGCGCTGACCGAAGCATCTTCGAACGACCCGGGATGCGCCCTGCAGCGGGCGGGCCGGTATCGTCGCCCCGCCGCTTCGCCGTCGGTTGAGACTCCGCATACAGCGCTCAGAGTTGGGCTTGTTCACTCAATGTTCTTTATCCTCCTTGCACAATGACGTGGGAGGGCGCGGGCGCAGCCGGGTTTCGGGGCGAGGGGCGCCGGTCGGCTTGGGTGCGGCGCATGCGAGCCGGGTGTGAGACCCGCAAGGAGGTCCCGGGTCGAGCCCGGGACAGCCTCGCGGCGTGGTCGCGCACATCTTGTGCAGGGCGGCTGCGCGTCGCAGGGGCGCGCAGGCCGGAGCGTCAGACGAAGTCCCAGACGCCCGGGACGATCTCGCTCAGCCCGTCGAGATTGTCGGCGGCGTTGCGGTTCTCGTCGGCGCTGGCGAAGGCGAGGAGCAGCGTGGCCGCATCCGTCTCCGGCTCGGCGGCGAATTCCGTCCAGAAGGCCACCCCTTCCGGCTCGCCCTGGCGCTCGAGCACGTTGACATAGAGCGCCTCGACCAGGTCCTCGTCGCTGATGCTGTCCACATCGCCGACGAGGTTCGTGAACTCCTCGGACTGCACGAAGAGCTCAGCGAGGCCCAGATCGTCGAGGCCGTTCTCGCGCTGGTCGATCCAGAAGTTGAGCCCGTCGAACTCGGCGGCGCGGCCGAGGCCCGCCTCGTAGAGCAGCGCGACTGTCTGCGCCTCCTCGGTGGTCAGCCCGCCCGGCAGGGTCTCGGTGTCCACCGCCTCGACGAGGAGCTCGATGCCGTCCTCCAGATCCTCCACGAGGCCGAGCGATTCGAGCCCCACATCGCCGACGAAGCCCGGCAGGTCCTCGATCTGGTCGCGCAGCTCCTCGAAGGTGATGCCCACCAGCCCCGAGCCGTCATAGAGCCGGAAGATCTCGATCTGGTTCTCCGGCTGCTCCCAGTCGACGAACAGGATCGCCGTGCCGGTCTGCACGTAGTTGAAGAGCAGGTGCCGCCCGTCGACCGTGGCCACCAGCGGGTCGCCCGCGCCGGTCACGATGCTGTCCACGAACTCGTCGCCGCCATCGCCGCCCGTCTCGTGCACGATGGTGAAGCTGTCGGGCGAGGCGACATAGGTGTCGTCGCCCGTGCCGCCCACGAAGTAGCTCTCGCCCTCGAAGCTGGTGTTCGAGAAGCGGTCGTCGCCCGCGAGCCCGAAGAACACCTCGCGCGAGGCGCTGCCGTCGAAACTATCCGCTCCGGAGGTGCCGAGCACCACGTCGAAGCCGCCGATCACGTCTGTCATCTGATTGACCCCCGTTCATAGTCTTGGAGGCGATCCGGGCGGGGCTGCTCCCCGCCGTCGACACCCGCCCACTGGAACGCGTCTCTCACCGACACCCGCGCGGCTTGCCCGTTCGCCACACGGTCAGACATCCCGCACAGACTTCTCTCCGGCCCTCCGCTCACTCGGCGCGCTTGAGGGCGAGCACGGCGCGTCCGCCGCGCTCGCTGGAAAGCTCGACCGCCTCGGGCCCGACCGCGAGGACCTGCCAGGCGCCGATCGTGCTGCCCGCGCCGACGCGCCGGGCCGGCCCGCCATCGGCCGGCAGCACGAGGGCGAGGTAGCGGCCCTGATAGCCCACGATGCCGAGGAGGCGGGGCTTGGCCGGGGCTGCCGGGGCCGGTGCGGGGGCCTTGGCCTCCGGCGCCCAGGGCCGGCGGCTGGCATGAAAGAGCGGGCGCGCGGCGAAGGCCTCGGCGGCCTCGCGCACCGCGGCGGCGCGGGCGGTGGCCTCGCCCTCGCCCACATCGCGCACGACGAAATTGGCCGCGCGCAGCGGCGGCTGGCCGGGGCCGAGCACGGAGAGGATGCCCGCGCCGGCCGCGACGGTGATGCCGAGCGCCACCGCCGGCACCGCGAGGCGCGCGATCAGGCTCTCGAACGCGTCAGACATCGGCATAGGCCGCGATCTCGATGCGGATCGGCAGGAGGCGCGCGGCATTGGCCGCCTGGCGCCCGCGCGCGCGGCGCAGCGAGATGCCGTCGAGCAGGATGGCCGGGCGCGCGGCCTCGAGCGCGACGAGGAGCGCGCCGAGCGCGTTCTCGGGCAGCGAGCCGTTCACCGTGAGCGCCATGCGCACGAGCCCGTCCGTGATCACCATATCGGCGGTGCCGAGGGTCTCGACGGCGAGGCCGTGGGCATCGGCGATCGCCTGGATATCGGTCTGGAAGCGCGCGCGGGCCTCCTCGGCCGTGGCGGCCTCGTAGACCGCGATGGCGGGGCCGGCATCCACGGTCATGGCCGCGCGCTGGATGAGAGCGCGCTTGTCGGCGATGTCGCGCTCGAGGGTGGCGACGCCGCCGAGAAGCTCCTGGCCGAGCGCGCCGAGGCCGAGGGCCGCGACCGCGAGGAAGGCGGCGAAGGCGAGCGGCGGGCGCGTGGGGCGGGCGAAGCGGAACTCGCTCATTGCGCAGCCCCCTGTGCGGCGTTGGGCGCGGATGCGGCAGCGCCGGGCGCCGCGGGGCCGACGGTGCCGGCGATGCGGAAGCGCTCGGTGCGCTGGCGGCTGTTGCGCGCGATGGGGGCTGCGAAGCGCAGGCCGCCGATGCCGTGGATCCGCGCGAGATCCTCGGTGGTGCGCGCGGCGGAGGGGCCGAAGCCCGCGATCTCGAAGCCCTCGCCCGTGACCGAGAGCGCGTTCAGCCAGGTGTCGTCCGGCAGCGCCGCGGCGATGCGGCCGATCGTGGCGAGGCGGAGCGCGGAGAGCTGCTGCTCCTCGGTCAGCGCGCGGCTGCGCATGGAGGCCTGCGTGGCGACGGCGATCTGGGTCTGGGCGCGGCCGGCCTCCAGGGCGAGCGCGTTGCTCTCCATGGCGAGCGTGGCGTAGCGCCCGCCGACGACCACGAGGAAGGCGACGACCGCCGCGGCGGGCAGGAGGGCGACCGCGGGGAGGCGGCGGACCGCCGAGGCGGCCTTCGCGGCGGGCGAGGCGGCGGCGGCACGGTCGGGCGCGCAGGCCCAGTCCGGTGCGGCGGCCCAGCTTCCGTTGCCCGGAGCGGCGTCCTTCTCGGCGCCCGGATTTTGGCGGCGCACGGCGGTGATGCGGATGCCGGCCTCCTGCAGCGCGGCGAGCACGGGATCGAGCGCGCCGGCAAGGGTGAGGGCGACGGAGATGCGCCATTCCACATCGGCGCCCGCGCCCTCGCGCCGGGCGGTCCAGCACCAGAGCGCCTCGTCGAGCTCGAAGGGGGACTGGTAGACGATCTCGTTGTCGATCATGGCGCGCAGATCGCCGAGGCTCGCCTCCGGCAGCGCGAAGGCGAGGTCGAGGCAGGCGCCGTCGCGCAGCACGAGATCGACGCGGCGCACGCCCTCTGCGCGGATGCGCGCGGCAACGCCGCTGGCGGGATCGAAGGGGGTGGCGCGGACCGCACCGGCCTCCTCGACCTCCAGCAGGGTCTCGGCCCCGGTGAACACGATGCGGACCGGCTCGGGGCGCCGGCGCGAGGGTGGGGTCTCGACCACGGACATGGCCCCGGCCTCCACCATGTTGGCGAACGCCATGAGGCGCCGCCGCGGTCTTGCGACGCGGGCGGCGCGCTCCAGCAGATTGTCGCCTTGCGGCATCCGTACTCCTCAGGCGGTGGCGGACAGGAAGCCGTAGTCGTTGAAGCTGTGACCCGGCAGCACGGTGGCGACGAGGTTCTCGGGCAGGTCCAGATGGCGCACGAGGATCTCGGCCACGATGTCCTTGTAGTCGACCACAGTGGGAATGCGGTTGTTGCGCTCGAGTTCCGATTCCTCGAGCGTCGCGATATCCGGCGCCATGCCGCCATTGACCGAGTTGCCGATGGCGAACCAGGAGGCGCCGCGTGCGTGGTCGGTGCCGAACGAGCCGTTCTCCTTCACCGTGCGGCCGAACTCGGTGCAGACCAGGATGACGATGTTGTCCATCATCGAGCCCATATCGCGCACGAACATCGCGATGTCGGTCGCGCCCTGGCGCATCCGCTGGTTGTAGCGGAAGCTCTGGTCGGTGAAGGGGTTGGCGCTGCCGGTCGGGATCTGGTTGTTGTGGCTGTCCCAGGAGGCGCCCTGGAAGTTCAGCGCCGCGACCTCGAGGGGAATGCCGCCCTTCAGGAGCTGGGCGATGAGGCGCAGGCCGTTGCCGGTCTGGGTGTTGGAGTAGTCCGGCGCGAGCTCCTGGGCGGCGGCGTTCGGCATGTAGGTGCCGAGGCCCTTCACCTCATCGATGGTCTCGACCATCAGGATCTGGCTCTCCTTGAGCGCGCCCTCGACCGCGTTGAGATCGGTGGGGTGCAGGGCGTTCTCGGTGATGCGCTCCAGCAGGCGGTTCTCCGAGCAGCCGCTTCCCGAGCAGAAGTCGTTGTTGCGGATGTCGAAGTCCGACTGGCGCGAGATCGTCGGCGTCGCGAAGGCGCCGGTCATCTCGCGGCTGGCATCGCCCTTGCCGACGGTGGCGCCGCGGATCGGGTGGTTCACGCCGCTCTTCACCTGGAGGTAGCGGTTGAGATACCCGTCCACCAGGTTGTTGCGCGTGCCCGTGCCGATCCAGCGCTGCGAGTCGAAATGCGACTGGTTGAGATCGTTGGACGAGGTGGCCGGGCTGACGAGCATGTTGCCGTCTTCCCAGACCTCGAGCAGGGGCGCCATGTTGGGGTTCATGGCGCGCATCGGATCGCCGAGATCGACGGCCCCCTCGGAGCCGCTGCCGGGCCCTTCGATCGCGATGTTCGGGCGGTACTGGTAGTAGAAGGGATCGCCGTAGCGGGGGAAGAGGTGCAGGCCGTCCGCACCCCCCCGCATGAACATCTTGATGTAGACTTTCCCGCCCGCGCTCTGGCCGAAGGCGAAGCGGGGCATTCCGGGGGCACCGATATACGCGGCGGTGGCTGCAAGCGACGCGAGCTGTAGGAAATTACGGCGCGTTCTCATCGGATCGGTCCTTCTTGCGCAGATGGGGGAGTGACGCCGGGGGCGTCACTGCATCTTGAAGCTGGGCAGGCTGACGATGAGCCCCAGGGCACGCTCCAGGGCGCGGTCCTCGTCCTGGAGGTTGGGCTCGAACACGCCGTCATCGCCTTTCAGCTCGGCCACCAGGGTGTCGAACTCGCTCTGCGAGTAGTTCTCGACGGAGGCGAGACCCAGGAGATAGGCGGCCACTTCCTCGGCCGTCTCGAGGCCGGCGGCCGCGATGGTCTGGGTCATGTCGAGATCGATGTCGTAGCGCGAGTCGCTGTCGCGCACCCGGCCGATCATCCCGCGCTGCTCCTCGATCAGCACGCCCGTGGAGGTCCAGGTGCTGCTGGTCTCCTTGAAGCCCGTCGGCACCGGGTAGCGGACCATGTTCATGCCCGCATCGGAGACGACATTGGTGAAGAAGGAGCGCAGGAAGCCCTCGAGATTGCTCTGCCCGGTGACCATGTAGCCCGGCGAGAACGTCCGCAGATAGGAGACGGCGAACTCGTAGGGGGTCTTCACCTTGTTGCGACGGTTGTCGACGTCGCTGAGATAGTCCGGGTGGAGCAGGATCGCCTCGACGAAGTCCTTGACCTGGCCGCCGCTGGATGCCCAGGCCGCGACACAGGCGCTGACATATTTGGCGTCCGGGCTGTCGCTCACGAAGACCTTGGCCAGCTTGCTGCAGACGAAGGCCTGCGTGGAGGGGTGCATGGCGAGGATCTCGAGAAGCTCGACGCCCTCCTGGAAGCCCTCCTGGTCCTCACGCCCCTGGATCGTGACGCCGAGGAACGGGATCGTCTTGTCGTCGGGGTCGTGATACTGCCGCCGCACCGTTCCGTTGCTGCGGAAGTCCTGGGACTTGAAGACGAACACGTCCACCGGGGGATCGGTGTTGTCCACCCGCTCGCGGTCCCAGCCGGTGAAGACGCGCGCCACCGGGTCGATATCGTCCTCGCCGTAGCCGCCGTCCACGCCGACGGTGTGCAGCTCGAGGAGCTCGCGGGCGTAGTTCTGGTTGAGGTTGTTGAAGACGCTGTCCTGGTTGTCCAGGAACGCCATCATGTTGGGGTTCTCGGCCGAGAAGCGCAGGAGCTCGCCGAAGGTGGAGAAGGCCCGCTCCCGGTAGCCCTGCCATTCGGCCAGCTCGGAGAGATTGCTCGAGCCGTCCGTCGGCACCGCGTGGAAGTGGTTGGACCAGAAGAGGGTCATGACCTCGCGAAGCTGGCGCGCGCTGAAGGCGGCGTAGTTCACGTTGTAGGCCATGATCCGGTCGGGGAGCTGGTTGTTGTTGGCCGAGGTGTCCATGAGGCCTTCGGGATCGGTGCTCATGAACGCGGTGTCGTCGACCGTGTCGGGCTCGAGCTGTTCGCGCACATAGGCCTCGAAGCCGATGGACTGGACGCGCTGGAAGGTCTCTTCCGTGGCGCCGAAGCCGATGCGGCCGAGAGCCTGCTCGATGCCGTCCATCGCCGGGGCGACGCTGAAGCTGTAGCTGATCTCGGCCGGCAGGACGCCCGAGCCGGAGGAGGACATCGCGGTCAGCGTGAGATCGACCGTGGACTGGCCCGCGAGATCCGCCGGGAAGAGGCGCACCGCGAACTGGCCGGTGGTCGGGCCCACATCCACGATGGTCTCGCGGCCGGAGGAGCCGATGGTGGCCATCACCATGTCGAAGGTCATCGGGTCGAACACCGCGCCGAAGAGCGTGGCGCCGCGCGCCGGCAGGACCGCGCCGTTCTGGACGGTGCTGAGCTCGATATCGCCCTGCACCACGAAGCCGTCGGGCGGGCTGAGCGAGAGCGTCTCGGCCATCTGGGTGCCGCCGCCGGCGCCCGCGCCATCCCCGGCCCCGTCGCCATCACCGGCACCGTCACCCGCGCCA
This sequence comes from Pseudomonadota bacterium, assembly GCA_039817245.1. Lineage (GTDB taxonomy): Bacteria > Pseudomonadota > Alphaproteobacteria > Rhodobacterales > Rhodobacteraceae > Thermohalobaculum. The sequence continues at coordinate 204 of JBCBWF010000261.1, read as the reverse complement.
TCACCGGCCCCGGCCCCGTCACCCGCGCCATCACCGGCCCCGGCCCCGTCACCAGCGCCATCACCGGCCCCGGCACCGTCGCCCGCGCCATCACCGGCCCCGGCCCCGTCGCCCGCGCCATCACCGGCCCCGGCGCCATCGCCCGCGCCATCACCGGCCCCGGCGCCAGCGCCCGCGCCATCACCGGCCCCGGCGCCATCGCCC
>JBCBWF010000036.1:0-22848 GCA_039817245.1 Pseudomonadota bacterium | reverse complement strand
GAGGGCCTGCTCCGCACGGCTGCGCAGGCGTGCGGGTGTATCGTCGGGCCGGAGCGCGGTGAGACCGACGGAGGCGCTGAGCTTGGCCACCGCTTCGTTGGTGGCCGTGCGCACCATCCGGATCTCCGCCACCGAGCGCTTCAGCCCTTCCGCATGGTTCTGGGCCTTCGGCGCGCCCATGCCGGGCAGGAGCATCGCGAAGGTGTCTCCCCCGATGCGCATCGCGACATCCCCCTCCCGCAGCACCTGGCGCAGGACGGCCGCGCATTTCGTCAGCACCACATCGCCCGCCTTGCGCCCCCAACGCTGGTTGAACGCATCGAAATGGTCGAGATCGAGCAGGATCAGCGCGAGATCGCGCCCTGCGCCCGACGCCTCCTCCGCCATCCGCACCACCGCGTCGTCGAAGAAGCGGCTGTTTGGCAGCTGGGTGAGCGCATCGAGCAGGACGCTCTGGCGCAGTTCGCGCAGCTCGCGCTGCATCGCCATGAACTGGGTGCGCATGGTTTCGAGATTCTCGCCGAGCCCGGAGATGCCGCGCACATGATGGCGTGTCTCGCGCACCAGCTCGGCCACCCGTCGGCGGCGCTCGGCCGTGTCATCCGCGTCGATCAGCGCTTTCTCGGCCCGGTTGATCTTTGCCAGAAGCGCGTCGCCATGCATCGATCCGCCCTCGATCACGTCCACCAGCTGGCCGAGATCGGCGTTCACGCGCTCCCCGATCCGCTCCACCCCGGCATTCATCGCGCTCGTGGAGAGATACTCGGCATGGAGCTGGTCGATCGCTCCCGGCGGCAGCGTGCCCGTCTCGTGCAGCATGGCATCGATGCGCTCTGAGAGCGCGCTGTGCCCGCCGGACGCATAGGTGAACCAGACCTCGTAGGCGCGCGGAAAGGGCGGGATGCGATGACGCTCCGCCAGATCGAGCGCATGCGCGGCCAGCACCCGTGCCTCCGCAAAGGGGCTCTGCTCCTTCACCTCCAAACGATCGTCCGGCATCACACCCTCCCTCGCCGTCTTCGGGATAGGGGACGACGGTTTCGATGCGGTGAACGTTTGGGGACGTCTCGCGCCTAGCGGCGGGCGAAGAGCCGTTCCAGCGCGGTGCGGTCGAGCCGGATCGAGGTGGGCCGGCCGTGATTGCACTGGGCGGAGGCTGGCTCGGCCTCCATCTCGCGCAGGAGCGCGTTCATCTCGGCGGCATCGAGCCGGCGCCCGGCGCGGACCGAGCCGTGGCAGGCCATGCGCGACAGGACCGCATCGAGCCGCGCGGCGATACCCTCCGCGGTGCCCGCATCCTGCAGCTCGTCCGCCACATCGCGCAGGAGTGCTGCGGGATCGGCGCGGTCGAGGAGGGCGGGGACCTCGCGGATGCAGACAGCGCCCGGGCCGAAGGGTTCGACCACGAGGCCGAGTGCCGCGAGGTCCTCCGCCGCGCCGAGCACGGCCGCGGCGCCGCCAGCGCCGAGCTCGACGATCTCGGGGATCAGGAGACCCTGGCGCGCGATACCCGCCGCGGCGCGCTGGCGCTTCAGGCGCTCATAGACCAGGCGCTCATGGGCGGCATGCTGGTCGATGAGCACCACGCCGTCCGCCGTCTCCGCCACGATATAGGTGCCGAGGAGCTGGGCGCGGGCGGCGCCGAGCGGGTGGGTCTCGGGGTCCGGGACGGCTTCGCAGGAGGGCTCGACGCGGCCCGACGGGGTGTCGGTGCCCGCGAGGCCAGGGGCGGGCGGGGCCCCGCCCGCCGTAGCCGGGGCCTGGGCGAGAAAGGACGCAGCGAGCGCTTCGCCGGCCGGGCACCGCGGCGGCGTCCAGGCACGGGGCCCTTCGGCGAAGCCCGCGCCGGCCGGGCGGAAGGCGCCGAGGGCGGTCTTTGACAAGGCCGCGCCACCGCGATGGCCCGCCTCGGCGAGCGCGTGGCGGATGGCGGAGATCACGAGGCCGCGCACGACGCCCGGCTCGCGGAAGCGCACCTCGGCCTTGGCGGGATGGACGTTCACATCGACGCTCTCCGGCGGGATCTCCAGAAAGAGCGCGGCGACCGGATGACGGTCGCGCGGCAGGAAATCGCCATAGGCGGCGCGCAGGGCGGAGAGCAGGAGCCGGTCGCGCACGGGGCGGCCATTGACGAAGATGTATTGGTGGACCGCGGCGCCGCGCGCGATGGCGGGCAGGCCCGCATGACCGAGCATGCGCAGGCCGTCGCGCGCGGCGTCCAGCGCGACGGCGCCGGCGATGAAACTGCCGGGGATGATGCGGTCGATGCGGGCCTGGCGCGCCTCGGCGGGGCTGCCGAATTCGGCCGGGTAGTCGATGAGGACGCGCTGGCCCGGCGTCCCGTCCTCGCCCGCGCTGCGGTCGGTCAGGCGGAAGGCGGTGGCGGGGGCGGCCATGGCGGTGCGGCGCAGAAGCTCGGAGATGGCCTGTGTCTCGGCGCGCGCGCTGCGGAGGAATTTGAGGCGCGCGGGCGTGGCGCAGAAGAGATCGGCAACCCGCACGGTGGTGCCGGCGCTGCGCGCTGCCGGGCGGGGCGGGGTGAGGCGACCGGCGGAGGCGGCGATTTCCCAGCCCTCGGCCGCGCCGGCGGCGCGCGAGACGAGCGTCAGCCGCGCGACGGAGGCGATGGAGGGCAGCGCCTCGCCGCGAAAGCCGAAGCTGCGGATGTTGACGAGATCCGAGCCGTCGATCTTGGAGGTTGCGTGGCGCTCGAGTGCGAGGGCGAGCTGGTCCTGCGCGATGCCGTGGCCGTCGTCCTGCACCTCGATGAGGGTGCGCCCGCCATCGGCGATGGTGACGGCGATGCGGCGCGCGCGCGCATCGAGCGCGTTCTCCACGAGTTCCTTGACGGCGGAGGCGGGGCGCTCGACCACCTCGCCGGCGGCGATGCGGTTGGCCGCGGCCTCGTCCAGGCGTCGGATCTCCGGGGGTTCTTCCCTGATTTTGTGTGCAGCGTCAGCCATAACGCAATGGGTAGCATGACGCCCGGGCGTTCGCCAAGGGCGGTCGCAGGGTCTGCCGGCGTCGCTTGCGTGCGGGGGAGGCGATGCGCCGGGGGTGCGGCCGCTCCCACCCACGACATTTTGGATCGCGCTTCGTGAATGCCGCGTGAGCCTTTTCGTATCGATTCGCCGCTGTTTGCGTGGCCGAGACGGATGAATTCCGATCGGGCTTCCCTTGCCCCGCAGGGTGTGCGGGTCTGCGTCGCGCGCACGGAGATCTTTGTAGGGCCGAACGATGCCGATCGAGAGCGCCTCGAGCGGATCGCCTCTGACCGCGGCCTGCCCCGAGAGCCTGTTTGGCGTGACTGGATCGTTCTGACGAACTCCACCGGACACCACCGTGGAGGGGGCGCTCTGTGACGCGACCTGGCCGCCAGGGCGCACGCCGGTTGACCGAGCTGGAGGTTGGGCGCCCGGCGAGCGCAGGCATAAGTTGCGCCGTGAGGCGAGCCGGCGGACCGCGCGAGCGATGGCGGCGTGTGCAGGGCGGGCAGTTTCGGCGGTGTCGCGGATCTGGAAGCCGGTCGCACGGGCTCCGCATCGGTTGCCAGCCGTCATGCCGGACGCCTTCTGACCCGCCGACACTGCGTTCATGGCTTAACGCCGTTGAAGGCGTCCTCCCCGAACCTGCTCAGTGAGGTTTGCGGTCAGTCCCGGCTGACGGTGCGCCCTGCGATCGTGCGCAGCAGGGTGGCGTCGCGGTCCAAGACGTGGTGCTTGAGCGCTGCACCCGCATGGGCTGCTACCACGGCGACGAGCAGGTATCCGACGAGGCTGTGCACCTCTCCGGCGCCCTCGTTGAGCCATTCGATCTTCGGGCCTGCGGGGATCGCGAACACCCCGAACACATCCGTCGCGCGGCCCCCGAAGGCGGACATCACCAGCCCGGACACGGGCATGAGGACGATCCCGACGAGGAGGAGCCAGTGCACAGCCTTCGCGCCCGCTTCCTGCCAGGCGGGCAGGGCGGCGACCGGAGCCGGGAAGCCGCGATAGAGCCGGAAGTCCACACGCCAGGCGCAGAAGGCGAGTACGAGCACACCGATCGCCTTGTGGACGCCAAGCGCCGCGCCGCGGGCGGCGCCCTCCAGCCCCGCATTCTCGATATAAAGGCCGAAGCCGAGCATCCCGATCATTCCAGCGACGATCAACCAGTGGTTGAACCGAGAGACAAGGCCACAAGCGGCTGGCGGAACGGTGGTCTCCATCTTGGCCGGCGTGTTTGTCTTTTCAGGAAGGCATACGGGCCGAAGTTATCTTCATTACAAGACAGTTCTCGGCGCCCTAACGCAGACGTCGGAGGGTATGATGACGATCGACAACCGTCCTGCCGACGAATCGCTCCGCCGCATGCAGCTCAACTGGCCCGAGGCCGTCACACCGGTTAGCCGGTTGATGCTACGGCTCTTTCGGCTGAACAAGATCATCCAGGCCAATGCCGAGCGATGCGTTCAGGCGGAGGGGCTGGACTTCACCGAGTTTCAGTTGCTGGTGATGCTGAGGCGGGAGCCTCCTCCGCATGAACTGCCGCCGACGGAGCTCTACCAACACCTCCAGATGTCCTCCGGCGGGATTACGAAGGCGCTGAAGCGCTTGGAAAACAGTGCATTTGTCGAGCGGGGTGTCTGCGAGACCGACCGCCGGAGTAAGCCGGTGCGCCTGACGGCGAAGGGGTGCGGAGCAATCGAACGGGCAATGGCAGATGTGCTCTCATCGGATGGCGATCTGCTGAGACACGGCCTGAACGCCGAAGAACTCGAGCAGATGATCACGCTTCTTCAACGGCTGATGTCGGCGGTCGACGAGCGCGATCGGAGCGCCTCTGGCTGATCGGTCAGGACGCAACGGACACGGATCGCGCCAAACCCGAATGCTGCTTGGATCCGCGCGCGTCGCTGTCGCAACGGGCGTCACATCTCTGGGTCAGACAACTGCGATCAGCGAGACAGGGCCTCTTTGTTCACGCAATGTTCGTTTCTTGCGACCCAAGATGACGTGGGTGGGAGCGGCCGCACCCTTGCGTTGGCGCGGCTATGGCTAGGCGATGAAGGACCACTCGCCGGGCGCGGTCTCCGTGAGAGTCTCGATGAAGGCGAGGGTTTCGACGTTCTCCACGCTGCCGGCGAACTCGATCAGAAGGCGGGCGCGGGAGAAGTCGTCCTGGCCGAGGAGGTCGGTCCAGAACGCCACGCCGTCCGGCTCGCCCGCGCGGTCGAGCACGTTGCGATAGAGTGTCTCGACCAGCGCCTGGTCGCTCAGCTGGTCGGGATCGCCGAATGCGCCGGCGAACTCGTCCGAGGCGAGGAAGAACGCCGCGAGCGCCGCCTCGCTCAGGCCCGCCTCGCGCTCGTCGATCCAGAAGTTGAGGCCCACGAGATCGATATCGCCGTCGCGGTCGAGGCCGACCTCGTAGAGATAGGCCACGGCCCGTGCCTCTGCGGGTGTGAGCGCCGTGGCGGCGAGATCGACCGTGCGGTCGTCGAAGATCAGCTGCTCGATGCCGGTCAGGCGGTCTTCGCCGTCCGGGCCCCGGATGGTGGCGGTATTGGCGTCGCCTTCGATGGCGTAGTCCGCGGCGAGGCCGCGGAAGACGGCGGCATCCGTGCCCTCCCCGCCATTGATCGCGTCGTTGCCGCCGCGGCCTTCCAGGCGGTCATCGCCGCCGCCGCCGTTCAGGGTGTCGTCGGCCTCGGTCGCGGCGATGCTGTTGTCGAGCGCGTTGCCCTCGATCACCAGGAGGTCGGTGGCATAGACGGCGTCGACCTCCGCCTGGCCGTTTGCGAGGCGGTAGACGATGGGCGCGCGGTCCTGCTCGCCATAGATGAGGCGCGTCGCCTCGATATCGCCGGGGCCGAGGCCGGGTGCGCCGGAGAAGACCGAGGGGAGCATCACGGAGCTCGGATCGTCGGTCTGGCCGAGGCCGACGATGTGGCCCACCTGATGCAGCACCGTATCGCCGAAATTTACGGCGCCGCGGGTGATCTGGGCGTCGGCGATCATGGCGTTGCCGCCGCGCGCGCCCTCCTGCGGCAGGTACACGCCGCCATAGTTGCCCGCGCGCTGGGGTTCGCCGTGGAAGTAGCGCGCATAGGCGACGGAGGTCTCGACCCCGGCCACGCCGTCATCGGCCACCTGCACGAAATCCACGTTGCCGGCGGCGGCGAAGTCCGCGAAGGCCTGCCGGATGATCGGCTCGACATCGTAGGCATAGGTCTCGGAGAAGTCGCGCGAGAGGGTGTTGTTGGCGAACTCGGTGATCTCGATCCCGGCGCCGGCGATGCTGAAGGTCACGGGGCCGCTGCCGGTGCCGAACGCGCCGCCGAGCTTGGCGCCGTCGAAGGGCGTTATGCCGAGGAAGAGACTGTCCTGCGCGTCGTCGACGACCGTGACGCTGGGCTCGGCGACGGGTCCGTCGAGGCGGCTCATGGCGGGGACCTCACGCAGCGACCGGCCACGCTGCCGGTGAGTAGCGAGTTTACTGGATGCGCGGGGCGTTTGCCAATCACAAGCGTCAAGGAGGCCCCGGATCGGGGTCCGGGGCCCGCGACGGGCGCTGGGCCCTCAGAGGATCTGGGAGAGGAAGAGCTGGGTGCGGTCGTAGCGCGGCGCGGTAAAGAAGGCCTCCGCCCCGGCTTGCTCGACGATCTCGCCCTGATCCATGAACACCACGCGGTCGGCGACCTGACGGGCGAAGCCCATCTCGTGGGTGACGACGATCATGGTCATGCCGTCCTCGGCGAGCTCGACCATCACGTCGAGCACCTCGGAGATCATCTCGGGATCGAGGGCCGAGGTGGTCTCGTCGAAGAGCATGATCCGGGGCTTGAGGCAGAGTGCGCGGGCGATGGCCACGCGCTGCTGCTGCCCACCAGAGAGCTGGAGCGGGAATTTCAGGGCCTGATCCGCGATGCCGACGCGCTCGAGATGCGCCATCGCGGTCTCTTCGGCTTCGGCCTTGGGGCGCTGCTGACCGAGCATCTGGGCGAGAGTGCAGTTCTCGAGCACGCTCAGATGCGGGAAGAGGTTGAACTGCTGGAACACCATGCCGATCTGGGCGCGGATCTCCGGCAGGTTCTTGCGGTCGCGCGCGAGCGCGACGCCGCCCACGACGAGATCGCCCTCCTGATGCTCCTCGAGCTGGTTCACGCAGCGGATGAGCGTGGACTTGCCCGAGCCGGAGGGGCCGCAGATCACGATCCGCTCGCGTTCGGCCACCGTGAGATCGATGTCCTTCAGCGCATGGAAGGTGCCGAACCACTTGTTGAGCCCGACGATCTCGATGGCCTTGGCGCTCATCGGTTGCGCCCCGCCGAGAGTTTGTTCTCGAGACCGATGGAGTAGGAGGACATCGCGAAGCAGAAAGCGAAATAGATCAGCGAGACCACGAAGAAGGGCTCGATGAAGAGGCCGAGCCAGGTCGTGTCCTCCCCGATCGCGCGGGCCATGTTCATGAGGTCGAAGAGCCCGATGATCGAGACCAGCGTGGTGTCCTTGAAGAGCCCGATGAAGACCGAGACGATGGAGGGGATCATGATCTTCAGCGCCTGGGGCAGGACGATGAGCCCCGTGGTCTTCCAGTAGCCGAGCCCGAGGGACTGCGCCGCCTCGATCTGCCCGCGCGGGATGGCCTGGAGCCCGCCGCGCACGACCTCGGCCATATAGGCGGAGGCAAAGAAGCAGACGGCGACGATGGCGCGCAGGAGCTGGTTCACCTCCACATCCGCCGGCACGAAGAGCGGCAGCATGGTGTTGAACATGAAGAGGATCGTGATCAGCGGCACGGAGCGGAAGAGCTCGATGAAGGCCGTGCAGAGCATCGAGATGACCGGCAGGTTCGAGCGCCGCCCGAGCGCCAGCAGCACGCCCGCCGGCAGCGAGAAGGTGATGCCGAAGCCGGAGATCACGAGGGTGAGGAAGAGCCCGCCCCAGAGCCGCGTGCCGACCTCCTCGAAGGAGAGGAGCGAGACGGCGCCGAGGCAGAGGATGTAGAGCGCCGCATAGGCGAACTGCTGGGTGCGCCGCGCGCGGGTCTCGTCGTCCGGATCGACCTTGGCGAGCGCCAGGGCGAGGCGGCCGATGGTGTGGCCCGTGATGCGCTCGGAAAGCGCGGTGGCCCAGGCCAGCACGAAGGCCGAGAGACCGAGCGCGATGAGCGCGGTCCAGAGCAGGCCCTTCTCGCCGCCGAGGAAGAAGTAGCTGGCGAGGAAGGGGTAGAGCAGCACCGCGGAGAGGCCGATGCCGATCTTGGAGCGCACCCGGCCCATCCAGAGCGGCACGACCCAGGCGACGAGGATGAGAAAGCCGAGATTGATGCGCCAGACCTGGTCCTTGGGGTAGAGGCCGTAGATCAGGTTGTCGAACCAGGCGACGACGCCGGGCCAGCAGGCACCTGCACGGCCCACCGTGTCGAGGCATTCGCGCCGGTTCTCCGCCTCCCAGACCGCGTTGAACACCGCCCAGTCCAGCACCCAGGCAGTGAGCGTGACGATGAGATAGGCGCCGAGCAGGGTGAGCAGCGCGTTCGGCACATCGCTGAAGAGGTTGCGGCGCATCCAGCCGACGACGCCCACGGTGTCGGCCGGGGGCGGGCGCGAGGGGCGCGGATTGAAGACCTCGACCGAAGCGGTGGCGGGAGCGTTCGGGGGGGCGGCAGCGTCCGACATGGCTCAGCGCTCCTTCAGCTGCACGCGCTTGTTGTAGCGGTTCATGATCAGCGAGACCGTGAGGCTCACGGTGCAGTAGAACGCCATGGTCATCGCCACGATCGCGATCGCCTGGCCGGACTGGTTGAGCGAGGTGTTCATCCAGACGCTGACAAGGTCCGGGAAGCCGATGGCGATGGCGAGGGACGAGTTCTTCGTGATGTTCAGATAGTTGGAGATCAGCGGCGGAATGATGACGCGCATCGCCTGGGGCAGCACCACGCGGCGCATCGTCCAGGAGCTGGGGATGTTGAGGGCGCCCGCGGCTTCGTGCTGGCCCTTCGGCACGGACTGGATGCCGGCGCGCACGATCTCGGCGATGAAGCAGGAGGTGTAGACCGAGAGCGCGACGATCAGGGCGCAGAAGCTCGGGGGCACGGAGGCGCCGCCGCGGAAGTTGAAGCCCTTGAGCTCGGGCATGTTCCAGTCGAGCGGGCCGCCGAGCGCGGCATAGACCATGAGTGGCAGGAGCACGATGGCGGCGAGCCCGACCCCGAGGCCCGGGAAGCCCTTGCCGGTGCGCTCGGCGCGCACGCGGCCCCAGCGCGTGATGCCGATGGCGAAGACGATGGCGATGCCGAGCGCGATCATCACCGCATCGAAGCCCGCCTGCGGCACGGGCGCGGGCATGTAGAAGCCGCGGTTGTTCAGCACGAAGCCCTCGGCGAGGATCAGGCTGTCCTTCGGCCGGGGCAGGAGATTGAAGACCCCGAAGAACCAGGCGACGATCTGCAGCAGCAGCGGCGTGTTGCGCAGGAGCTCCACATAGGCGCGGGCGATGCGCGAGATCAGCCAGTTCGAGGAAAGCCGCGCAAGCCCGACGATGACCCCGAGGACCGTGGCCAGGACGATCGAGACGACGGCGACGAGCAGCGTGTTGGCGATGCCGACCCAGAAGACGCGCAGATAGGTGTCGCCCTCCTGGTAGGGGATCAGCGTGAAGCCGATGCCGAAGCCGGCGGAGACGTCGAGAAAGCCGAAGCCCGCGCTCATATTGCGCTCGGCGAGGTTGTTGGCGGTGTTGCTCACCAGCCACCAGAGCCCGCCGCCGACGAGGGCGAGGGTCAGGACCTGGAGGAACACGGCGCGGAAGCGCTCGTCATTGAGCATGCGGCGCAGGCCGCCTTCGCTTGGCGCGCCGCGAGCGCCCGTTTCGCCGGTGATCGCCATGGCCCTCGCCCCCGCGCGGATGGACCCGCCCCCCGGGATCGGGGGAGCGGGCGGGTTTTCAGCGGATCAGGTGGCGATCAGCGGAACGGCGGGGCGTACATGATGCCGCCCTTGGTCCAGAGCGCGTTCAGCGAGCCGTCGCGCGGGATGCCGATGGGGGTGTTGGCGCCCACATGGTTCTCGTAGCCCTCGCCGTAGTTGCCGACGGCCTTGATCACGCGGACCATGAAGTCCGGCACGACGCCGAGGCCCTCGCCGATATTGCCCTCGACGCCGAGCAGGCGCGCGACATTCGGGCTCGGCGGGTTGCCGACCATCTCGTCGATATTGGTGGAGGTGACGCCGAGCTCCTCGGCCTCGAGGCGGCCGAACATGATCCAGCGCACGAGGTTGCCCCAGGCATCGTCGCCCTGGCGCACCACGGGGCCGAGCGGCTCCTTGGAGACGGTCTCGGGCAGGATCACGTGGTTATCCGGGCTCGGCAGGGCGGAGCGGCGCGCGGCAAGGCCGGACTTGTCGTTGGTGTACACGTCGCAGCCGCCGGAGAGGTACTGCTCCATCAGCACGTTGACGTTCTCGTTGGTGACGGGCGTGTACTCCATGCCGTTGGCGCGGAAGTAGTCGGCCAGGTTCAGCTCGGTGGTGGTGCCGGTTAGCACGCAGACCGTGGCGCCGTCGAGCTCGAGGGCCGAGGAGATGCCGCTTTCCTTGGCGACCATGAAGCCCTGGCCGTCGTAGAAATTGATCGCGGTGAAGTCGAGGCCGAGCTGGGTGTCGCGCACGGCGGTCCAGGTGGTGGTGCGCGACAGGACGTCGGACTCGGCATTGGCCAGCGCGGTGAAGCGCACGGCGGAGGTGACCGACTGGAACTCGACCTTGCTCGGATCGTCGAAGATCACGGCGGCGATGGCGCGGCACACATCCACGTCGAGGCCGGACCAGGTGCCGTCATCGGCGAGCTGGTAGAAACCGGGGGTCGGCAGGCCGACCTGGCAATTGAGATAGCCGCGCTCGGTCACGGTCGCGAGCGTGTCCTGCGCCAGGGCGGGGGTGGCGGTGGCGGTGGCGGCCACGGCAAACGCGGCGGCAATTAGGGGAAGGCTTCGCATCTGGTCACCTCTGCTGTTGCAACCGGGTCTCTCCGGCACAGCACGCCACGCCCGGTTGGCCGAGCATGGCCTGCCGCGCGGGGGCTGCAAAGCGCAAAAGCGGAGATTTTGCGCAGAATGGGCCCGAATTGCTTTTTTTAGGCAGTGATCATGACCTTTGCACAGCTTCGCGCCAGCGCTTGCATCCGGGCGCCGCAGGGCCTTTCGTGGAGGGCGAACCCCCTGCCCCTAATCGAGACGGAGCCCGCTCATGCGCACGCTGATCACTGCCGGCCATATCGTTGCCTACCAGTCGGGCCGCCATGTCCATCTGCGCGAGGGCGCGGTGGTGGTGGAGGACGACAAGATCCTCGCGGTCTGTCCCGCCGGGGGGCCCGGGGCCTATGACGGGCCGGTGGACGCGCGGATCGAGGCGCCCGGCGGCGTGGTGACGCCGGGGCTGATCAACACGCATGCGCACATCGCGGGCTCTCCGCTCGACAAGAGCTTCGTGGAGGACAAGGGGCCGCGGCAGTTCTACCTCTCCGGCCTCTTCGAGTTTCTGCCGGCGCGCTGGGTGGCGATGGGGGCGGAAGCGCCGCTCGCCTGCGTGGAGTTCGCCGTGCCGGAGCTGCTGACCACCGGCACGACCACGGTGATGGAGATCGGCGCCTATGGCGAGGCGGTGATCGAGGCCTCGGTGCGCCACGGGCTGCGCGCCTATGTGGGCCAGGGCTACCGCTCGGGCCGCTGGTTCACCGATAACGGGCGCGAGGTGAAATACGAGTGGCGCGAGGACGATGGCGCGGCGGATTTTGCCGAGGCGCTGGCCTTCTGCGAGGCGCATGAGGGGACGCATGGCGATCTCATCCGCACCTTCCTGACGCCGATGCAGATCGACACGGTCTCCGAGGCGCTGCTGCGCAAGACACGGGCGGTGGCGACGGAGCGAAGGCTGCCGCTGGCGCTGCATGCGGCGCAGTCTGTCTCGGAGTTCCAGGAGATGACCCGCCGGCATGGGCGCACGCCGATCGAGTGGCTTTCGGATATCGGCTTTCTGGGGCCGGACGTGATCCTCGGGCATGCGATCATCCCGGGTGAATCGAGCTGGGCGAATTTCCACGCGGACGATATCGGGATCCTCGCCGATACCGGGACCAATGTGGCCCATGCGGTCTGGGTGTTCGCCCGGCGCGGGATCGCGATGGAGAGCTTCGCGCGCTATCGGGCGCGCGGGGTGAACATGACGCTGGCGACCGATACCTGCCCACAGAGCATGATCGAGGCGCTGCGCTGGACGGCGGTGGTCTCGAAGATCGTGGACCGCCAGACGGAGGTGGCGACGGCGGCGGATGTGTTCGATGCAGCGACGCTGGGAGGGGCGAAGGCGCTGGGGCGCGACGATCTGGGGCGGATCGCGCCGGGGGCGAAAGCCGATCTGCTGGTCTGGCGGGGTGACACCCTGACCATGGCGCCGATGCGCGATCCTTTGCGCAACATCGTCTATTCAGCGCAGGCGAGCGATCTGGCCGCGGTTCTGGTGGATGGCAAGGTGGTGGCGCGCGACGGCGTGGTGCCGGGGGCCGATCCCTCCGCGCTGGCGGCGCGACTGCAGGCGGAGGCGGAGACGATGTGGGCCGGAATGCAGAAGGGAGACTGGGCGGGGCGCGACATCGACGCTCTGGCGCCGCAGTCTCTGCCTGCCTACCGGCCCGAGTGAAGCTCAGGGAATGTCAAGGAGGTCCCGGGTCAAGCCCGGGACGCCTGTGGTTGGCCCTGGTGGGAGCAGGCTGGGACGGTGGAGTTGGCGGAAGCGGGGTCTTGCGGTGAAGACCTGTTGCGGCCGCTCCCACCCACGTCATTTTGTGCGTCAGCGTATGAAGGTTCGGTGACCGCATTCGCCGAACCAGCGTACGGGGGTGCGACGCCTGACGTTCACCGCATGTTCTTTGTCTCGCGCCCACAATGACGTGGGCGGGCGCGGCCGCGGGGACGATTCACGGGTCGTTACGCAAGGTCGCGCCATGGGGCCCGGCGGTCGGTAGAGCGGAGGGGTCAGAGCCCCTCCGGTTTCCCGACGACGACGACGGAGAGCGCGTCGGGTTGCAGCACCCGGGCGGCGACGCGGCGGATGTCCTCCAGCGTCACGGCCTCGATCAGACCGTTGCGCTCGTCGATATAGCCGGTGCCGAGCCCCGATTCCTGCATGCCGACAAGGAACCGCGCGATCTTGGCGTTGCTGTCGAAGCGCAAGGGGAAGGCGCCGGTCAGATAGCGCTTGGCCTTGGCCAGTTCCTCCTCCGTCACGCCCTCGGCCGCCATGCGCGCCCATTCCTCGCGGATCACCGCGATGCTCTCGGCCACGCGCGCGTTCGCCGTCTGCACCCGGCCGAGATAGAGCGGCGCGCCGTCGAGGCCGGCGATATAGGCGTAGACGCCATAGGCGAGGCCGCGCTTCTCGCGCACCTCCGTCATCAGCCGCGAGGAGAAGCCGCCCCCGCCGAGGATGTAGTTCATGACGAAGGCGGGGATGTAGTCCTCGTCCTCCCGCGCGATGCCCGCATGGCCGAAGAGCACCACGGATTGCGGCACGTCGAAGTCCACCACAGTCTGGCCCGGCGGGATCTCGGTCTCGGGCGGCGCGAAGGCCACCGGTTCCCCGGCGGTCAGGCCGGCGAGCACGCGGTCGATCAGCGCTCCCGCCGCGGCCGCGTCGATATTGCCGACGATACCGATGAGCGCGCTGCTGCGGGTAAGGATCCGCTTGTGCTGGGCCACGAGATCGTCGCGCGTGATGGCGCCCACGCTTTCGGCCGTGCCGCTCGTCGGCCGGGCATAGGCATGACCGGCGAAGGCCGCGCTGAACCAGCGGCGCTGCGAGATCGCGCCCGGGTCGGTCTCGTCGGACGCGATGCCGGAGAGGGCCTGGCCGCGCACGCGCTCGAGCGCATCCGCATCGAACCGGGGGCTGGAGAGCGCCTCGGCGAGGAGCGCGGAGGCGGGCTCAATGGTCTCCGTCAGCATCCGCGCGCTGACGGTCACGGAATCGCGCCCGGCCGAGAAGCCGAACCGGGCCGAGAGCGCATCGGCCTCGGCGGAGAAGGCAACCGCGTCCCGCTCGCCGGCGCCCTCGTCGAGAAGGCCCATCACGAGCCGGGTCAGCCCTTCGCGGCCGTCCGGATCGAGGCGCGCGCCGGTGGTGAAGCTCATCTCCAGCGCGACGATGGGGATGGAGGGCTCCGACACCAGCCAGAAGCTCTGGCCGGCAGGGCTCGTCAGCTCCTGCACCTCCACCGCATCCGCCGCCGTCGGCAGGGCGAGGGTGGCCGTGAGCGCGAGGGCGGCGAGGGATTTCATGGGTTCGAAGCGCATCAGCCGGCCTCCCCATCGGGTGTCATCAGATAGCCGGTGACCGAGCGCTCGAGGCGCAGCCAGGTTTCAGCGGCCGCCCGGACATCCTCGGCCGTGATGCTCTGCACCACCTCGGGCCAGTCCTGGACGCTCTCCACCGTGAAGCCGACGGCGAGCGCCGAGCCGTAGAGCCGCGCGAGCGAGGACTGGCTGTCCTGCGCGAAGATGAGGGCGGCGCGGGCGCGAGACTTGACGCGGTCGAGCTCTGCCTCGGTGGGGCCCTCCGCGATCATGCGGGCGATCTCGGCGTCGAGGGCGGCCTCCACCTCCGAGAGCGTGCGGCCGGGTTTGGAGGCGGCATAGACGCCGAGGCTGGTGTCGTCCCGCGCCGTCGGGCTGTACCAGGCGGCGGCGCCGACGGCCGGGCCGTCCCCGAAGGTCAGCCCTTGCGTGAAGCGCGAGGTCTTGCCCTCCCCGAGGATGTCCACGAGGAGCGAGATCGCGGCGGCCTCGCGCGGGGTCTCCGGCTCGAAGGCGGGCACCTTGTAGAGGCGCATGACATAGGGCTGGCGCACCCGCGCGTCGCGCATCTCGAGGCGGCGCGGGGCGAGATGCGGCGGCTCCTGCGGCCGCGCCTCGGGCGGGCGACCCGAGGCCTCGATCGGCCCGTAATGCTCCTCGGCCAGCGCGCGCACGCCTGCGGGCGTCACGTCGCCGGCGACGACGAGAATCGCGTTGTCCGGCGCGTAGTAGCGCTCGTAGAAGGCCAGCGCGTCCTCGAGGCTCAGCGTCTCCATCTCGCGGCGCCAGCCGATGATCGGGATCGCGTAGGGGTGGTTGAGGAAGAGGGCGGCGCGCAGCTGCTCGGAGAAGAGCGAGCCGGGGTCGTTGTCGGTCCGGCTGTTGCGCTCTTCGAGGATCACGTCACGCTCGGTGGCCACGAGTGTCTCGTTGAGGCGGAGATTGCGCATCCGGTCCGCCTCCATCCCCATCACGATGCCGAGGCGGTCCGCTGCGATGCGCTGGAAGTAGCCGGTGTAGTCCCACGAGGTGAAGGCGTTGTCCTGCCCGCCATTGTCCGCGACGATCTTGGAGAAGGCGCCCTCGGGGATCCTGTCCGTGCCCTTGAACATCAGATGCTCGAGGAAATGGGCGATGCCGGACTGGCCCCAGGGCTCGTCCGCCGCGCCGACGCGGTACCACACCATATGGGTGACGACCGGGGCGCGGTGATCCTCGATCACCACCACATCCATGCCATTGTCGAGCGTGAAGGCCGTGACCGGCGTTTCCGCCGAGGCGATCCCCGCGGCCAGCACGCCCCACAGGGCCACGATGCCCGCGCCGAGCGGCCGGGTCAGTTCTCTAAAGCGCATGCAGTCCAGGCTCCCTCTCCTGATCCAGATCCCCGGATCTAGGTAGGGCGGCCGGGCCCGGAAAGCACGGGCCGCGTCACTGTTGCGTGCTCGCGGCCTCCGGTTCGGGCGGCAGGAGGCCCCGTTTGCGCTGATCGATCTGGAATTCCGAGGTGTCGGGACCGGTCCGGAAGTTGCTCGACGGCTCCTCGGCGACTGTCGCCTCGGGGTCGTTCGGGGCGCGGAAGCCCTCGCGCTGCAGGCGCTGCGATTCGGCGACGGGGTCGATCACCGTGTCGGGGTCGACCTGCTCTTCGTCGCCGTCGAAGCCGAGGAGTTCGACGAGGGACGGCGCCTCATAGGGCCCGCTCGCCTGGGCGGCGGCCTCCGCGGCGCGGTCCTGCTCGAGCTGGGTGCGGATATCGGGCGCCTCGGCGCCGTCCGCACCGGCGGCCGTGGCGACGGCGGTGCCGGAGAGGACCTGCTCGCCGCGGCTCTGCGTGACGCCGACGACCGGGTCCGGCGGGTTCGCGAGGTCGGCCTCGGGCGCGGTGCCGCCCGCACCGAGGAGCGCGTTGCGCGCCTGCTGGCCCGGATCGGGCTCCAGCGGGGAGCGGCGGCCGGGATCGGGGCGCGGCAGGGAGCGCGCGCCGCCCTCGCCCGCGCGCACATCCGGCGGCACAACAAGCGGCGCGCGGGCGATCACGGCGAACTCGTCCGGCGCGGGCCGGCGGCCGCCGAGCGCTTCGATCGGGTCTCCGACCTTGTCGCAGCCGGCCAGCGCCGTGGCGAGCGCCACGGTGGCGACCAGCAGGGGGCGTCTCACGATCGGCATGGTCTCTGTTCCTCCCGCGCCGGGGTTTCGCGGCTCCGCTCAGGCCTTCCAGGCGAGCCAGATCGCTCCGGCGAAGATCGCCACATCGGCGATGTTGAAAGCATAGGGGTTCTGGATACCGCAGCAGGACATGTTGAGAAAGTCCGCGACGGCGCCGTATTGCACGCGGTCCCAGCTATTGCCGATCGCGCCGCCGATGACGACGCCCGCGGCGGTGGCGAGCCAGGGGTCGCGCCGGTAGAGCATCCAGACCACGAGGCCCGCGCTGAAGGCGAGGGCGACGGCGACCAGCAGCCAGCGCATCGACTCCGGCCCGCCGGCGCCGAGGCCGAAATTGATGCCCGTGTTCCAGGCCATGACGAAGTTGAGGAAGGGCGGCAGGACGTCGATGCGCAGGAGCCGCTCGAGATCCATGACCTCGACCACCAGCCATTTGCTGAGCCGGTCGATGAGGAAGATGACGGCGGCGCTGAGGGCGAGGCGGCCTATCACGGCCTGCCGGGTGATGCCGGGGGCGCTCATGGCAGCCCCCCCGGCTCAGCGGGTGATGGTGGCGCGGTGCCGGGCGGCGCGGCGACAGGTGCCGCGCGCGGGCTCAGTACCGGCCGAAGCCGCGGCTGAACGCCTCCGCCGGCTCGGCGACCGCTTCCTCGTCGCGGCAGCGGTGGAACATGGTGCGGCTGAGCGCGTCCTCGTAGAGAAACACGTCCATATCCCGCTTGTCCCGCGGCGCGCGGCTGTCGAGCCGGTAGCCCGAAAGATCCAGAAGCTGCAGCTGCTTCTGCACTTCGCGGCAGCTCAGCGCATCCGGCGCGGGGGCCGGGATCGAGGCACCCGAACTCAGCTGAAGGACGCGCGTGCTGTCCTCCCGAAGCAGGAACAGACTCTTTTCGAGCTGCTCGGCTCCGTGGGCCGGCGCCTGTGCCAGGGCGAGACAGACTCCCACCCAGGCCATTGATATCGAACGAAAAGTCATGCGAACACCATCCGCGAGTACCTACACACAGCACACTTATAGATTGAATCTGTGGCGAAGCGAAGGCAGCCGCGGCAAAAACTCGCCGCGGTTGCCAAAAGTTTGACGGGAAGGCGGAGCCCACTCAGGCCGCCGCGGTGAGCGCGGCGTCGCAGCGCGCGCAGACACCGGGGTGCCGGTGCACGCCCACATCGGGAAGCACCTTCCAGCAGCGCGCGCATTTCGTCCCCTCCGCCTTGGCGAAGACGACGCCGATGGTGGGGTTCTCCAGCCGGAACGCTTCGGCCGGGGGATCATGCGGCTCGATGGCGAGCCCCGAGGTGATGCAGAGATCGGCCATATCGACGCTGCGCACCGCCTCCACGATCGCCGGATCGGCGACGTAGAGCACCGGGGCCGCCTCCAGCGAGGCGCCGATCACCTTGTCCTGCCGCGCCACTTCGAGGGCCCCGTTCACCACGCGCCGGGCCTCGCGGATCTTCACCCATTTCTCGGCCAGCGCCTCGTCGCGCCAGGCGGCCGGGGTTTCGGGGAAGTCCAGCAGATGCACGGAGCTTTCTTCGCCGGGGAAGCGGGCGAGCCAGACCTCCTCCATGGTGAAGCAGAGGATCGGCGCCAGCCAGGTGGTGAGCCGGTGGAAGAGCGCATCCATCACCGTGCGCACCGCGCGGCGGCGCAGGCTGGAGGCGGCATCGCAGTAGAGCGCGTCCTTGCGGATGTCGAAATAGAGCGCCGAGAGATCGGTGGTGATGAAGTTGAAGAGCTGCTGGAAGACACCCTGGTAGTCGAAGGCGGCGTAGCCTTCGCGCACCGTGGCGTCGAGTTCGGTGAGGCGGTGCAGGACCAACCGTTCGAGCTCGGGCATCTCCGAGGGCTCGACCCGCTCCGCCTCGTCCCAGCCCGAGAGCGCGCCGAGCATGTAGCGAAAGCCGTTGCGCAGGCGGCGGTAGCTGTCCGCCATGCCCTTCAGGATCTCGGGCCCGATGCGTAGATCGGCCGTGTAGTCGGACTGCGCGACCCAGAGGCGCAGGATATCCGCGCCGTACTGCTTGATGACGTCCTCCGGCGAGACGGTGTTGCCGAGGGACTTCGACATCTTCAGCCCCTTCTCGTCGAGGGTGAAGCCGTGGGTCACCACCGCCTTGTAGGGCGCGCGTCCGCGGGTTCCGCAGGCCTGCAGGAGCGAGGAGTGGAACCAGCCGCGGTGCTGGTCGGTGCCCTCGAGATAGACATCCGCCGGCCAGACGCCGTCCTCGCGGTCGCGCATGACGAAGGCGTGGGTGGAGCCGGAGTCGAACCACACGTCGAGGATGTCGTCGACCTTCTCCCAGGTCTCGGCATCGGGCACGCCGGCGAGGAAGCGCTCGCGGGCCCCGTCGGCGTACCAGGCATCGGCGCCCTCCTCGCGGAAGGCGGCGACGATGCGGGCGTTCACGGCCTCGTCGCGCAGGAGCTCGGTGGAGCCGTCCGCGGCGCGGCGCTTGAAGCAGGTGAGCGGGACGCCCCAGGCGCGCTGGCGCGAGAGCACCCAGTCCGGCCGCGCCTCCATCATGGAATGCAGGCGGTTGCGCCCGGTGCGCGGCGTCCACTCCACCAGATTGTCGATGGAGGCGAGGGCGCGGGCACGGATGCTGTCGCCGTGCTCGCCCATTCCGTCCGACAGCGGCTTGTCGATCGCGACGAACCACTGCGGCGTGTTGCGGAAGATGAGCGGGGCCTTGGAGCGCCAGGAATGGGGATAGGAGTGCTTCAGCCGGCCGCGGGCGATGAGAGCGCCGACCTCGACGAGCTTGTCGATCACGCCCTTGTTCGCCTTGCCCTCCTTGCCCTTGGGATCGAGGATCTGCAGGCCGCCGAAGAACGGCAGATCGGGGCGGAAGGAGCCGTCCTCGAGCACGTTGAAGGTCATCGGCAGGCCGTGGCGCAGGCCGACCTCATAGTCGTCCGCACCGTGGGAGGGGGCGGTGTGCACGAAGCCGGTGCCCGCCTCGGCCGTCACATGTTCGCCCGGCAGCATGGGCACGTCGTAGTCCCACTCGCTCTGCGCTCCGTCTGCCGCGCGGAACGGGTGCTGCAGGGTGAGCTTTGCGAGCTCCTCGGCCGGAACGTCGCGGCGGCGCTGCCACATGCCGTCGGCGAGGCGCGCCTTGTTCAGCACCTCCTCGGCGAGGCTGTCGGCGATGACGAAGAGATCACCGACATGCGCCCAGCACTCTTCAGGGCGGCCGGTGACCTCGTAGAGGCCGTAGGTGATCTCGGGGTTGTAGCAGACCGCGCGGTTCTGCGGGATCGTCCAGGGCGTCGTGGTCCAGATGATCACATGCGCGCCGCCGATCTCCTCGAAGCGGCGCAGGCTCGCCTCGTCCGCGCCGGCCGGCTCGCCTCCGACAACGCGGAACTTCACCCAGATCGTGTGGCTCTGATGTTCGTGGTACTCCACCTCCGCCTCGGCGAGGGCGGTCTTCTCGACGGGGCTCCACATGACCGGCTTGGAGCCCTGATAGAGAGTGCCGTTCATGACGAACTGCATGAATTCCTGGGCGATCGTGGCCTCGGCGTCGAAGGCCATGGTGAGGTAGGGATCCTCCCAGTTTCCGGTCACGCCCATGCGGCGGAACTCGGCGGTCTGCACGCCGACCCAGCCTTCGGCAAACTTCCGGCATTCCGCGCGGAGTTCGTTGATCGGCACCTCGTCCTTGTTCTTGCCCTTGGCGCGGTACTGCTCCTCGATCTTCCACTCGATGGGCAGGCCGTGGCAGTCCCAGCCTGGGACGTAGCGGCTGTCATGGCCCATCATCTGGCGCGAGCGGACGACGAAGTCCTTCAGGATCTTGTTGAGCGCGTGGCCGATATGGAGATTGCCATTGGCGTATGGCGGCCCGTCATGCAGCGCGAAGGGCGGGCGGCCCGCCGCGGTCGCGCGCAGGCGGTGGTAGACCCCGATGCGCTGCCAGCGCTCGAGCCATTCGGGCTCGCGCTTGGGCAGGCCCGCGCGCATGGGGAAATCGGTGTCGGGCAGGAACAGGGTGTTCTTGTAGTCCAGCGCCTCGGTATCGGCGGTCGCGTCGGCAGTGGCCGTGTCGGATCGGTCGGCGGTCATCTCGCGCCTCGTGTCATGCTCTTGGGGAGGGGGCGAACAAGGGGTGCGGCTCGGCGCACCCGGCTTTCCCGGCGCCGCGTCTCAGCGGGCCGGGCCGATAATTCGCTGGCATGCCGCCGCGCCTATCGCCCGTAGCGTGTGCATGCCGGCCGGTATAGCGCCGCCGCGATGGCCCCGCAATGGGCCGGGATGGCGCGGCCCCGCCGCTGACGACGGGTCACCTCGCCGCGAGGCCGGGCTGAAAGGGGCGGGCGGCGCGCCATCTCGTGGGCTATCCATCGCAGCGAAAGGAGAAAGCCGATGACCGCCGATCGCCGCCGCTTCCTTGCCCTCGGCGCGGGGCTCGCCGTGCTGGCCATCCTGCCCCGGCCGGCCGGGGCTGCGCCCTCCTCTCGGCTCATCGATGCGCGCTGGACCCGGTTCGGCAGCGGCGGGGACCCGGACCACGCGGCCTGGGCGCGGTTTCTCGCGAAGCATCTGCGCACCGGCACCGCGTCCGGCGTGAACCTGCTCGACTACGGCGCGGCGAAGGCGGACCGTGCGGCGCTGCGCGGTTATCTCGACGCGATGCAGGCGGTGCGGCCCACCAGACTCAGCCGCGATGCGGCGATGGCCTACTGGGTGAACCTCTATAATGCCGTCACCATCGATGTGGTGCTGGAGGCCTATCCGGTGGACAGCATCAAGAAGGTGCGCGGCGGGCTCTTCAACACCGGCCCCTGGGGCGACGAGCTGGTGCGCGTGGAGGGAGCCGATCTCAGCCTCGACGATATCGAGCACGGCATCCTGCGCCCGGTCTGGCGCGATCCGCGAATCCATTATGCGGTGAACTGCGCCTCGATCGGCTGTCCGAACCTGGCGGCCGCGCCCTACACGGCGGGCGCGCTGGAGACGATGCTCGACGCCGGCGCACGCGCGTATGTCGCCCACCCGCGCGGCGCGCGCCTCGATGAGGACGGGCTCACGGTCTCGTCGATCTACGACTGGTTTCAGGAGGATTTCGGGGGGACGGAAACGGGGGTCATCCGGCATCTGGCCGGTTTTGCAGACCCCGCGAAGGCAGAACGCCTGCGGAGCGTCGAGCGCATCGCGGATTACGCGTATGATTGGTCGCTCAACGCCACTTAGGCCAAGCGGTCAAGATCAGTGCATCGCCTGCTCGAACACAAACTTGGCGCGCGGGAAGTACTCCCGGATAATGAAATATACCTCCGTCGCCTCCTCCGAAGACCGGAAGGTGTAGGCCAGAAGGCATTTACCGTCTTCCTGCACGCTCAGTTTCATCGCCGGCTCGCACCGCGTCTTTTCGAGAATCGTCATCACGCAACTCCAAACAACTCTTAGTGAGGCTTTAACAGGCGCGAAGGGTTGCAACAATCCTGTCCATTTCGGGACGCATTGCCGCCGCATTTGGCAGGACGGCATGCGAGCGCCTTGCCATTCCCGCCGCTTGCGGCTATGGCAGCCGCCTGCCGCAATCCGGGCGGCAGACGGGACCGCCGGCCGGTGATGGGCTGCCGCGTGGTCCTTGAAGGCTCAGAGCTCGAGGAGACCGAAATGCCCAAGATGAAGACCAAGTCGGGCGCCAAGAAGCGCTTCAAGGTCACCGCCTCCGGGCGGGTGAAGGTGCAGCAGGCCGGCAAGCGGCACGGCATGATCAAGCGCACCAAGAAATTCATTCGCAACGCGCGCGGAACCACCGTGCTCTCGCCCCAGGACGAGCGCATCGTGAAGCAGTTCCTGCCCTATGCCGGCTGAGGAGGAAAGAGCATGCCTCGCGTAAAGACCGGTCCGGTTCGCGCCCGTCGCCATCGCAAGGTGCTGGACAGCACTAAGGGCCATTACGGCGCGCGCTCGCGCAGCTTCCGCACGGCCAAGCAGTCGGCGGACAAGGCGCTGCAGTACCAGACGCGCGACCGCAAGGTCCGCAAGCGCACCTTCCGCGCGCTCTGGATCCAGCGCATCAACGCCGCCGTGCGGGAAGCGGATGCGGCGCTGACCTATTCTACCTTCATCAATGGCCTTGCCAAGGCCGGGATCGAGGTGGATCGCAAGGTGCTGGCCGATCTCGCCGTGCGCGAGCCGGACGCCTTCGCCGCCATCGTCGTGCAGGCCAAGGCCGCGCTCGACGCCCCCGCTGCCACGACTGCCTGAGGAGGAGAGAGCCATGAAGATCAAGAACTCGCTGCGCTCGCTCAAGCAGCGCCATCGGGACTGCCGCGTGGTGCGCCGCAAGGGCCGCGTCTACGTGATCAACAAGACCCAACGG
>JBCBWF010000582.1:0-2475 GCA_039817245.1 Pseudomonadota bacterium | reverse complement strand
AGACATCGAGGCCCACCTGGCGCAGGAACGCGGCAAGCCCGTGCCCATGAACATCGACGGCGCGACGGCGGTGATCTACGCCGAATTGGGTTGCCCGGCGCCGCTGGCGCGCGGCTTCTTCGGCCTGTCGCGCAGCGTCGGGATCCTGGCCCATGCCTGGGAGCAGACCGAACAGGGCGGCCGCAACAAAGGCCCGACCCCGCCCGGCTACCGCTGGACGTATGATAGATCCTGAGGGTGGGTTGTCGGCCTGATGAACGGAAGACGCTTGGAGGCGAGTACCGGAATCGAACCGGTGTACACGGATTTGCAATCCGCCGAACGGCCGTAATCGACTGCAATTCGTCGCCACTTAAGGGCGTACGATCCCTTGATAACAAAGTAGAATCTGTCCCGTAGCACCATCCGGCGTCATCCGGCGTCAATCCAATCACTGTACTCGGGACCGTACTTATCATGGCCATATTCAAGTTCACGGAGGCGCGCGTCAGGGACCTGCCGCTCGGCTCGGGCATCCACCGCGACACGGAGGTCAAGGGCCTCATGTGTATCGCCCACAAGACAACCCGCACCTACGCCGTCCAGGGGGACGTGCGGCGCAACAAGAGGCTGGTCCGTTCGGTCAGGGTCAAGATTGGCAAGACCGACCACATCCGCCTGGCCGAGGCCAGGAAGAAGGCCCGAGAGCTGATGAACCAGATACAGAGCGGGGTGGACCCGACCGCGGGTCCGGAAGAGAGTGGCATCACCCTGGAACAGGCGCTAGAGGCGCACCTCTCCGAGCGCGACCTGCGCGAACGCACCGCCAGCGACTACCGCTACCACGTCGAGAAGTACCTGAGCCGCTTTCGGCGACGTGCCGTGGCTGACATCTCGCGCCAGGACGTCCGAGACCTTTACGAGACGATGCGGACGCGGAACGGGCCGACCGTGGCAGCCGGGGTCATGCGGTCGCTGCGGGCCCTGGTGAACACGGCGATGCGGCTGGACGAGACGATTGAGCGGAACCCGGTCGAAGCGGTGCGGGTGCCCCAGCCGAAGCGGCGCCGCGTCGGCGCGCTGGACGTCGGGGAGTTCTGGCTTCGGACGGGGGACATGGCGCCCTGCGCCCGAGACCTCGCGAGAACGTTCCTGCTAACGGGAGCGCGCCGTTCCACCCTGCTTGCCATCCGGCGCGAAGATGTCGACCTCGAACGGGGCGTCCTGCGGTTCGGCCACATGAAGACTATGGAGGAGTGGGCGTTCCCGATGGGTCCGCACCTTACCCGCATGGTGGCGGAGAGAATGGAGGCGGACGTGCCGCTCAACAGCGAATGGCTGTGGCCCTCGCCGATCAGCAAGACCGGTCACGTCGAGGCCCCGCGCCGACGGGAGGGCGTGCCGAGCCCGCACGAGCTCCGGCACCATGCGAGGACCCTGATGATCGCTGCTGGCGTACCATACGCGGAATCTGCGCTGCTGCTGGGCCAGCGCCTGCCAGGCGCCAGCGGCGGCTACGTGCATCAGGCCCACCTTGTCGAGGCGCTCCGTCCGCACGCCGCGGCCTACGAGAACCTGATCCTAAGACAGGCGGGTGTCAGCCCCGTCAACGTTGTGCAAATGGACCGTGCGGTCGGCGCCTGAGGGCAAGAAGTAATGGTCCCCAAGCGGCCCTCGGGCGAGTATTCTGCTTGCATAAGGTGACACAGATCGACCCCGGATGACGAAACGGGGTCGGGCCTCACCACGAACCCACAATCGAGCAAACCGACGACGCGGGGTCTCTCCGCGCGAGGAGAACCCGCATGCAAGCACAATCGAACAAGACCGCGGCCAGCCCGTGGATGACCACCGAACAGGCCGCCGCCTACCTGAGCGTCTCAGGCGGCACCATGCGCAACTGGCGCTCACGCGGTGAGGGTCCGCGATACCACCTGCTCGGTGGCCGACTGGTGCGGTACGAGGTGGAAGACCTGGACGCCTACATGCGGGAGGGTGCGGCATGACTTGGACCGGCAAGCAAATCAGCCGGAAGGACGCGCTGAGGATCGAAGCGGCCATCCTCGACGCGTGCGAGACGGAGGCCACCGGCATATTCCACCGGGACGTGACAGAAAGCTGCGCCATGGTCGGTTGGTCGTGGCACCACCCCATGACGCTCTGGACGATCGCGATCCGCGCCAACGTCTTTCCCGTGAGGTACACGCCGCGGGACGCACGGAGCTTTGAGGGACCGCTGGTCTTCGGCAGGCCGGGCTTCGCACTCAAGTACTCGGAGATCGACCTGTTCTGGGACGATCCCGACCTTGTCGGTCTCGCCAAGAGGCGGGCCGAGAGAGTGTTCGCGCCGCAGCGAGCAAGTAACCGTCGCTTAGGTGCCATGCCCTACGACGGGTGGTGAGCAAGGTCTCCTAACGGGCGGTTAACGCCCCGGTCTCCCCGCGATTCGTTTATATCCAGCCGCCACAGCCGCCGGGTAGTCTGCCAGCACTTGGT
>JBCBWF010000282.1:0-6835 GCA_039817245.1 Pseudomonadota bacterium | reverse complement strand
GCGGCGGCGCGGGCCGCGCGGGCCGTCGCCGCGCGCCTCGCCGGCCTCGCCGCCGGGGCGCCGTCCGCGCTGGGGCCGCTGGCGCGGGCGCAGCACGAAGGTGAAGAACACCTCCATCTCGTCGCCCTTCGCGCCGCCGTCAGCCCCAGTTTCGGTACTCGCTTCGGCACTGGTCTCGGCCCCGGCCTCTGCGGCAGGCTCGGCGCTCGTATCCGGACCGGTCTCCGTGCCGGCCTCCGCGAGCGTGCCGTCCATAGGCGCGGTCGCAGCGGCCTCTGGGCCCGCTCCGGTCCCGGCCTCTGCCGCCGGAACGTGGGGTTTTTCTGCGGTCTCACCGGCAGCGGCCTCGGCCGGTGCCGCATCGGGCGCCGTGTCGACGGCCGCATCCGGCGCCTCGCTTGCCGCCGTCTCCGCTGCCGCGGGTTCGGAGATCGCCGGCTCGGCCGGTGCCGCGGCCTGCGCAGGCTGGGCATCGGGCTCAGCGACCGTCGCCTCGGCCGCGGTCTCAGCAACTGTTTCAGCCTGCGTCCCGGCCTGCGTCTCGGCCTCGGTCCCGGCCGATGGGGCCTCGGTTCCGGCCGCCGCTTGCGGTGTGCTCTCGGCGCCGGCCTCGGCAGGCGCCGGCGCCGCGGTCTCCGCAGTGCTGTCGGACGGAGTGTCGGATGGCGTCTCGGACTGGGTCTCTGACGGGGCCTGGGTCTCTGACGGGGCCTCGCCGGGCGCCTCGGACGTCGCCTGCGCAGCCGCCTCTGCCGCTTCCGGCGCGGCCTCCGCCTTCTCCGCCGGCTTCGCCGTGGCCGGGCGCGCGCTCTTCGGTCGCTCGCCCCGGTCCGCCTGGAAGCCGAGCCCCTTCATGATCTCCGCGAACTGCTCCAGCGTGCAGCCGGTGATCGAGAGCATGTCGGGCGAGGCCTCGAAGCCCGCCCGCGCATCCATCGGCCGGATCAGATCCGCCAGCCGCTCCAGCATGTCGATCCGCACCGCCCGATTGCCGAGCGCGCGATACCCCGCCTTCTCATAGTACCCCTTCGGCACCGCCTGATCGACCGGCAGGGTCACATGGCCCGGCGGCGGCGCGGGCGGCAGCATCTCGAAGCCCTCCCACAGCCCCCAGAGGATCAGCCGCATCCGCGCCGGCGCCGGCTTCAGCAGCACCGGCATGAAGATGTTGTGCTGGCCGAAGCGCACCCCGTGCTTGCGCAGCAGTGCGCGCTCCTCCTGGCCGAGCGCCTTCACATCGTCCGCCATGTCGCGCCGCGGCACGATCCCGAGCCCCTCGCCGATGCGGAACGCCACCCCGCGCGCGAGCCCGCCCACCGCCTCGTCCGACTGCATCGCCGTCAGCGGTTCGAAGAGCGCCGTGATCTTGCGCCCCACCCAATGGGTCAGCCGGCGCTCAACCTTCTCGGTCACGCTCGGCTCCGCCATGTCGTCCACGAAGACCCGGACCTTCGGCGCCAGCAGGCTGTCGCCCTTCTCCAGCACCCCGATCGCGTCGGTGCCCCACATGAGCCCGCCCTGATCGGTGAGGTCGATCTCGGTGTCCGGCGAGAGATAGAGCTTGTCCGCCCGCCGCGCGAACTCGGTCTGCAGCGCCGAGACGGAGGCGGAGCGCAGCACGCGCATCTCGGCCCCCTCCGCCGCCGCATCCGCCGTGAACCGGAACCCGTCGAGCCGGCCGACGAATTCCCCCTCGACCGTCACCTCGCCGTTCTGGTTAACCTCCGCCACGAGCCGCTCCTTCTGCTTCAGCCGCCGCATGAGCACAGATGTGCGCCTGTCGACGAACCGTTGCGTCAATCGCTGATGCAGCGCGTCGGACAACCGGTCCTCTACCGCGCGCGTCGTTTCCCGCCAGTGTAGCGGCTCCTCGAGCCATCCGCTGCGATTCGCGACATAGGTCCATGTCCGGATATAGGCGAGCCGCTTCGAGAGCGTGTCGATATCGCCATCCGTCCGGTCCAGCCGCTGAACCTGTCCCCCCAACCAGTCGGAGGGTATAGCGCCGCTCTCCGACAGCAGGAACAGATAAATCCGCGAGAGCAGCGCCACATGCTCCCCGGTCATCACTTTCCGGAAATCGGGGATCTGGCAGACCTCCCAGAGCAGGCGCACCCGGTCTGGCCGCGTCGCGCGGTCGCGAATCTCGGGGTCCGCCCAGAGCAGCCGCAGCGCCTCCAGATCCTCCGCCTCCCGCGCGCGGGCCAGATCGGGCAGCTGCGGCGCGTGCTCCAGGCTCTCGATCAGCCGCGGCACGGTGCCGAATTCCAGCCGGCTGTTGCGCCACATCAGCCGCTCCAGCGGCTTGAAGCGGTGGTTCTCGATGGCGTCCACCAGCTCGGGCTCCAGCGGCTTGGCCTCGCCCGTCACCCCGAAGGTGCCGTCATGGGTGTAGCGCCCGGCGCGCCCCGCGATCTGGCCGATCTCGTTGGGCATCAGGCTGCGATGGCGGTGTCCGTCGAATTTCGAGATCCCGGCGAAGGCGATATGGTCCACATCGAGGTTGAGGCCCATGCCGATCGCATCGGTGGCCACCAGATAATCCACATCGCCGTTCTGGTAGAGCGAGACCTGGGCGTTGCGCGTGCGCGGGCTGAGCGCGCCCATCACCACCGCGGCGCCGCCGCGCTGGCGCCGGATCAGCTCCGCGATCGCATAGACCTGGTCCACCGAGAAGGCGACCACGGCGGTGCGCGCCTTCAGCCGCGAGATCTTCTTGGAGCCCGCATAGGAGAGTGTCGAGAACCGCTCGCGGCTCATGAACCGCGCCTTCGGCACCAGGCTCGAGATGCGCGGCCGGATCACGTCCGAACCCATGAACAGCGTCTCGTGGCGCCCACGCGCATGCAGCAGCCGGTCGGTGAACACATGGCCCCGGTCCGGATCGGCGCAGAGCTGGATCTCGTCGATCGCCACGAAATCAGCCATCCCGTCGAGCGGCATCGCCTCCACGGTGCAGACCAGGTACTGCGCGCGCACCGGGTAGATCTTCTCCTCCCCGGTGATCAGCGCCGCCGCGTTCGGGCCGCGCAGCGACACGACCTTGTCATAGACCTCGCGCGCCAGCAGCCGCAGCGGCAGCCCGATCACCCCGGAGCGATGCGACAGCATCCGCTCGATGGCGTAATGCGTCTTGCCGGTGTTCGTGGGGCCGAGAACGGCGGTGATGTTGGCCGGCTCGTCGCCGCGCGGCTCGAGCCGGGCGGTCTGGGCACTCGTGCGCATGCAGTGCTCCGCTGGCGGGCCTGGGATTCTTGTCTAGGAAGAAGTGCCGGGGCGCACAAGCGCCGCCGCGGCGATCCGCCCCGCAATCGCCCCCCGAAGGCCCGCGCTCAGTGTTCCTGGCCGTCCACCTGCTCGCTCAGCTTGTCCACACCCTTCTGCGCGCCGGGCAGGTTGGGGTGCAGCTCCAGCGCGCGGCGAAAGGCGCGCAGCGCGCCCGCGTCGTTGCCGGTCCGGTCGAGGATGATGCCGAGGCCCGAGAGCGCCCCGAAATGGCGCGGCTCCAGCGCCAGCACCGCCTCGATATCACGCATCGAGCGCCCGTAATCCTCGGTCAGGAAATACGCGGTGGCGCGCTGGTTCCAGCCCTCGGCGAATTCCGGCGCCAGCCGCACCAGATCGTCGAGATGCACGAAGGCCGTCGTGTAGTCCTTCTTCTCGATCGCTTCCTGCGCGCGGTGCAGCAGCAGGTCCATCGAGGCCGAGCCGCTGCGCCGCCAGACCCGCCAGATCTGGCCCTGGATGATCGGCCAGTGCGGGTTCTCCGCATCCCCGAGCTGGCGGAACAGCGCCTCCAGCTGCGCCTCGCGCCCGAGCTCCTCGGAGGGGATCTCGAGCCCGCTCAGGGCCTCCTCGATCGCCGGCATCTCGTCCGGCGTCGGTGGCATGGGCGGGGCGTCCGGCAGCGCCGGCTCGCCCGGCAGGCGCGGCTCCTCCGGCGTGGCGGGTTGCTGCTGGTCCGGCGTCTGCGCCGCTGCGGGGGCCAGCCCCATCACGAGCGCGAGACTTGCCGCCACGAAAGCGTGAGATCGAAGCATCTGCATGATTGAGAAGTTTAGTCGCCCCGCCTACCACTGCAAGAGAGCAGGCCGCGAAACCGCGTGATCCGCGCTCGCAGCAAGAGAGTGACATCAGGGGCAGGAGACGAGGATGAGCGACGCGCTGGGCAAGGCCGCCGAGATGCTGAAGGCGAAGATGCAAGGCCAGGACTTCGACGGCAGCGTCAAGTTCACCGTCGAGGGCATGGGCGCCATCATGGTCGATGCCGGCGGCGTGCGGGTGGAGGATGGCGAGGCCGAGGTCACCATCGCCGCCACGCTCGACACCTTCCAGGATCTCTTCGGCGGCGATCTCGACCCGACCGAGGCCTTCATGACCGGCAAGATCAGCGTGGACGGCGATATGGGCGCCGCCATGAAGCTGGTGCAGTATCTCTGAGACCGCCACGCCCGGCGTCGGGCCGGCCGGCGCGCTGACGCTGCCGCCCGGCGGGCGCGCCTGGGACGAGCGCTTCACGCTCCGGGCCGCCGATGGCGTGGGCCTGCGCGGCGCGATCTGGAACGCCGGCGCGCCGCGGGGCCTCGCGCTCCTGCTCGAGGGGCGCACCGAGTTTCTCGAGAAGCTCACCGTGCCCGCCGCCGAGCTCGCCGCGCGCGGCTACGCGGTCGCGGCGGTGGACTGGCGCGGCCAGGGCCTCTCCGACCGGCTGGTCGATCCCGCGCTGAAGGGCCATGTGGTGCGGTTCGACGATTATCTCGCCGATCTCGCAGCCCTGCTCGCCCATCCGCGCGTGGCCGCCGAGGGCCCGGCGCGCCTCGTTCTCGGCCACTCCATGGGGGCCGCCATCGCGCTCGCCGCCCGCGCCGCGGGGCTCACGGGCGCGGCCCCGCTCATCCTCTCCGCCCCCATGGCGGGCATCGCGATCACCGGCGCCAAGGGCGGCGTCTTCCGCGCCATGGCCCGCGGCGCGCGGCGCATCGGCCTCGGCGAGCGCTGGCCCCCGGTCCCGGGCGCGGACCGGCCCTATGTCCTGCAGGGCTTCGAGGGCAACTGCCTCACCTCCGACGCCACCTTCTTCGACTGGCACGCCGGCGCGCTCCGCTCCGAGCCCCGCTTCCAGCTCGGCCTGCCCACCCTCGGCTGGATGGCCGCCGCCTATGACGTGATGGAGGCGCTGCACAACCGCCCCGCGGCGGACTATGCGGGCCCCGCCCTCGTCGCCCTCGGCAGCCGCGAGGCCGTGGTGGACAGTGCGGCCGTCCGCGCCCTCGCCACCCGCCTCCGGGCCTCCCTCACCGAGATCGACGGCGCGCGCCACGACCTCCTCACCGAGGCCGCCCCCCTGCGCACCCCCTTCTGGACCGCCGTCGACACCTTCCTCCCCTGACCCACCCTGTCCCCACCTCCCCGAACCCACCGCCCGCTCTGCGGACCATCCGTACGTTCCTGGCGACCGGCTGAACTGGCCCTCACGGCCCGAAGCGGTCCTCTGCGGGGGGTGGCGATGCTGCGACCGAGTTCGCGTTTCCGTCCGTTCGCTGCTCGTACCGGCTGGTCGTCTCGGTGATTTGGGGTAGCAGGGACATTCCCGACCTTCCCGAGAGCCAGGTCCGGTCCAGCCGTGAGGACACATATTTTTAGGTTGAGCCCCGGGCCGGCAAAGGATCTGCTGCCGCCGTCTTCCGAGGAGTGAGCGAATGGCCGTGGTCGAAGCAGTTCGGACGCCGGATCTGTGTTTCGGGAACCTTCCGGATTTCCCCTGGACGCCGCGATACATCGAAGGGCTTGCGGGGTTCGAGGGCCTGCGCATGGCCCGGATCGACGAGGGGCCCGAAGTGGCCGCACAGGTCTTCCTTTGTCTGCACGGGCAGCCGTCATGGAGCTTTCTCTACCGCCACATGATCCCCGAGTTCCTGAAGACCGGCGGACGTGTGGTGGTACCGGACCTCTTCGGATTCGGGCGGTCCGACAAGCCCGTCGATGATGACGTCTTCACCTTCACGTTTCATCGCCAAAGTCTGATGGCGCAGATCGAGGCGCTCGACCTGCGCAACGTGACGCTGGTCGTGCAGGATTGGGGAGGCATCCTTGGGCTGACGATACCGCCAGATATGCCTGATCGCTTTCAGAGGCTCTTGGCCATGAACACAGTCCTGGGCCTCGGCGGCGGGACCACGGAGGGGTTTGATGCGTGGCGGGACTTCCACGGTGAGAACCCCGACTACGACATGGCCGCCCTCTTCCAGAAATACGTGCCCGGAATGAGCGACGCGGTGGCAGCGGCCTATGCCGCACCGTTTCCCGACGCGCGCTTTCGGGCCGGAGCCCGTCGTTTTCCGTTTCTCGTCATGACGACCCCAGACATGGAGGGCGTTGATGTCTCGCGACGTGCTGCCACCTGGTGGGGGTCGGAGTGGCGGGGTGACAGTTTCATGGCCGTCGGCGGACAGGACGAATTGATCCCTCCATGGCTGATGAAAAGGATGCATGAGATTCTCGGGATCGAGCGGCCCGCCATGAGACTGCCGGATGCCGGGCATTTCGTGCAGGAAACTCACGGCGCCGCGGTCGCGCGGGCGGCTCTCAGCGCATGGCGCCGAGACTGATCGCAACGCGGCGGCGCCAGTGAGGCGGATGCGGAAGCCGATCCGTCCAGTTTGCGGCTCGAAGCAGACCTTCGCGGATGTCCCGTTGGGTCAGGGGCTCAGCGTGGTCTGGTGGGCTGGAATTGGTTTCTTTACCGAGTTAATTGCCGCGGGTTTTTTAGCGCTGGGCGGCGGCGAGGTGGGCGAGGGTTTCGGCGTGGAGGGCGGGGCTGGCGGCGGCGACGACG
>JBCBWF010000220.1:0-8335 GCA_039817245.1 Pseudomonadota bacterium | reverse complement strand
TGGCAGCGCCGGTGTCACTGGCGCTGCCACCGGCCTGTTCGAGGCGCAGGGCGACGGCATGCAGCCGGCGGGGCTGATCCGCCGGGAGAGCAGCCCGGCGGGACGGTCGGGCGGGCCCGGCGGGTGCGCCGTCAGGAGCTGGCGCGGCCCTGGGTCGGGTCTTCCGGGCCTGGGGCCCGGCCTCAGCGGTAGAAGTATTCCACCAGGAACATCGGCACCGCGGGGACGTAGGTGCAGAGCAGGAGGACGCCGAGGAGGACGGCGACGAAGTAGACATTGACCTTCGTCACGTCCCAGATCCGCGCATTGGCGACCGAGCAGGCGGTGATCAGCACCGAGGCGACCGGCGGGGTCTGCTGCCCGATCGCGAGGTTGAGCGTGACCACGAGGCCGAAATGCACCGGATCGATGCCCGCGGCCTGCACCAGCGGGATCACGATGGGGATCACCAGGATGATCGCCGCGGCGGAGTGCAGGAAGCACCCGACCAGCAGGAAGAAGAGGTTGAGGATCAGCAGGATGACCCATTTGTTGGACGTGAAGTCCAGGATGGCGGCGGCGAGCTCCTGCGGGATCTGGGCGCGGGTGAGGAAGCCGCCCATCAGCACCGAGGCGGCGACCAGCACCATCACCACGGCGGTCTGCATGCCGCCGTCGAGCATGGCGCGGCGCAGATGCCGGAAATCCATGTCGCCATACCAGAGGCCCACGCCGAAGGCCGCCAGCACCGCGAGGCCCGCGGCCTCGGTCGCGGTGACGAAGCCGCCGAAGATGCCGCCGAGGATGATGATCGGCAGCGAGAAGGCCGGCAGCGCGGCCACGAAGGTCTCGCGCAGATGGCGCAGGTTGAAGGCCTCTTCGGTGGGCAGGTTGTAGCGCCGCGCGAACATGTAGGCGACGCCCATCAGCCCCGCCGCCCCGATCAGCCCCGGCACGAAGCCCGCCACGAAGAGCTGCTCGACGGAGGTGTTGGCGGAGGTGGCGTAGAGGATCATCGGGATCGAGGGCGGGATGATGATCGCGAGCGAGGCCGAGGACGAGGTGACCGCCGCGGAGAAGGGGGCGGAGTAGCCGCGCTTCTTCATCTGCGGGATCAGAACCGAGCCGAGCGCGGCGACATCGGCCACCGCGGAGCCCGAGATCTCGGCGAAGAAGAGCGAGACGCCGATATTCACCATCGCGAGCCCGCCGCGCACGAAGCCGACAAGCGCGGAGACGAAGGCGATGAGCCGGTCGGTGACGCCGCCCGCATTCATGATCGCGCCGGCCAGCACGAACATGGGGATCGCGATGAGGGAGAACTTCGTCGCGCCGTCATACATGTCGAGCGCGACGGTCACGAGGCTGGAGGTGCCCTCGTTCACCAGGAGGCCGACGACGCCCGCGACCGCGAGGGCCACCGCGATGGGCACGTTGAGGCAGATGAGCAGGATCAGGACCGCGAGGATCAGCAGCATCAGCATGGCTCAGCGCCTCCCGTCGCGGAGATTGCCGAATTCCTGCTCGGCATGGGCGATCTCCTCCTCGATCTCCTGATGCTCGGCGGAGATGCCCGCGCGGACCATGGCGAGATAGCCGGGGAAGCTGAGGAGCGAGCAGAGTATAAAGAGTGCTGCACCGATGGGGATGACCGACTGGGTGAGCTGCACCGGCACCCAGGTGAGCGAGGTGAGCGACATCCCCTCCAGCACCGCGAGCACTTCGAGCCCGGCCCAGGCCATCAGCGCGAAGAAGGCGAGCGTCACCGCTTCCGCCGCCCAGGCCGCGTAGATCCGCCCGGGCATGGGCAGGGCCAGCAGCACCCCGTCGAAGCCGATATGCTTGCGTTTCAGCGCGGCAAGCCCGGCCCCGTAATAGGTGATCCAGGCCAGCAGCACCGAGGCGACCTCGTCATACCAGGAAAAGGAGTTGCCTGCGATGCGGAAGAGCACGGCGATGATGACGACTGCCGTCAGCACCACCATGAGCAGGATCACGAGCCATTCGAGGACGACCTCGAGCACGCGGGCGACAGTGTCGATCATCGGACGCTCCGGCAGCGCCGGCCGGGGCGCTGCGGTTGGGAACAGAGGCGGGCCCGCGCCGCAGCGCAGGCCCTGGGCTGAGCGCGGCGCGGATCAGGAGCCCGAGGCGAGGCCCTGCACCTGCTCGACGAGCTCGCGGCCGCCGGCGACGGACTGGGAAAACTCGTCATAGATCGGCTTGGAGGCGGCGATGAAGGCGTCCTTGTCCGCCTCGATCACCTCGACGCCTGCGGCCTTGATGACGTCGAGCAGCTCGGTCTCGAGGGCTGCGGCCTTCTCGTAGACGAATTCCTGCGTCTCGGTCCCGCATTTGCTCAGCGTGGCCTGCACGTCTTCCGGCAGCGCGGAGAAGTGCTTGTCGGAGGCCAGGAGATAGGCGGGCGTGTACACATGGCCGGTGATGGACAGGTACTTCTGCACTTCCTGGAACTTGGCCGAGGCGATCTGGGCGTAGGGGTTTTCCTGGCCGTCGATCACGCCGGTCTGCAGCGCGGTGAAGACCTCGGAGAAGGCCATCGGCGTGGGGTTCGCGCCGTAGAGCTGGAACATCTTCACGCGCCAGGCGCCTTTCGGCGTGCGCAGCTTGACGCCGGCGAGGTCCTCGGGGGTCTTGATGGGCCGCGTGTTGTTGGTGATGTGGCGGAAGCCGTTCTCCCAGTAAGCGACGATGCGGTAGCCGTTGCTCTTGGCCGCGTCCTGGAAGGTCGAATCAAGCTCGGCGGTGACCCGGCGGATGTGATCGCGATTCTTGATGATGTAGGGCATCTCGAACACGCCGAAGGTCTCGTCGACCGAGGACATGACCGAGGAGGGAAGCGCGAACTGCACCTGGCCGAGCTTCAGCTTCTGCAGGAGTTCGCGGTCTTTCCCGAGCTGGGACGAGCCGAACCCGGTGACTGTGTGCGCGCCATCGAAGGCTTCGTTCGCACAGCGCGCGAATTCGTTTACCGAGGCTTCAAACAATGAGCCCGGCGCACCGACATGGCCGAACTTGAACTCGGTGGCCTGTGCGATGCACCCAAAAGTTGCAGCGGCGGCGAACGCAGCGCCGGCCAGCGCGTTGACTCTGTTCATCAAGGTGAATCCTCCCTTTATTTTGCCTTACGGGCGTCACTGTTCGCGAGTAGAGCTTCAGCGTGCAAGGGAAATCGCTGGCGTACCGGTCTCTCGCGCTTGCAAAATGCACGCACGCCGGGTATCTAGACCGTAAATGGGGGCTTAATCATGCGACGAGGGTTCGAAATGAAGCGGATCTCTAGCTTTATTGCGGTTGCATTCGCCGGTGCTCTGGCGTTTGGCGAAGCGAATGCCGTTTCCGTCGATACCGAACTGCAGCTGCTGATCGATGCGAGCGGCAGTGTCGACGCGACTGAATTCAACCTGCAGCAGCAGGGCTATGTCGATGCGTTTCTCGACCCGGCGGTTCTGAACGCGATCCAGGCGGGTGACCTTGGGGCGATCGCGGTGCAGGTGATCTATTTCGGCACCTCGGCGACCGTGGCGGTGCCGTGGACGTTGATCGACGACCAAGCCTCCGCGACCAACTTCGCAAGCGCCATCGGCGCTGCGCCCCGTCCTCCCGTGGGTCCGTTCACCGGCCTCTCCAACGCGATCGACTTCGCGGTGCCGCAGTTCACGGATAACGGCTTCGAGGGTTCGGAGCTGGTGATCGACGTGTCGGGCGATGGCGCGGAGAACGTGGCGGCGCCCTTTGGCTCGCCGGCTGCGGCTGCGGCGGTATCGAACTCGCGCACCAACGCTCTGAACTCGGGCGTCGACCAGATCAACGGTCTGCCGATCCTCGGCGAGGCGGGCCTCGAGAGCTTCTACGCGGACAACGTGATCGGCGGGCCGAACTCCTTCCTGATCGCGGCGAACGGCTTCGGGGATTTCGACACCGCGATCCTGGAGAAGCTAACCACCGAGATCTCGACCGAGGTTCCGCTGCCGCTCAGCGCCTGGCTGCTGCTGACCGGTGTTGCCGCGCTCGGCGCTGCCTCGCGGATGCGCAAGGTCGCCTGAACTCGGTCGCACAGCGAAACAAAAAGAGGCTGCGGTTTCGACCGCAGCCTCTTTTTTATTGAGTTTGTAAAGGCGAATTTTGTGGGAGCGGCGATCTTTTGCGCGCGTTGCTCAAAACCCACACAACATTCATTTAAATTTATTGCATCGCAGCAGGGTGACTCGGTACACTGCATGCGCGCGGAACACTGCGCATGGGGACAGTTCGGGGGCAATCATGAAAAAGCTTATCGCGGCTTCGGCGATGTCTGTCGCGCTCAGCTTCGGCGGAGCGCTGGCGGTACCGGTTGATGTGGAGCTGCAGCTTCTCGTGGATGTGAGTGCGAGCGTCAGCCCCGCTGAGTTCGACCTGCAGCGCGACGGCTATGTGGCGGCGTTCCAGTCCTCGACCGTGCAGAACGCCATCCTCAACGGCGATATCGGCTCGATCGCCGTGCAGCTCATCTACTGGTCGCAGTTCGCGGTCGT
Organism: Pseudomonadota bacterium; assembly: GCA_039817245.1. GTDB lineage: Bacteria > Pseudomonadota > Alphaproteobacteria > Rhodobacterales > Rhodobacteraceae > Thermohalobaculum. Next base: position 3,821 of record JBCBWF010000220.1, on the reverse strand, counting down.
CGCGGTCGACTGGACGCTGATCGACAGCGCGGCCACGGCCAACGCCTTCGCCACCTCGATCGGCAACGCGGCGCGCCCGCCGATGGCTGGCGCTGACGGCGTCGGCATGGGGACCGGCATCGCCAATGCGATCGATTTCGGTGTGAGCGAATTCGATTTCGGCGGCGACAACGGCTTCGAGGGCACCGAGCTGGTGATGGACGTGTCGGGTGACGGCACGGAGAACATCGTCAACGCGCAGGGCAGCCAGGCTTCGGCCGATGCGGTGGCCGAAGCGCGGGACAACGCGCTCGGCGCCGGCGTGACCAGCATCAATGGCCTGCCGATCCTCGGCGAGGAAGCGGGGATTGTGGCGTTCTACACAGCGAATGTCATCGGCGGGGACGATCCCTTCGTGATCCCGGCCAGCAGCTTCGGCGATTTCGAGCCGGCGATCACCCAGAAGCTGGCCGCAGAGATCACGGGCACCAACCCGGTGCCGCTGCCGATGAGCGCCTGGCTGCTGCTCTCGACCCTCGGCCTCTTCGGCCTCTACGTGAAGCTCCGCAAAACCGCCTGATCGTTCAGGGCATTACGGGTTTCGGAACGGGCAGCTTCGGCTGCCCGTTCTGCGTTTTGAGGGCCGTGTTCAGGCCGGGTTGGCGGTGAGGTGCGCCATGGCGGCGACGACGCCGCTGCCCTTGCGCGGGACACCGGCCTTGTCGAGCCCCATCTCCACGCCCGACAGGGTGGCGGTGAGCATGAGGTCGTTGAAGTCCCCCAGATGGCCGATGCGGAACACCCGGTCCGCCAGCCGCGAGAGGCCGTTGCCGAGCGACATGTCGAAATGGGCGAGGGTGGTGGCGCGGAAGGCGTCGGCCGAGACGCCCTCGGGCATGAGCACCGCGGTGAGCGAGCCGGAATAGGCGGCGGGGTCGGCGCAGAGGATCTCGAGCCCCCAGGCCTCGACGGCGGCGCGGGTGGCGGCGGCGTGGCGCTGGTGGCGGGCGAAGACACGGTCGAGGCCTTCTTCGTGCAGCATGTCCACCGCCTCGACGAGGCCGTAGAGCATGTTGGTGGCGGGCGTGTAGGGGAAGTAGCCCTTGGCATTGGGGGCTGCCATCTCGTCCCAGGCCCAGTAGGAGCGCGGCAGGCGCGCGCTTTCGGCCGCGCGGCGGGCCTTTTCGGAGACCGCGTTGAAGGAGAGGCCGGGGGGCAGCATGAGGCCCTTCTGCGAGCCCGAGACGGTGACGTCGACGCCCCAATCGTCATGCCGGAAATCGATGGAGGCGAGCGACGAGATCGTGTCCGCCAGCAGGAGCGCGGGGTGGCCGGCGGCATCGAGCGCGCGGCGCATGGCGGCGATGTCGGAGACGCTGCCGGTGGAGGTCTCGTTGTGGACCACGCAGAGCGCCTTGATCTCGTGGCCGGTATCGGCGCGCAGGCGCTCCTCGACGGCGGCCGCATCGGCGCCGCGGCGCCAGTCAGTCTCGAGCAGCTCGGTGACGAGGCCGAGGCGCGCGGCAAGCTTCTGCCAGAGGCTGGCGAAATGGCCGGTCTCGCACATCAGCACCCGGTCGCCCGGCGAGAGGGTGTTGACGAGCGCGGCCTCCCAGGCGCCGGTGCCGGAGGCGGGGTAGATCACGACGGTGCCCTCGGTGCGGAACACCGATTTCATGCCGTCGAGCGCGCGGCGGCCGATATCGGCGAAGCCAGGGCCGCGATGGTCCATCGTCGGGTAGTCCATCGCGCGCAGGACCCGGTCGGGCACATTGGTCGGGCCCGGGATCTGCAGGAAGTGGCGCCCGGCGGTGCGGGTCTCGGCGTTGCGCATCGGGGTGATCCTTCTCAGGGGCGGGGTGCGGCGGGGTTGCGGCGCGGCCCCGTCCATGCATTCTGTATATCGTATACAGAATACGATGCCGCCGGGCAGGTCAACAGAAGGGGCGCTGCGATGCGCGTGATCGGGAACGCTGCGACGAGCGCGCTGGCGCGCCGGCTGGAGGGCGCGGTGGAGGGCGAGGTGCTGTTCGACGCCTTCAGCCGCGGGCGCTATGCCACCGATGCCTCGATCTACCAGATGGCGCCGCTCGGCGCGGTGGTGCCGCGCAGCATGGAGGATGTGGCCGCGACGCTCGCCATCGCGCGCGAGGAGGGCCGCGCGGTGCTGCCCCGCGGCGGGGGCACCTCGCAATGCGGGCAGACGGTGAACGAGGCCATCGTGCTCGATTTCTCCAAGCATTGCGGGCAGATCCTGGAGATCGACCCGGAGGGCCGGCGCGCGGTGGTGGAGCCGGGCTGTGTGCTCGACACGCTGAACGCGGCGCTGAAGCCCCATGGGCTGTGGTATCCGGTGGATGTGTCCACCGCCTCGCGCGCGACCATCGGGGGGATGACGGCGAACAATTCCTGCGGGGCGCGCTCGCGCCGGTTCGGCACCTCACGGGACAATGTGCTGGCAATCGATGCGCTGATGGCGGACGGGAGCCGGGCGCATTTCGGGGAGGTGGTGCCGGGTGCGAACCGGGCCGGGGGGCCGGATCCGGCGCTGCTGGCGGATCTGATGGCGCTGGGGGCGCGGGAGGCGGAGGAGATCCGCGCGCGCTTTCCGGATGTGGACCGGCGGGTGGGCGGCTACAACATCGATGCGCTGCTGCCGGGCGTGCCGCTCAATCTCGCGCATCTGCTGGTCGGCTCGGAGGGGACGCTCGCGATCTCGGAGCGGATCACGCTGAAGCTCTCGCCGCTCATGGGGCAGAAGGCGCTGGGGGTGTGCCATTTCCCGAGCTTCCGCGCGGCGATGGAGGCGACGCAGCATCTGGTGCGGCTCGACCCGGTGGGGGTGGAGCTGATCGACAGCACAATGATCGCGCTGGCGCGGGACATTCCACTCTTCCGCCCGGTGGTGGAGGAGTTCGTGCGCGGCGCACCGGCGGCGCTGCTGCTGGTGGAATTCGCCGAGCCGGAGATGGCCGAAAACCTGCGCCGGTTGAAGGGGTTGGGCGAGCTGATGGGCGAGCTCGGCTACGCCTTCGACGATCCCGGCAAGGCGGAGGGCGGGGTCGTGGAGGCGGTCGATCCGGGCCTGCAGGCGCGCATCGGGGAGGTCCGCCGGCAGGGCCTCAACATCATGATGTCCATGCGCTCGGAGGGAAAGCCGGTGAGCGTGGTGGAGGATTGCTGCGTGCGGCTGCCGGATCTGGCGGATTACACCGAGCGGCTCACCGCGATCTTCCGCAAGCACGGGACGGACGGGACCTGGTATGCGCATGCGAGCGTGGGCACGCTGCATGTGCGCCCGGTGCTGAACCTGAAGCAGGACACCGGGGTGCGCGCGCTCCGGGCGATCGCGGAGGAGGCCTTCGCGCTGGTGCGCGAGTACAGGGGCGCGCATAGCGGGGAGCATGGGGACGGGATCGTCCGCTCCGAGTTTCACGAGGCGATGTTCGGCGGGCGGATCGCGCGGGCCTTCGAAGAGGTGAAGGACCGGATGGACCCGACGGCCACGCTCAACCCGGGCAAGATCGTCGATCCGCCGCGGATGGATGACCGGCGCCTGCTGCGCTATGCGGCGGATTACGCGGTAGCCCCGCGCGAGACGGTATTCGACTGGCCGGGCTATGCGGGCGAGGGGCGCGGCCTGCAGGGCGCCGTGGAGATGTGCAACAACAACGGCGCCTGCCGGAAGCTGGATGCAGGCGTGATGTGTCCGTCCTTCCGGGTGACGGGCAATGAGCGCGACCTGGTGCGCGGGCGGGCGAACACGCTGCGCCTGGCGCTGTTGTTGTTGCACATCTCCACGGCGCCCTGCAGGCCGCGCCCCTCGCCCGCATAGCCCGGCC
>JBCBWF010000239.1:0-7984 GCA_039817245.1 Pseudomonadota bacterium | reverse complement strand
GAATTCGCGCTCGCGAGCCAGAACAAGGCCGAGGCCGCGCAGAAGGCCGGCAAGTTCGCCGACGAGATCGCCCCGGTCACCGTGAAGAACCGCAAGGGCGACGTCGTCACCGAGCATGACGAGTACATCCGCCACGGCGCGACCCTGGAGGGCATGCAGAAGCTCCGCCCCGCCTTCGAGAAGGAAGGCACCGTGACCGCGGCCAACGCGTCCGGCATCAACGACGGTGCAGCCGTTACGCTGCTGATGACCGCGGAGGAGGCCGAGCGCCGGGGCATCGAGCCGCTCGCGCGCATCGTCAGCTACGCCACCGCCGGCGTGGACCCGAAGATCATGGGCACCGGCCCGATCCCCGCTTCGCGCAAGGCGCTGCAGAAGGCCGGCTGGAAGGTCGACGATCTCGATCTCGTGGAGGCCAACGAGGCCTTCGCCGCCCAGGCCTGCGCCGTGAACAAGGATATGGGCTGGAACCCGGAGATCGTGAATGTGAACGGCGGCGCCATCGCCATCGGCCACCCGATCGGTGCGTCCGGCTGCCGGGTGCTCAACACGCTGCTCTTCGAGATGAAGCGGCGCGACGCGAAGAAGGGTCTCGCCACGCTCTGCATCGGCGGCGGCATGGGCGTCGCCCTCTGCGTCGAGCGCCCCTGAGCAGCGGACCGGCCTAGAACCGGGGCGGGCCACGGCCCGTCCCACGACAGTCCGGCAGGGCAGGCAACCGCTGCACCCTGCCACGCCAACCATAATGAACGAGGAGACTAGGAATGGCTCGGGTTGCTATCGTCACCGGAGGCAGCCGCGGTATCGGCGCGGCAATCTCGAAATCGCTGAAGGAGGCCGGCTACACCGTGGCCGCCAATTTCGCCGGCAACGAGGAGGCCGCGGCGAAGTTCACCGCCGAAACCGGCATCCCCACCTACAAGTGGTCGGTCGCGGACTACGACGCCTGCAAGGAGGGCATCGCCAAGATCGAAGCCGAGCACGGCCCCGTGGACATCCTGGTCAACAATGCCGGCATCACCCGCGACGCGATGTTCCACCGCATGACGCCCGAGCAGTGGCGCGAGGTGATCGACACCAACCTGAACGGTGTCTTCAACATGACCCACCCCTGCTGGCCCGGCATGCGGGAGCGCAAGTTCGGCCGGGTGATCAATATCAGCTCGATCAACGGGCAGAAGGGCCAGGCGGGCCAGGCGAACTACTCCGCCTCCAAGGCCGGCGATCTCGGCATCACCAAGGCGCTGGCCCAGGAGGGTGCGCGCGCCGGCATCACCGTCAACGCGATCTGCCCCGGCTATATCGGCACGGAGATGGTGCGCGCCATCGACGAGAAGGTGCTGAACGAGAAGATCATTCCGCTCATTCCGGTCGGCCGGCTCGGCGAGCCCGAGGAGATCGCGCGCTGCGTGACCTTCCTCGCTTCGGACGAGGCCGGCTTCATCACCGGCTCCACCATCAGCGCCAATGGCGGGCAGTTCTTCGTCTGAGCCACTGGGCGGGGGCGTTCGGGAAAGGGCCGGCCCCGCGCCGGCCCTTTCCTTTTCTGCGCAGGCGGCGCTCAGACGACGCGCACCACGTCGCGGCGACGCTTCTCGGGCGTAGAGAAGAGGGTGCGGATGCCGCGGCCGGTCGCGAGGACGAGACCCAGCGCCTCCTTCGCGCGCAGTTCGCGCGCACGGCGCTGGTAACGGGCCATTTCGGCTTGGGTCGGGTACGAGATGTTCATGTCAATCTCCTTTCACCGACAAGGCAGGCTGCCTTGCTGGAGCTGAAGATGTGCAATAGCTTGGCCTCTGACAAACGAGTTATCCCCAGCCCTCAGTTAAGGAGAATTTGTGTATGCATAATCGCCTGCCTCCCTTGACGGCGCTGCGGGCCTTCGAGGCGGCGAGCCGACACATGTCCTTTGCGAAGGCGGCGGAGGAGCTGCATGTAACGCCCGCGGCGCTCAGCTATCAGATCAAGAGCCTCGAGGAACACCTGCAGGTGTCGCTCTTTCACCGGCTGAACCGCGCCGTCGCCCTCACCGATGAGGGCCGCGCGCTGATGCCCCGCGTGGCCGAGGGCTTCGCGGCGCTGACCGAGGGCGTGCGCGCGGTGGAGGCGATGCGCGATGACAGCGCGCTCACCATCACCGCAGGACCCGGCTTCACGGCGAAATGGCTCGCGCCGCGCTTCTTCCGCTTCGCCGCCGCGCATCCCGAGATGGAACTCCGGTTCGTCGCCTCGCTGAAGGTGCTCGATTTCGACCGCGACCGGATCGATGTGGCCATCCGCTTCGGGGAGTCCGAGCCCGCGGAGCAGTATTCCGAGGTGCTGATCGAGGAGTTCATGCTGCCGGTCGCCTCCCCGGAAGTGGCCGCGCTCTACACGACGCCGGAGGCGCTGCTCGAGGCAACGCTGCTCCATGACGACAGCATCGCGCTCTTGTATGACGACAACGTCGCGCATCTGTCGCGCCAGGTCGGATGGCCGGCCTGGTTCGCCACGGCCGGGCTCGGCGAGCCTGCGGCCGCGCTCCGCGGGCCGCGCTTCTCAAACGCCGATCATGCCATCGACGGCGCGGTGGAAGGCGGAGGCGTCGCCCTCGCACGCGGCTCGCTCGCCGAGCGGGACATCGCGGCAGGCCGGCTCGCCATCGTGGTGCCGCTCGGCCTCGACGGCATCGGCCGATACCGCTTCGTCTGCAAGCCGGGGGCGGAGCGCACGCCGCGCATCTCCACGCTGCTCGACTGGCTGCGCGAGGAGACCAGCAGCCTTGCCTCCCTCCGCGCCCCGCTGGAGATCCACCGCCTTCCGCGCTGACGCGCTCGCACCGCCTTCACAGGCGCGTAGGCTTGCATCAACGCTCCTCTCCCTATCTGGATAGGAGTGGCGACGCGGAAGGGAGAGGCGCATGCAGATCGGGATCCTACAGACGGGTGAGACGCGGACGGCGCTCCTTCCGACCCATGGCTACTACCCCGCGATGTTCACCCGCATGTTCGCCCCCGTCGCGCCCCAGCTCAGCCTGCGCGCATACCCGGTGATGGACGGCGTCTTTCCGGCGAGTGCCGAGGAGTGCGACGCCTGGCTCGTCACCGGCTCCAAGTTCGGCGTCTACGACCCCGAGCCCTGGATTGCGGGTCTTGCGGCGTTCCTGCGCGAGGCGCGATCGGCAGGTCGGCCGATCCTCGGCATCTGCTTCGGCCACCAGATGCTCGCGGAGGCCTTCGGCGGGCGCGTGGTGAAGTCGGAGAAGGGCTGGGGGGTCGGCCGGCACAGCTACGACGTCCATGACCGGCCCCGCTGGATGGCCGATGCGGGTGAAAGCCTGGCCTTCTACGCCAACCATCAGGACCAGGTTGTGGCGCTGCCGGAGGACGCCAGGACCCTCGCCTCGAGCGCGTTCTGCCCCCATGCGATGGTGGCTTACGGGGACACGGAGGCGCCCTATGCGCTGAGCCTGCAGGCTCATCCCGAATACACGCAGGCTATGGCGGCCGATCTGGTCTCGCACCTCGCGGCGGACGGGATCGTGCCCGATGACCGGGCCAAGGCCGCGCTCGAGAGCTACGGACCGCCGGTGGATGCGGAGGCCTTCACGCGCTGGTCGGCCGAGGTGCTCGAGCAAGGGGTCGCACGGGCGCGCGCCGCCTGAGCGGCCCGAGCCGCGCGACCCGGAGCCGTCAGGGCTTCGCCGCCGCGGCGGTCAGCTTTCCGAGCGCGCCCGTCATCTTGACGATGCTGGGATGGTCCGCGGGCACCCCATGCTCCGCCGCCATCGCCGTCGGCGCGCGGTACATCATGACGGTCTGCCCGTCCTCGTCGAAGGCGACGACCTTCAGGGGCAGATCGAGACCCGCCGAAGGGCCCGCAACCATCACCGGCGTGCCCAGCTTCGGATTTCCGAAGATCAGCACCTGATTGTCCGGTATCGTCATATCGACCTTCGCGGCGCCCGCGGCATGGTCGACCCGGGCGAAGACGCGCGCGCCGGCTTTCTCGATCGCGGCAGCCAGCCGGTCCAGGGTGACAGCGACGCTGTGGGGGCTCTCGACGCGCACAAGGGCGCTCTCCTCAGCCGGCGCCGGCGCGGCAACGGCGATGACGGCAGCAGCGAGAAGGGCGGACAGGCGGGGGACGACGGCGTTCATGGCAGGCTCCGGATGGGTTGCGTTGCGGGCGGACCATAGCCCCGAACCAACGCCGGATCATCCCGCAGGTTGCGCACGGCCTTGTGAACACCCCTTCGTGAACATGACCTGTGAGCCCACGAAAAAAGGGGCCGCGGCGGCGGCCCCTTTTCCTGTCGCTCCAGCAGGGCTCAGGCGTGGCTGAGCCGGGCGATCTCATCCTTCAGGAGGAGCTTCTTGCGCTTCATCTCCGTGATCTCCAGGTCGTCGGAAGCTGGTCGGCGCTGCTTGTGCTCGATCTCCCGAGCCAAAGCTTCATGCTTCTTGCGGAGCTCATGGACATGTGCGTCGAGACTCATTGCCGTCCTCCTTGTTGCACAGCTGACACTCAAATAACACCAGCCTCGGGAGCAACTGTCACCAATTTGTTTAAATGGGTTCACGTAAAGTGGCTTATCCCCCGTTTCCTCGCATCTTCCACAGGATGTTGGGGAAGACTCAATCGCCACCAGGTTGCAGCGGCAACGCCTGCTCGACGAGCCCGGCCCAGAGGGCGGTGCCGAGGGTGAGGGAGCGGTCGTCGAAGTCGTAGCCGGGCGTGTGGAGCGGCGCACTCGGGCCATTGCCGAGAAGCAGGAAGCAGGCCGGTATCTGCTGGGCGAAATAGGCGAAATCCTCGCCGCACATGGTCGGCGGATGGCCGCGGGTGACCCGCTCCGCGCCGACGACGCGCGCCACCGCGGCCTCCGCGAAATCCGTGGCGGCGCGGTCGTTCACCAGCACCGGATAGGGCTTCGGGCCGCGCCGGATGGCCCCGTCCATCCCGTAGGCCGCGGCGATCTCGGCCGTGAGGCGGGCCATCTCGGCCACGATCACATCCTGGGCAGCATCGTCGAGGCTGCGCGTGGTGCCGACGAGACGGGCCTCGCCGGGGATCACATTGTGGGTGCTGCCAGCGTGGAACTGGGTGACCGATACCACCGCGGCGTGCAGCGGATCCACGGCGCGCGAGACGACGCTTTGCAGCGCCTGCACCAGCGCGGCACCGGCGAGAATGGGATCGCGGGTCCGGTGCGGCTCGGCCGCATGCCCACCTGTGGCGGCGAGCGTGATCTCGAACTCGTCTGCCGCGGCGAAGACAGGCCCGTCCTTCAGCACCACGCGGCCCACGGGCAGCCCCGGCCAGTTATGCGCGCCGAAGATGCGAGAGACGGGAAAGCGCTCGAAGAGCCCGTCATCCATCATCGCCTTCGCGCCGGCCCCGCCCTCCTCGGAAGGCTGGAAGCAGAAATAGACCGTGCCGCGAAAGCCGCGGGTCTCCGCCAGTCTCTGCGCGGCGCCGAGCAGCATGGTCGTGTGCCCGTCATGCCCGCAGGCATGCATCTTGCCGGGAACGGTCGAGGCGTAGGGCGCACCCGTCTCCTCGTCGATCGGCAGCGCGTCCATATCCGCGCGGATCATGATGGCCGGCCCGCCGGCGCCGCCCTGCCCGTGCAGCACGCCGACCACGCCGGTTCGGCCGATCCCGGTCTCCACCCGGTCGCACCCGAACGCGCGCAGGCGCTCGGCGACGAAGGCCGCCGTGCGGTGCTCCTCGTAGCCGAGTTCGGGATGGCGGTGCAGGTCGTGGCGCCATTCGGCAAGCGGCCCTGCCATCGCTGCGATGGCATTGGGCAGAACCGGCAGGTCGGCTGCCTCGGTCGGGCTGATCTCGGTCACTGTCGGGGCTCCTCGAGCGCGATGGGGGCGGCGTCGCGAAGGATGGCCCGCGCCGCATCGGTGAAATCGTCGCCGTCGCCACTGTGGGCCGGGCCCTCATGCAGGACAAGGGGGGCGAGGAGGCGGAAGGGCGTGGCGACCTGGGTGCGAGCACTCACAATCACGCGTTTGGCCGGCCGCCCCGCACGCGCGGCCAGCGGCAGCACCGCGATGTCGCCCGCCGGGCCGGAGAGCGCCGTCAGGATCTCCGGCAGCCGCTCGGCGCGGTGGATCAGCGTCACGCGCCCGCGCGGCCGCGTTCGCGCAATCGCCGCCGCGAGCCAGACGCCCAGCGACGCCGCCTCGCGATGCGCCAGATCGCGCCCGGGCTTCGGCGAGGCAGGCCCATGCGCGTGATAGGGCGGGTTCAGGATCACGTGATCGAAGCGCCGCGCCCGCAGCGCGGCAGGCGGCGCCGCCACATCGCCCTCCCAGAGCGCCAGCGAAACGCCGTTGGCCGCCGCATTCGCCCGGGCCAGCGACGCATAGGGCGGCTGCAGCTCCAGCCCTGCCAGCGCGAGGCCGGGCACACGGGCGGCAAGGCAGAGCGCCGCGGCCCCGGCCCCGATGCCGAGTTCCAGCACGCTTTCGCCGTCCCGGGCAGGCACGGCGGCGGCGAGCAAGACCGGATCGGTCGCTGCACGGTAGCCGGAGAGAGGCTGGAGCAACCGCACGCGCCCGCCGAGCAGCCGGTCCTCGCGCAGCGCACCGAGCGCCTCCGCCCCCGGCACGGACGCGCCGAGGCTCAGATCCACGGCTCCGGCTCGTAGGGCTCGATCCCGTTGTCCCGCATTACGACACGTGCGCGGAAAAGATCGGCGCGCGCCACCATGATGCGGCGCGGGAACGCACCGATTCCCCCTTCGATCAGGCTTATATTGCTATCGAACACCACGCAGTCTATGCCCTCGCCGAGCAGCAATGCCTGGGCGAACGGTACAAGGGTCGGGTCGGTCGTTCGGAGCAGCTCCTCCATGGCGACCGAGAGGTAGAGCATCGCTGCGGATGCGTCGAGCCACTTGAGCGTCTTGTCCGCTGCCGCGCCACAGCACAGGGTTTCGTATGTCCGCCACGCCTGCCACCGTCGCCGAGCCCGGGCCTTTCGAGCGGCTGACGACACTCGTCTCCGAAGACCTCCGCGCCGTGAGTGCGCTGATCCGCGAGCGCATGAGTTCGCGCCATGCGCCGCGCATCCCGGAAATCTCGGCGCATCTGATCGAGGCCGGCGGCAAGCGGCTGCGCCCGATCCTGACGCTCGCGGCCGCGGGGCTCTGCGACTATCGCGGGCAGGATCACATCAAGCTGGCCGCCACGGTGGAGTTCATCCACACCGCGACGCTTCTGCACGACGATGTGGTGGATGAGAGCGCCAAGCGGCGCGGCAGGGCGACGGCCAACATTCTGTGGGACAACAAGTCCAGCGTCCTCGTCGGGGACTACCTCTTCGCGCGCGCCTTCCGGCTGATGGTGGAGACGGGCTCGCTGCGCGTGCTCGACATCCTCTCGGAGGCCTCCGCGGTGATCGCGGAAGGCGAAGTGCTGCAGCTCACCACCGCGCATGATCTTGCCACGGACAATGCGCGCTACGAGCAGGTGATCCGCGGCAAGACCGCAGCGCTCTTCGCGGCGGCGGCGGAGGCGGGCGGGGTGATCGCCGGCGCGCCGGATGCGGAGGCCGCGGCCCTGCGCGACTATGGCGACGCGCTCGGCATGGCCTTCCAGCTCGCCGATGACTGGCTGGACTACGGCGGCTCCTCGGATGCGCTCGGCAAGAACACGGGCGACGACTTCCGCGAGGGCAAGGTCACGCGCCCCGTGATCGAGGCAATGGCGGCGGCGCGCGCTGCCGAGGACGCGGAGCAGATCGCCTTCTGGCAGCGCACGGTCGGCGACGGGCGCCATGGCGAGGGTGATCTGGCCCGCGCCCTGCGTCAGACCGGGCTGACGCCCGAGGCCGCGAAGCCGATGCTCAACCAGCTGTTGCGTTTTGGCGTCGTCGTTCAGCGTGGCGTAACCCAGAATGTCGAAGCCCCCAAAGCCCCGCTCGAAAGCAAGGTGATCTCTCTGCGGTTCGACCTGATCAATGCCGCGGCGCTGACAGCGCGGCT
>JBCBWF010000559.1:0-2731 GCA_039817245.1 Pseudomonadota bacterium | reverse complement strand
CCTGGGGCTGGTGAACTGGTTGCCCTGGACGCCCTTCTGTTTATCAAGGGGCGATCTGGGCCTGGTTGATCTCTCGATAGCGGTTCCGGATGAGGGCGAAGACCTCTCGGGCGATGTAGCGCCTTAGGCAGCGGATCGCCTCGAGCTTCGATCGGCCGTCTGCGATGCGCCGCGCCACGTACGCCTTCGGCCGCGCGTCGCATCGCAGACGGCCGATCGCGACGATGTGCAGCGCGCTGTTTGCGGCCCGGTCACCGTCGCGGTTGAGGCGATGACGGTCGGTCTTGTCCGAGGACGCCGGCACGGGGCTGCCGCCGCAGAGCGCGGCGAAGCTCGCCTCGGACTTGAGCCTTTCGGGATTGTCCCCGGCCGTGATGAGCAGCTGAGCCGCCGAGCCGTAGCCGATGGAGTGCCGTGCCACGAGGTCGGGCGCGCGGTCGTCGACGATGGACCGGATCATCGCGTCGAGGTCGGCGATCTCGTCATTGAGCTCGAGATACCGCCGCGCGAGCGGCTTCAGGGCGATGCGGTAGGCAGTCTCCAGCTCACGATAACCGCTGATGTCCGGACGCCACCCCGCGAGGGTGCGGATCAGCTGCATGCGGGTCATGCTCCGGACGGTGTCGCGGACACGGCCAGGGTCGAGGGCGGGGGCCGAGACGATGGTATTTGCGATCATCTGCAGCGCGACGCGCCGGGCCTGAACTGCACCCTTTCGGCAGGCTCTGAGAACGCGCAGCGCCTCGATCATGCCGTCCCGCGTCTTTGGCGTCACGGAGCGCTGGCCGGCCAGGGCCGCCTGCGCCGCGGCCTCGGCGTCGAGCCGATCGTTCTTGCCGCGCATCCGGCGGGACCGACGGTCGGGCGCCGTGACCTCGAGCACGCTGACGCCCGCGCCGCTCAAGTACCGCAGAAGTCCGGTACCATAGGTGCCCGTCGCTTCAACGCCGACCCGCTCGACGAAGCCGAAGGAGCACATCCATTCGAGCACCAAGCGGTAACCTTTCCGCGTCGTCGGGAAGCCGCTGCTCGCCAGGAGCCTGCCATACGTGTCGATGACTGCAGCAACGTGCAGGTCCTTGTACGTATCCACGCCGCCTGCGACGCCTCGCTCTTCTGTGTCGGTCTGGTCCATTCTCGATCCCTCGCGGCAGCTGCGCTTCACATGCTCGCCGCGACCGGATGCGAGGACAGGACAGTCACGAGACCGGAACGGTCAGGCCCTTCTCGGGTCACATGCATCGGCGAGGCGAGGCCTCACCGCAGGGCGTTCCCGGGCGGCCGACAGGTCCAGGGAAAGACACGGCTGTCGATCAGAGTGCGGGTCAGACCGCAACAGGGCGACCTTCGGCACCAGCCTACCAGACGGTCGATCAGTGTCAGGGTCACACCGCCCGGAAACTGGCGGGCATTCTCTGACTGTCCGTATTGAAGATCTCTGGCTTGCCATGGCGTGCCATGGCCTCCTCCAGAGCCTCGATGCAGAAATCGGCTTCCGTCCGGCATGGTCCTCGGACCGCGTATGGATGGCCCCTTGGCAAGAGCTTTGTCCGGGTTTGGCGTTCGGTCGGTCGCGGCCACGTATACGGCGTCTCATGCGCGGCGTGATCTGCCGCGCGCCCTGATAAAGTCCGCCGGTGGCGTCGGGTCCCGATCAATGGCGCGCGGTCAAAGCCGCTCCGGTCCGAACAGGGTGTCCCTTCGCCCTTCTCACCGCCTTTGTGCCATCACTTCACATAGCGGCTCACCGTCTTGGAGCCGCCGGGCGTGCCCGGCGGCGATCTGATGCCGTCAGGCAGTGATGTGCCGGCAGCTGTCACCGCTGCGGATGAGCGCCCAGACCGTGCGGGCCATGCGAGCCGCGAGCGCGACGGCCACCACTTTGACCGGCTTCCTCGCGAGCATGCGATGCAGCCAGTCGGGCGTTGAAGCTGCCGGCACCGGCGGGCGGCCGCGGCGTGCCGCGATACGCGCCATCGCCCCGAGATAGAGCAGCCGCCGCAGATACCTGTTCCCTGCCTTGGAGATCCGTCCCAGCCGTTCCTTGCCGCCCGAGGAATGCGCGCGCGGCGTGAGGCCGAGCCAGGCCGCGTAGTCCCGGGCAGAGCGTAAGGCCGCCACGTCAGGCGTGGTCGCCGCGAAGGCGCTCGACGCGATCGGGCCCAGGCCGGGGATGGTGGCGAGCCGCCGGGCAAGCGGGTCGGCCTTCTGCGCCGCGGTGATGCGTGCGGTCGCCGCCTCGATCCTCTCCTCCAGGCCGGCAAGTTGGCCCGTGAGCAGATCAGGCGCTGGGCGGGCGGCCTCGGGTATGTCCGGCGCCGCCTTGAGCAGCCGGTCAACGTTGTGGATGCCCTTCGCCACTACGATCCCGAACTCGCCCAGATGGGCGCGGATCGCATTCACTGTTTGGGTCCGCTGCCGGACAAGGAAGTCCCGCGCCTTGTGATCGAGAAGCGCCGCCTGTTGTTCATCCGACTTCACCGGCACGAAGCGCATGGTCGGCCGAGTGGTCTTGCGCCTTCCATCGATCCACCGGATCGCTGCGCGAGCGGCTTCAGACCCTCGCAGATGGCCTCGGCATCGGCGGCATCGGTCTTGCTCCGCTTCACATAGGCCTTCACGTACGCTGGAGGCATCAGCCGCACCTCGTGGCCGAGCCCGCCGAGCTCCCGCGCCCAGTGATGCGTGCCCGAGCACGCCTCCGTCCCGATGAGGCACGGCTCGAGGCGCT
>JBCBWF010000510.1:0-3395 GCA_039817245.1 Pseudomonadota bacterium | reverse complement strand
GGCACGCCCTCCACGCCGATCAACGAGAGAGAGGGAGCGTTCCCATGGCCGATCTGCGCAGCGACTTCGTGGGCATCAAGAGCCCGAACCCGTTCTGGCTCGCCTCCGCGCCGCCGACGGACAAGGCCTACAACGTGGTGCGCGCCTTCGAGGCGGGCTGGGGCGGCGTGGTCTGGAAGACGCTGGGCCTCGATCCGCATATCGTGAACGTCAACGGGCCGCGCTACGGGGTGGTCTACGGCGCGGACCGCCGGGTGCTCGGCATCAACAATATCGAGCTCATCACCGACCGGCCGCTCGAGGTCAATCTCCGCGAGATCAAGGAGGTGAAGCGCGACTGGCCGGACCGCGCCATGGTCGTCTCGCTCATGGTCCCCTGCGAGGAGCCCTGCTGGGTGGAGATCCTCCGCGCGGTCGAGGACACGGGCGCGGACGGTGTGGAGCTCAATTTCGGCTGCCCGCACGGGATGAGCGAGCGCGGCATGGGCTCGGCCGTCGGCCAAGTCCCGGACTATATCGAGATGGTCACGCGCTGGTGCAAGGCGCACACGCGCATGCCGGTGATCGTGAAGCTCACGCCCAACATCACCGATATCCGCTACCCGGCGCGTGCGGCGAAGGCGGGCGGTGCGGATGCGGTCTCGCTGATCAATACGGTGACCTCGATCACCTCGGTCGATCTCGACAACTTCACGCCGGAGCCCGCGATCGACGGCAAGGGCAGCCATGGCGGCTATTGCGGCCCGGCGGTGAAGCCGATCGCGCTCAACATGGTCGGCCAGCTCGCGCGCGACCCGGAGATGGGCGGGCTGCCGATCTCCGGCATAGGCGGCGTGACCACCTGGCGCGATGCGGCGGAGTTCATGACCCTCGGCGCGGGCAATGTGCAGGTCTGCACGGCGGCGATGACCTATGGATTTCGCATCGTGCAGGAGATGACCGCGGGGCTCGCGGCCTGGATGGACGAGAAGGGGCATGCGGATCTCGCCGCCTTCCGGGGCCGCGCGGTGCCCAATTTCGTGGAATGGCAGAACCTCAACCTCAACTACGTCACCAAGGCGCGGATCGACCAGGACCTCTGCATCAAATGCGGGCGGTGTTATGCGGCCTGCGAGGATACCTCGCACCAGGCGATCTCGATGTCTGCGGCGCGGGTCTTCGAGGTGATCGACGCGGAATGCGTGGCCTGCAATCTCTGCGTCAATGTCTGCCCGGTTGAGCACTGCATCACGATGGAGCGCCTGCCAGCAGGCGCGGTCGATGCGCGCACCGGCCGCCGGGTCTCCGACGATCATGCCGACTGGACCACGCACCCGAACAACCCAGCAAGGGTCGCCGCGGAATAGACGCGCACGACCGCTGCCCGACTCCGGCTGCGCTCTCGCCGCTCGCCCGGCACGGCGGCCCGTACCGGTTGCCGAGTCGCGCTTATGGTCGCACGAAAGCCGGGGACGCGGCCGCGCCCACCCACGTCAGGTTAGGAATGTCGACTGAACATTGGGTGAACAAACGCTTCGCTGCACACGGTTCACTGGTGGGATATTCACTCAATGTTCTCATCTGTGTGCCCAAACTGACGTGGGAGGGAGCGGGCGCAAGCAAGTGGATCAGGAGCGAGATCGCTGGCGCGAACGCGGCGATCCGCAGGTCATTCCGCAGCGGCGTTCTGGCCCGGGCGGAGGCGGCGGACCAGGGCCGAGCCAGTCTCGACGATCCCCTGCAGGCGCTCCTCGAGCCGCGTCATCTCCGCCATCGCCGCCTGGAACTGTTCGGACTCGCTACCAAGTGCCGCGAGATCCTCGAAGAGCGCCTCGTTCGACCGGATCTGCGCCTCCGCGTGCTCGACCACGGTGGCCAGCGTCGCGACCAGCTTCGCGGCTTCGGCCGCCTCGGGCGCATTCTCCCGCGCCGCGGCCAGCATACCGTCGAGATCGGCCACCGAGCGGCGGATCGCGGCGAACCAGGCCTCTGAGAGCAGCGGCTCGCGCTTGGCGTTCAGCATCGCGCGCCGCTCCACCGCGCGGGTGCCAGAGACGAAGCTGTCCACCTGCCCGCGAAGCCGTGTCTGGATCGCGACGATGTCGTTGTTGACCGCGACCACCCGGCTCAGCACCTCGTCGAGTTCGCCCACCAGCCGTCCCACCCGGTCGAGAAAGAGGTTGAGGTCGCGCGCCAGCACCCCGAACTCGTCGCTCGAGCGCACCTCGGCGCGCTGCTCCAGCCCGCCATAGGCCCGCGCCAGCCCGCTTACCACCGCGCGCAGGCGCAGAAGCGGCTCCATCCGGCTCCTGAGCAGCAGGAACAGCAGCACCGAATGCAGCATGATCTTGCCGACCGCGAGCCCCGCCGTCAGCTTCACACCCTCCCACCAGAGCATCAGGTCGCGCGAGAGGTAGTTGCGCACCGTCACCGTGCCGATCACATCGCCCACCGCGGCGGTGGTGTGGCAGGCCTGGCAGAACTCCTCCGCCTCGATCTCCACCGTCGCGACCTTGAACGCACCCTCCGCCCAGTCCGGCGCCGGGACACCGCGGGGCGTGAAGCCGAAGCCCTCCTCGATGGCGCGCACCGTGATCTCGGCGGGTTCGATGGCGATGGCATAGCCGAGATCGTCCATGTTCCGCTCGAGAATGGGATAGAGCGTGCGCGCGGCCACCGGCCCGCCCTCGTTCAGCATGATCGAGCGCACATTGTCCGCGATCTCCGCCGCGCGCTCCGCCGCCTCGTGCTCGCCATTGACCGCGAAGTTGTAGGCCACGAGCCCCACCTTGATCCCGAATTCCAGGATGGTCACGGCCACCAGGATCAGGAAGAAGTCCCGGATCATCTGGATCAGGAAGGACTGGTCGAAGCGGCCTAGTCGCGGATCGGTGGCGTCTATGTCGGCGGCCATTCCCATCCCCGGCTGGCACTGAAATCATCGGCTTGCCGGTTTGCAGATGCGCCGCGCCGCAGCGAAGTCCAGTCGGCCACGCCTGCGCGCCCGGTCGATGCGGTGCGCTCTCGCGGTGTGGAGCGCCCGCGAAGCCTGCGCTGTCAGCGGCGGTTGAGAGGCGCGAGAAGGCGCTCCAGGGCGGCCGCGGCGCGGTAGATCACGCGCTCGCCGAGCCGCGGGCCCACCAGCATCGCGCCGATCGGCCGGCCATCCGCGGTGCGCCCTGCGGGCAGAGAGAGCGCCGGGTGGCCGGTCGCGCAGGTGGGCGAGGTGTTGGCGATCATCTCGAAGGCCCGCGCCACCACCTCCTCGCGCGGCGCATCCGCGGGCGGCAGCCGCGTCGCGGCCATGGGCGACGTCGGCAACAGCAGCAGGTCAAGCTCCTCCAGCGCCGCGTCATAGGCCGCAGACAGCGCGCGGTTCAGGTTCTGCGCCTTGCCGTAGAACCGCCCGCGATCCT
>JBCBWF010000062.1:0-18006 GCA_039817245.1 Pseudomonadota bacterium | reverse complement strand
GTCAGCCGCAGCGCCTCGAACATCAGGACGAAATAGGCCGCGAAGAGCCCCCCGATCACGAGATACCGCCAGGGCGCCGCGAAATGCACCCGCCGCGCCAGCGGCCAGGCGAGCGCCCCCAGCACCACCGCCGCCAGCGTGTAGCGCGCCGCCGTGAACGCCTCCGGCGGCAGAAAGGGGGCGGCCCGCTTGCCGAGGCTGAAGCTCACCGAGATCGCCAGCGCGAAGAGCAGCATCGCCGCATGCCCCCGCAGCGCCTCGCGCCGCTCGGGCCCCGCACGCGCCGGCGCCGCCCCGGCGCTCCCCGCTTCCGTCCGCTCCACCCCTTGTCTCCCGGCCGCCTGCTCCGCGCCGGCCACCCTGACAGCCCCGCCCCCGCTTGGACAGCGCCTCACTCGTAGAAGAACGCGCCCCGGAATTTCGCCATCTGCTTGGGAAAGAGCGTCGCGCGATGATCGTAGCTCTTCACCAGCTTGTTCTCCGCGCTCGCCATCAGATGCGTCTGGTCCACCGTGCTTCGGTCCGCATGGTCGCGCCGGGCATGCCAGTGGAAGAACCCCGCCAGATGCACGATCTCGTGGATCATCGTCGTCGGGTGATGCCCCTGGATGTTCACGCAACTGAACCAGTAGGGGTCGCTCGCGCTCGGCGTCGCCCCGGTCTCCACGGTGTGCCCGTTGAGGTTCACGCCGAGCGCGCCGAAGAGGATCACGCATTCCTTCGTGATGGCCCCGTGGTCGTTCGAGATCCGCTTGCGGATCGCCCGCGCCGTCGGCTCGATCACCCGCGTCGTGCCGAACCGGTCCTTGCCCCTGCTCAGCAGGTTCGCGGAGGCGGGGTAGAACCCGATCCGGTCCTCCCCGTTCGCCAGCACCTTCACGCCGATCTTGTAGGGCGCCATCACCTTGGCCGCACGCTTGCAGCTCGTGATGATCTGCTGTGCCACCGCGCCCGCATCGTTTTCGAAGAACTGCTTCGTCGGATAGGCGTAGAAGATCCGCAGCCGGATGTTGTTGGGTTGGGCGGCTCCGACGATCCAGGGCTTCATGGCACTCTCCTTCATGACGCAACGCAGCCGGCAAACGCAGCCGGTACACGGGCAGGGCACGGCCCCCCACGTTACGCTGCGGCATCGCGCCGCCGCCAGATGTGATCCCCCTCACACCGGCCCGCCAGGACGGGGCCGCACTGCCGCGGCCCCGCCGGCTGCGATCAGGCCGTCAGCGCGTTGTGCCCGAAATAGAGGAACTCGCGGTCCATGCCCGCCACATCGGCGCCCGCGAGCGAGAGCGTGGCGCTGTCCAGCATCTTGAAGCTCTTCTGCGCCTTCACCCAGTCATCCGCCGGCTGCAGGGTGGAGAGCGTGTAGGTCGTCGTCTCGCCGAGGTAATGCGTCGGGATCACCACCTTCGGCTTCAGCCGCTCCACGATCGCATTCGCCTGGTCGTAGCTCAGGATGTGCTCCGAGCCGTCCACCGGCAGCGTCAGCACATCCACGCCCGCCGCGAAATCCCAGAACCCGTCCGCCGGGTTGTGCCGGTTGTCGCCCCAGATCAGCGTCCGGATCCCGCCGGTCTCGACCATGTAGGTGACCATATCCATATGGCCGACATTGTTCGGCGGGCAGGCCTCCGCGCCGAACTCCTTCAGCGCATCGGTCCACGGATACCAGCCGGGCGCCACGCAGGCATGCTTGTCGGCAAACCCGGTGATCTTGAGATCGGCGAACGCGAACGTGCCCACCATCCGGTCCAGCACCATGGTCGAGACCGGCCGGCTGAGTGCGTCATGGTCGAAATGGGTATGCGTGGACATCGAGATATCCACCACCGTCTCCGGGAAGGGCTGCTTGAACCAGAGCCCCCAGGCGCCGGAGGGATCGTCGCGCCAGGGGTCGAACAGCACCGTGGCCCCGCCCGGGGAGGTGATCTTCATCGCGCAATGGCCGTAGAAATCGATCCCCACCGCCCCCTCGGCGAAGCTCCCGGCTTCCTGCAGCGCGATGACGTGGTTGTTGTTGCCGGGCTGGGTCCAGTCGGTCGAATGCGCCTCGGCCCGGCCCGCCCCCAAACCGGACGCCACCGCGCCGAGCCCGCTCGCGCCGGCCGCCATGAAGAAGGACCGCCGCGAGAGCCCCCCGGCCTGCGATCCGGCGCCCTCGACGGGCCCGGTCACGATCGCCGGCTTCAGATCCGTGTCGCTCATTCCCTGTCTCCTTTTCTGGCAGATGCGCGATTGGCGACGCACCGGGCACGATGCTAGCATCCAGGTAAGCGCGTAGCCTTCACGAAAGGGCGCGCCACCGGCGCAGGCCCGCGCCGCCTTCGACTCATCCGAATTCACGCTGGATTTGAGACGAAGCATCACTGTCTGTGATGTTTCTTACAGTGCCCCCCGCATCGGTACCGCAGCGTGCAGCCATAGGTTGTTTACGTGAGGGCCAGCGTTCTCGGCCCGTTGTTTTTCGCGAGGTTATGATGACCCAGGATCGCCGTCAGGCCGCCTACACCGTCCGTGTCGAGGCCGCCGAACTGGCACAGAACCGTCCCCACCCGCTTCATCTCGCCAATGGCGACGAGCAGCGCTTCGCCTCCGCCAACTATGCCATGAGCTTCACCAAGGGCCTCAAGCACAGCGATGTGCACGGGCTCGTCGCGAACGCCGCCGATTTCAAGCTGTTCCGCACCGCCATCGACAACGCGTTCATCGAACCCTTCACCGCCAATGTGCGCGGCGTGATGGATGCGGGCCGTCCCTGGGAGGCGCCGACCGCCGGCGTGGTCTACGACCTCGAGGGCCCCGACGCCCAGGCCGTCACCATGGATCCCGCCCCTCCCATGGGCTCGGACGAGCTCGACTACGAGATGGCCGAGGTCTACTGGCTCGCCATCCTGCGCGACTGCCCGCTCACCTATCTCGCGGGCCCGGCAGACTTCCAGCGCTTCAACCCCGCCTTCGACAGCACCGATCCGGACCAGCGCGCCTGCCGCCGGCTCGTGCGCGACGCGCGCAACCACCTGAACAGTCTCGACTACGCCCCCGATGGCGAGACCGGCCGTCCGCGCCTCACCAACGAGGCCGGCAATGTCACGCGCGGCACAGTGTTCCGCGGCTCCTCGCCCGCGGTCGAGGTCGGGCCCTATCTCTCCCAGTTCCTGCTGATCGGCAACGCGGACCAGATCGCGCCGGCCGCGGTTGTGCCGCACGCCCAGAACACCCCGGTCGCCGATGGCCGCATCACCTATGGCGCGCTCCAGATCGACCAGCGCGTGCCCGTCTCCCCGGCCAGCACCATCGAGGGCTTCAACACCGATTTCATGACCAGCCGGCCGAGCTGGCTCGCGGTGCAGGACGGCGCGGATGCGCGCTGCAACGTCACCCTCTTCGACGCCGCCCAGCCGCGCCGCTTCATGCTCACCCCGCGCGATCTCGCCACCTATGTGCATGACGACGCGCTCTACGAGGCCTATCTCAACGCAGCGCTCATCCTGCTCGCCATGGGCACCCCCTTCGATCCGGGATTCGATGCGCTCTCCGGCGGCGGCGCCTACAGCCACAACACCGGCCCCGTCCCGGCCAATCAGGACCCGGACAGCAACAGCACCAACTTCCCGCGCAAGGCCGGCGGCTTCGCGCTCTATGGCGGCCCGCACATCCTCACGCTGGTCACCGAGGTCGCGACCCGCGCGCTGAAGGCCGTGCGCTTCCAGAAGTTCAACAACCACCTGCGCCTGCGCCCCGAGGCGCTCGCCGCGCGCGTCGAGTATGCCGACGAGATCGAGGCCAGTTTCCCCGCCACCGCCGGCCTCTTCACCGGCATGCGCGACCGGCTCGACGCAGCACCCGGCCCGGTGCGCTCGCCGACCGGGATCATCAACACCGCCACCGGCACCCGCCTGCTGCCCATGGCGTTCCAGGAGGGCTCGCCCATGCACCCCTCCTACGGCGCGGGCCACGCCACCGTCGCGGGCGCCTGCGTGACGATCCTGAAGGCGTTCTTCGACACCGGCACGCTCTTCGTCCGCCGCGATCTGCCGGCCAATCCGGGCTGCGAGCCCGCGCGCTCGGTCGACATCTTCCATCGCTACCAGCCGGGCGATCTGCCGGTCACCTATGTGCCGGACGGGACGGGCGCGACCCTCCTGCAGGTCGCGACCGAGGGCGATGCGTTCCTGACGCTCGAAGGCGAGCTCAACAAGCTCGCCGCCAACATCTCCATCGGCCGCAACATGGCCGGCGTCCACTTCTACACGGACTATTACGACAGCGTACGGATGGGCGAGGAGATCGCGATCGGGATGCTGGAGGAGCAGGCGCTCTGCTACCCTACAGACCCGTTCGTGCTGTCGCTGCCCACCTTCGACGGCGAGATCCGCCGCATCGGCCGCCGCTAGCTCCCGCTGCGGGCAGCGCACCATGGCAACCGGTTGTCCCGGGCTCGCCCCGGGACCTCCTTGAGCCCCGCCGCGCCCGAACAATGCCCCACCGCCACCGGCTGTCCCGGGCCCTCCTTGACCCACGGCGCCTAAGCCCGGAGTGGCGCAGAAACGAAGAAGGGCTCCCCGCCCGGGGAGCCCTTCAGCCGTCGAACCCTGTCGTTCTGACGATGGGATCGCTAGCGGCCGTTGACGAAGGCGCGGAAGGCGTGGTCGGTCACGCCGGCATCGCGCATCTCGGCACGGTGAAAGCTCTCCAGCTCGGCGAGGCTGCGGGCGTTGGTCAGGCTGCGAAACAGGCGGTTCAGCATCGGATGTGTCCTTTCGGCGACAGGGCTGTGTGGTTCGATAGCACATAGATGGAGTAACTGCGGCCGAATGAGAATTGCCGAAACTGCATATGTCCTATCCCCGAATTGCATGCCCGGTTACCGTTAGGTTGCAGAGCCGCCTCCGGTTTCCGGGACGGCGCACCGACCACCCTGTTCGCGGGCACACACGGCCCCGCGCGCGCAGTGATGCCGAAAGGGCACAAATGAGGCAGCGGCGGACCGAAGCCGACACCCAAGCGTCGCAAACCGGCGATCGCGATCCGGCCGGGTCCGCCCCCGGCGGCCTCATCGCCCCCTCCATCGCCGATATCGAGGCCCTCGCCGCCACCGCACGCGCGAGCCTGCCTGCCGCGATCCGCGGGCATCTCGAGAGCCTCGTGATCCGCGTCGCCGATTTCGCGCCGGAAGAGGCGCTCGCCGCCCTCGGCATGGACGACCCCTTCACGCTCACCGGGCTCTACGAGGGCACGGCGCTGCCCCATAAGAGCGTCGAGGAGATCGCGCCCATGCCCGACACGGTCTGGCTCTTCCGCCGCGCCATCCTCGACGAATGGGCCGATCGGGGCGACGTCGCGCTGGGCGATCTCGTCGCCCATATCCTCGTGCACGAGATCGCGCATCATTTCGGCTGGTCCGATGCCGAGATCGCCGCCATCGACCCGTGGTGGACCTGAGCGCCCCGCGCCGCGCCGCATCGCACAACGCCCTTCAGCCCGGCTCAAGGAGGTCCCGGGTCAAGCCCGGGACCCGCGGCCAGCGCCGCGCCCCAAGTCCGGCCGCACCGCCGCCGCGGCGGTTCTCAGCGCCCGCCCTCTGGGCTAGAAACGGCGCATGATCCCCGGTCCCGCCAACGCCATCACCGATGTGCCCGGCATCCGCGTCGGCCATGCGGAGGCGCCCGCCCTCCTCACCGGCACCACCGCGGTCGTTCCGGATCGGCCCGCAACCGCCGCCGTCTCCGTCGCGGGCGGTGCGCCGGGCACGCGCGGCACCACGATCCTCGCGCCCTCGTCGGTCCCCACGCTGGTCCACGCGGTGGTGCTCTCCGGCGGCTCCGCCTTCGGGCTCGACGCGGCCGGCGGCGCGATGGACTGGCTCCGCGGCCAGGGTGTCGGCTTCCGGATGGGCAGCGTGCGGGTGCCGATCGTGCCCTCGGCCATCCTCTTCGATCTCGCCACAGGGCCCGCGCCGGCCTGGGAGCACCCGCCCTGGTGGGAGCTCGGCCGTCAGGCGGCCGCCGGCGCCGCGCGGAGCGTCGCGCTCGGCAATGCCGGCGCCGGGCTCGGGGCCAAAGCGGGCGGGCTGAAGGGCGGTCTCGGCACCGCCTCGCTCGCGGGGCCGGGCTTCACGGTCGGCGCCATCGCGGTCGCCAACCCGCTCGGCAGCGTCACCCTGCCCGGCAGCCGCGCCTTCTGGGCCTGGCCCTTCGAGCGCGGCGGAGAGTTCGGCGCCGTCGCCGCGCCGACCGCGCCCGTCGCCGATCTCGACCACGACTTCGAGCGCTTCGCGGCGGGCGCCGATGGCGAGGGCAGCGCCCCCAACACCACGCTCGCCGTCGTGGCCACCGATCTCGCCCTCGGGCGCGACGAGACCCTGCGCGTCGCCATGATGGCGCAGGACGGCATCGCCCGCGCCATCCGCCCGGTCCACACCCCGCTCGACGGCGACACGGTCTTCGTCCTCGCAACCGGCGCTGTGCCGGTGCGCGACCCGATCGCCACGGTCGCGCGCGCCGGGATGATGGCGGCCGATTGCGTCGCCCGCGCCATCGCGCGCGGTGTCTACGAGGCCGCCCCCGCCGCCGGCCTGCCCGCCTGGCGCGACCTACCTGCCTGATCCCTTCGGCGCGCTCTGCCCAAACGGCATGGGGGCGGAGCATGCTTGGTGCACGTCGCGTGCATCCTCCGTGCATGCCCGAAATCCGCAATTTGCCCCGCCGCCGGAGGCCCGGGCGCGCCGGTGAAGCCGGGGCCACCGCTCGAGGAACCCGAAGGGTGAGGAGAGCCAGAAACGCATCGGCGCGCAAAGCGCGGCGGTACCGCCAAGGAGGAGCCCGGAGGGGTCCAGATCGCCAGACTGTGCGCCGGCGACTGCCCCACTCCCTGTGCCAGTCCGTGTGCCAGTCCGCGTGCCAGTCTCAGCGCCGCTCGATCCGCGTCACCGACCGGCTCTCTCCACTCGCGGCATCGAAGATGCGCAACCACGCGCCGCCCTCGGCATCCTCCGTCGCCACCAGCACCTCCCCGTCCGCGCGCCCCAGCGCCAGAATCCGCTCGCCTGCGGGCAGCACCAGCGTCTCCGCCGCCACCGGCGCCAGATCCGGGCCCGCGCGCACCGGCCCGGCCGTCAGCGCCGAGAGGCGGATGACAAGCGTCGCCGCCACCGCTACCACTCCCAGGATCAGCACCACCGTCAGCGTCGTCACCAGCCGGCGCAACCGGCGCACCATCGGGGGCTCGGGCGGCTCCGCCTCGTCCCCGACGCCGCCCGACACTGGCGCGGGCCCCGGCGCGGGCCCATGGGCAGGATTGCGGAAAGGCTCGACCATGGAGGACCTCGCGGAGGATGACGACCCGGACACCGCCCCGTCCGGCGCCGTATCCGCGGCACCATACGTGGAATTCACCGCGACGGAAGCGCTGGCGGGCGAACGGCTCGACAAGGCCCTCGCCGTGCTGGCGAACGGCCAACCCGGCCTCAGCCGCTCGCGCATCGCCGAGGCCCTCGCCGCTGGCCGGGTGACCGGGGCGGACGGCGCCGCCCTGCCCGCCCGCGGCATCCGTGCGGCCCCCGGCGAGACCTACCGTATCGCCCTGCCCCCGCCGGCGCCCGCGCGGCCCGAACCCGAAGCGATCCCGCTCTCGGTCCTCCACGAGGACGCCCATCTCGTAGTGGTGGACAAGCCCGCAGGCATGGTCGTCCACCCCGCCCCGGGGGCCGAGCGCGGCACCCTCGTCAACGCGCTCCTCCACCATTGCGGCGAAAGCCTCGCCGGCATCGGGGGCGAACGCCGCCCCGGCATCGTCCATCGCATCGACAAGGACACCTCTGGCCTCCTCGTCGTCGCCAAGACCGAGGCCGCCCATGCGGGTCTCTCCGCCCTCTTCGCCGCGCATGACATCGAGCGCGCCTACACGGCCATTCTCTGGGGCGTGCCCGATCCGGGCGATGCGCGGCTCATGGGCCTGCCCGCCGTCTCGCGCCACGCCGACGGCGCGCTCACCATCGACGCCCCCATCGCGCGCCACCCGGCAGACCGAAAGCGCATGGCCGTGCGCGCCGGCGGCCGCCACGCCATCACCCATCTCGCCGCGGAGGAACGCTTCGGCCCGGCCGCCAGCCCCTGGGCCTCCCGCGCCACAGCCTGGCTCGAGACCGGGCGCACCCACCAGATCCGCGTCCATGCCGCGCATATCGGCCACCCGCTCCTCGGCGATCCGGTCTACGGCCAGGGCCGGCGCCGCCTGCCGAATGCGGCCCCCGCCGCGCTTGCCGGGGCCGCGCAAAGCTTCCCGCGCCAGGCTCTGCACGCCGCACGGCTCGGTTTTCGCCACCCGATCACCGGCGTTATGCTCGATTTTGCAACGCCTCCGCCCGCGGATCTTAACGAAATGTTGAAACTCCTGCGCCGGAATACCGATATCGGGCGTTAACCCGGTATGCTTCCGCATACGTAAACGGATCAGACGTCGCCACGAAGGAGCCCGAGGCATGAGCAGCAGCCAAACGAGCAGCGCACCCAGCAGCTACGCCGGCCTGCCCGCCCCCTCACCCGAACAGGGCCTCAGCCGCTATCTCTCCGAGATCCGCAAGTTCCCCATGCTGGATGCGGATGAGGAGTTCATGCTGGCCAAGGCCTGGGTGGACCATGGCGACCGCGAGTCCGCGCATCGCCTCGTCACCTCGCATCTGCGCCTCGCCGCCAAGATCGCCATGGGCTATCGCGGCTACGGCCTGCCTACGGCGGAGGTGATCTCGGAGGCCAATGTGGGCCTGATGCAGGCCGTAAAGCGCTTCGACCCAGACAAGGGCTTCCGCCTCGCCACCTATGCGATGTGGTGGATCCGCGCCTCGATCCAGGAATACATCCTGCGCTCCTGGTCCATGGTGAAGCTCGGCACCACGGCCGCGCAGAAGAAGCTCTTCTTCAATCTGCGCAAGGCCAAGGGCAAGATCGGGGCGCTCGAGGAAGGCGATATGCGTCCCGAGCATGTGGAGAAGATCGCCCATGACCTCGGCGTGACCCAGGAGGAGGTGGTCTCCATGAACCGCCGCCTCTCGGGCGGCGGGGACAGCTCGCTCAACGCGCCGCTCAAGGGCGATGGCGAGGGCTCGACGGAGTGGCAGGACTGGCTCGCCGACGACGACGCCGACCAGGCCGCCGTCTATGCCGAGACGCAGGAGTTGGAGGCGCGGCGCGAACTCCTGATGGACGCGCTCGAGACGCTCAATGAGCGCGAGAAGCATATCCTCACCGAGCGCCGCCTGAAGGACGAGCCGGTGACGCTGGAGGAGCTCAGCCAAGTCTACAATGTCAGCCGCGAGCGCATCCGCCAGATCGAGGTCCGCGCCTTCGAGAAGCTGCAGAAGCGCATGCGCGAACTCGCTGGCGCAAAGGGCATGATCGCCGCGCGCTAGGCGCGGCCCTTCCCCCCTCGATCGTACCGCCAGACGACGACCCTGCGGCCGCTCCCACCCACGTCATCGTGGCCAACAAAGTCTAAAGACCGCGTGAGCGCCACCTTGATGCCGCCAGTTGCAGAAAAGCGCCCGCCGTTCACTTTATGTTTTAATTGCCCGATCAACAATGTCGTGGTTGGGAGCGGCCGCAACGGCGCTTGAAACCAGAGAAGTTGAGCCCCGCCGCCCGAGGACGTCCCGGGTCAAGCCCGGGACACCCATGGCCGGTCGCGCGCCAATCGAGCCTCGAACGCGGCTCAGCCCGCAGCCGGTCTGCAGCCCTGGATGTCGGCGCTCATCGCATCGGCAAGCACGGTCATGCGGATATCCGAGCGGTCGATCCACGCACCCGCCTCGAATACCGCCAGCGTCGCTTCGACGACAAGTTCATCGCCGTCATGCGACACTGTCTGGCTCTCGAACCAGCTTTCCGCCGGTCCCTCGAGCACAACCATCGGATCGGTCTGCGCTCCGTCCGGCAGCGAGATCCGCGCCGAAAGCTGACGCTCCGTCCCCGCCCCGGCGATCCGGCAGGCGGTCAGCGACACGCCCGCATCCTCGGCCCGCGGCGGCACCGAGGCCTGCGCCGCCTCGATCAGCCAGCCCTCCGGCCCGCTCTCTCCAGGCCCGATGAGGCGCGAGAGATTCGCTTGCTCGAACACGCAGATATCGCGGCAGACCCCGAGCATGGCCGACAGCCGGAGCCGCACCGGCTCAGCCGGATCCTCCGCCACCACCGTGAGCGGCAGTACCACCCGTCCGCCATAGCCGAGCGTGGTCATCCCGAAGCTCTGAAACGCCACCGGCCGCGGCCAGTCCACCCGCAGCTCCGCCAGGTTCTCCGAGCCGGACCAGTCGAACTGCGGCGGCACCCCCGCCTCGCCCGGATTGCGCCAATAGGTCTTCCAGCCGGGCGCAATATCCAGCATCAGCCCCGCCTCGTGCACCCCGCCATCGCGCCCCTCGCCGAGGAGCAGCCGAGCGCTCAGGAAGGACTGCCCGGTGGAGACGATCTGCTGCGCCTCCGCCACCACAGGTGCTGCGACAAGCGCCCCCACGGCCGCGGCAAAGCCGAGCCGGTCGCGCAAACGCGCACCAAGGCGCCGGACCACATCCCTAAATGTCATGTCCGGTACATAATGCTTCCGTGACCGCCACGCGATAGCAATTGTGTGAGAAGCTGCAACGGCTACGCTGCAGCGTTGGGAGGATCCGCCATGCGCATGGGCGACGACGGGGACGACGACGGCGATGACGACACCGGCGAAGGGGCAGAGGGGTTTCTCTGCGGGCAGTGCCTCATCGCCATGCCGCATATGCCCGACCCGAATTTCAAACGCAGCGTCGTCTATCTCTGCGCCCATTCCGAGACCGGCGCGGTCGGCCTCATCCTCAACCGCCCGGCGGACGAGCTGACCCTAGGCGATCTCTTCTCCAAGCTCTCCATCGACCTGCCGGACAAGATCCAGCACGAGGCCATCCGCTTCGGCGGCCCGGTGGAGACCGGGCGCGGCTTCGTGCTGCACTCGGCGGACTACTACGTCCCCGAAGCCACCCTGAAGGTCGATGAGAGCGTCTCGATGACGGCGACGGTGGAGATCCTGCGCGCCATCGCGCGGGACAACGGCCCCGAGGACCGCTTCGTCGCCCTCGGCTATGCGGGCTGGGCGCCGGGCCAGCTCGAGAACGAGATCCGCGAGAACGGCTGGCTCGCCTGCGAGCCGGACCGCGAACTCCTCTTCGGCGAGATGCATGACGACAAATGGGACCGCGCCCTCGGCAAGCTCGGCATATCCGCGGCCCTTCTCTCCGGCGGCGGCAGCGCCTGAGCCGCCGCCCGCCCCCAACCCCGTCACCCGCGCCGCCATCCCCGGACCGGGTGTGCCGCCAGCCCGAGGGCCCACCGCTCGAGGAACCCCGCAGGGGTGAGGAGAGCGCGGGATGCATCGGCGCGCGCAGCGCGGCGATACCGCTCGCTCGCGCCCCGGACCGCCCCGCTCAGAGCCAGAGCAGCGTCACCAGCGCCGCCAGGAACAGCGTCTCGCCCAGCAGCACCGCGGGCAGCATCCAGCCGAAGCCGAGGACCTTCGCAAGCTTGGTCCGCAACCCGATCGCCGCGATCGCCGCCACCAGCGCCGCGCCGGAGAGCGCGCTCATCGCCGAGACCACCGCCTCCGGCAGCAGGCCGAGGCTGTTCACCAGCACCAGCCCCAGAAAGCCGAGAATGAAGAGGGGAAAGCCCGTCCCCGGCTGCCCCGCGCCGCCGCCCCCCGCGAGCGCGGCGGCAAGCACCACGACGACCACCGGCAGCAGCATCACCCGGGCGAGCTTCACCACCGTGGCCACGTCCCCGGTCTCCTCCGAGACCGAATAGCCCGCGGCCACGACCTGCCCCACATCGTGGATCGTGGCGCCGAGCACCACCCCGGTCTCGGCCGCTCCGAACCCCATCGCCGCCAGCAGCGGCGGGTAGCTCAGCATCGCCAGGCTCGAGAGCACGGTCACCACCGCCACCACGCCGCAGAGCCGCTCCTCCGCATCGCCGCGCCGCGCCAGCACCGTCGAGACCGCGAGCGCCGCGGAGGCGCCGCAGACCGCAACCGAGCTGCCCGTGAGCAGCCCGAACCCCGCATCGCGCCCCAGCATCCGCGCCAGCGCCAGCCCGAACAGGATCGTCGCCGGCAGCGCCAGCGCCACGGTCAGGAAGGGCATCACCCCGATCGCGGCGATGTCGCCCACCGAGATGCGCGCGCCGAGCAGCACGATCCCGGCCCGGAGCAGCGTCTTGGCCGAGAACGCCACCCCCGCCTCCGCCCCGATCGCGGGCCGCCACTGCGCCACCGCGAGCCCGATGAGGAGCGCCACCAGCATCGGCGGCAGCGCCCAGAGCCGCCCCGCTGCAATCGCCACCGCCGCTGTCGCGGCCACCACCAGAAGCCCCGGCAAGAGCCGCCTCAACGCGCCCATGGCATGGTCGGTCCGGATGTCGCCGACACCGGCAGTGACGAGCTTCAGCATGGCCTCTCTCCCGCGATCTCCGGCCGGCGGGCGATGGGTGCCGCGGCCTTGCCCTCTCGAGATCGGGGCGCAGGAGGGCGATGCAATCGCGCCGCTCCGCACCTTCGCGCGAGCCGCCAACAACGCCGCACGAAGTCAATTCACCGAATTCTATCAGCGCTCTGCGATGGAACGCTCGCCCACATTAACCATGCGTCACCACCCTGCCGCAGCGGCATCCTCTCACCCCGCTCACGCGGCCTCACATCTCGCCGCCTCCCCCTGTTGCGCCTGTCAGACATCGTGAGCGCCGCGGCGCCGTCCAGGCCTCGCAATGCGCCCGCGGCGCCCACAGGTCTTGGGCCACAGAGCCGGATATCCGCCAGCAACTGCGGGGTTTACCCATGACTTCCAGATACTTGACGGACGACATGATCAGCGACGCGCGGGCCATGATCCACGCGGCCGAGCACATCCATGGCGGTGCCATCGTGCAGAGCACCAGCTTCGGCATCCAGTCGGCGGTCACCTTGCACCTCGTGGCCAGCACCACGCCGCGCATGCCCGTGGTCTTCGTCGACACGGGCTACTTGCCGCCAGAGACTCTCGCCTTCGCCGAAGCGCTGCGTGCCCGCCTCGATCTCGACCTGCACATCGCCCGCGCGCGCATGAGCCCCGAGGAGATGGAGGCCCGCCACGGCCGCCTCTGGGAGACCGGGCGCGCGGACGACCTCGCCACCTATCACCGCATCCGCAAGGTGGAGCCCATGAAGGAGGCGCTCGCCGCCCTCGGCGCCGATGCCTGGATCGTGGGCCTGCGCGCGGGCCAGACCGCCCATCGCGGCAGCCTCGCCCCGGTCACCCAGCAATGGGGCCGCAAGAAATACCTGCCCATCCTCGGCTGGGACGATCGCGCGATGATGAGCTACATCAACCGCTTCGACCTGCCGGTGCATCCGCTCTTCTACGAGGGCTACCGGACGGTCGGAGACTGGCATTCGAGCCGGCCGATGGGCGAAGGCGAGACCGATGCGCGCGCCACCCGCTTCGGCGGCGTCGCGCAGGAATGCGGCCTGCATATCGCGGCGGAGTAGCGCCCCCGCCGCCCTGCCCCCGCCCTGAACCCCGCCGCGGTCAGACCCGGCCGCGGCGGTCCGGCCTCAGCGCGGCATAGAGCACATGGTTGCGCCAGCGCCCGTCGATCTGCAGATAAGCCTGCGCCACGCCCTCATACTTGAAGCCGCAACGCTCCAGCAGCCGGCGCGAGGCCGTGTTGTCCGGCAGGCAGGCCGCCTCCAGCCGCGACAGCTCCAGCGTGCCGAAGGCGTAGTCCACCAGCGCGCTCAGCGCCTCGCGCATATAGCCCTGCCGGGTGTAGCGCGCGCCCGTCCAGTAGCCGAGCGTGCCCGCCTCCGCCGGCTCGCGGCGAATGTTGGAGAGCGTGAGGCCACCGACCACCGGCCCGTCCTCGCGCCCCACCAGAAAGAGCGGCACCGCCTCGCCCAGCCGCACCGCCCGCTCCGCCCAGAGCACCCGGTTGCGAAAGGCCCGAAAGCTCAGATGGTCGCGCGCCCAGGCCGGCTCCCAGGGCTGCAGGAAACTGCGGCTCTCGCGGCGCAGCGCCGACCAGTCCTCGTAGTCGCGCAGCTGCGGCAGGCGCAGGGTCAGCCGCTCCGTCTCGATCTCGATCTGCACACGGGAGCGGCGGACGAACATGCGCGCGACGCTCAGGCGGCCAGACGGTCGGCGAAGGAGGCGGCATCCTCCGCCTTCGCAACGGGGCCGTAGAGGGCAAGCGCGGGTGCCGCGGCCAGCGCGGCCCGGATCGCCGCGCGCGCATCCTCGACCCGCACGGCCTCGATCCGCTCCACCGTCTCGGCCACCGGCACCGGGCGGCCCCAGAGGGCGACACAGGCCGCAAGCCGCTCGGCCCGCACCGACACGCCCTCCACGCCCATCAGGAGCCCTGCACGGGTCTGCGCCCGCGCCCGCGCCACCTCCGCCTCCGTCAGCCCCTCTGCCGCGGCGCGCAGCTCGTCCGCCGTCAGCCGCATCAGCTCCGGCAGCGCATCGCCCGAGGTCCCCGCATAGATCGTGTAGAGCCCCGTATCGGCCCAGGCGCTCGCATGCGCGAAGATGGTGTAACAGAGGCCCCGCCGCTCCCGCGCCTCCTGGAAGAGCCGCGAGGACATGCCGCCGCCGAGCGCCGTGGCCGCCAGCTGCGCCGCGTAGTAGCCCGGATCCCTATAGGCCGGCGCCGCCAGCGCCAGCGCGAAATGGGCCTGCTCCAGCTTCTTCACCGCGCGATGCTCCCCGCCCGAGAAGCGCGCCTCCGCCTCCTCCGGCGCAGCCCCCGCCGGCATGTCGCCGAAGAGCCGTTCGGCCTGCGCCACCATCGCCTCGTGGTCCACCGCGCCCGAGGCCGCGAGGATCATCCGCTCCGGGCTGTAATGGCGCGCGATGAAGCGGCGCAGATCCTCCGGCCGATAGCCCTGCACCCCCTTCGCCGGGCCCAGGATCGGCCGCCCGAAGGCCTGGCCCGGGTAGGCGGTCTCATGCAGCCAGTCGAAGATGATGTCGTCCGGAGTGTCATGCGCCTGCCCGATCTCGGAGAGGATGACGCCGCGCTCCAGCTCCATTTCCTCGGGATCGAGCACCGAGCCGCGCAGGATATCGGCCAGGATCTCCAGCGCCCGCGGCACATCCTCCGCCATCACCCGCGCATAATAGGCGGTGCGCTCGCGCGAGGTGTAGGCGTTGAGATGCCCGCCCACATCCTCGATCTCCTCCGCGATCGCCTGGGCCGTGCGCCGCTCCGTGCCCTTGAAGGCCATATGCTCAAGGAAATGCGCGATCCCGTTCTCCGCCTCACCCTCATGGCGGGCACCCGCCTCGATCCACACCCCAATGCAGGCCGAGGCGACATTCGCCATCCGCTCCGTGGCCACCCGAAAGCCGTTGGAGAGCCGGGTCACATGCGCCTCCGCAGCGGTGGGAAGGGTCATGCGCAGCGCTCCTCGATGGCGGCTTCGACGGTTGCAAGCTCGTTCGGCACGCGGGTGATCCGCTCCGCGCGCTCGTAGAGATCGGCCATGGAGGCGGGCAGCGCGGGATGCACCCCGCAAGCCTCCTCCACCGCCGCAGGGAATTTCGCGGCATGCGCGGTGCCCAGCGTAATCATGGGCACGCGCGCATCGCCGCGGCAAGCCTCCGCGGCCACCACGCCGATGGCGGTGTGCGGGTCGATCACCATGCCGGTCTCCCGATGGAGCCGCGCGATCATCGCCATGGTCTCGGCCCGGCCCGAGCGCGCGCTGTCGAAACCGGCGCGCAGGCTCTCCACCGCGCCCTGCGGCAGCGCGAAGCCGCCCCCGGCCTTCTGCTCGGCCATGGCTGCGGCCACCGCCCGCCCGTCGCGCCCGAAGAGCTCGAACAGGAGCCGCTCGAAATTGGAGCTCACCTGGATGTCCATCGAGGGCGCGATCGTCGGCTCCACCGCGCGCGCCTCCGACCGCCCGGTCTCGAGCGTGCGGTGCAGGATGTCGTTCTCGTTCGTCGCGATCACCAGCCGCTCCACCGGCAGGCCCATGCGCCGGGCCACGTCACCGGCCAGAATATCGCCGAAATTCCCGGTGGGAACCGAGTAACTGACCGGCCGGTAGGGCGCACCGAGCGCAATCGCCGAGGTGAAGTAGTAGACCACCTGCGCCAGCACCCGGGCCCAGTTGATCGAATTCACCGCCGAGAGATGGATCCGGTCGCGAAAGGCGAAGTCGTTGAACATCGCCTTCACCAGCGCCTGGCAGTCGTCGAAGGTCCCGTCCACCGCCATCGCGTGCACATTGGGCTCGGCCGGCGTCGACATCTGGCGCCGCTGCACCTCCGAGACACGCTCATGGGGATAGAGAAACACCACCGAGACCCGGTCGAGCCCGCGGAAGGCCTCCATCGCCGCGCTCCCGGTGTCGCCGGAGGTGGCGCCCACGATCGTCACCCGCCGGTCCGCCCGCGCCAGCGCCACCTGGTACATCTGCCCGATGAGCTGCATGGCCACATCCTTGAAGGCCAGCGTCGGGCCGTGATGCAGCTCCAGGATCCAGTCATTCGTGCCGATCTGCACCAGCGGGCAGCGCGCAGGATGCCGGAAGGGCGCGTAGGACCTGGCGATGATCTCGCGGAACTCCGCATCCCCGAAGGCGCCGCCGATGAAGGGGCGCATCACGCGGAACGCCACCTCCTCGTATGAGAGCCCCTTCATCTCCGCGATCTCGCGCGCCTCGAAGACCGGGAACGCCTCCGGCACATAGAGCCCGCCATCGCGCGCGAGCCCGGTCAGCATGGTCTCCTCGAACTCCAGCACGGGCGCTTCGCCCCGGGTGCTGACATACTGCATGCGCGCTCTCCCTGATCAGCGCCTGCTCATAGCCCGCCCGTGGCCGGGACCGCAATCGCCCCTCACGCGGCCGCCGGCCGCGCGCGCCAGATGGAAGACGCCCAGAGCCCCGACATCACGGCCCAGACCGCGGCCAAGAGCCCCCAGGTCACCGCATAGCCGAAATGCGGGTTGCGCAGGCTCACCGTCAGCGGCTGCAGCACCGGCGCGCGCCCGTCCGGCCCCGGCGTCGGCGTCTCGGAGACCACAAGCACGGGCTCGGCATCGAACACCGCCGCCAGCGTCTCCATGTCCCTTGCGATCCACACATTGTCCCGCTCCCCGAAGGCCGGGCGCTGCGGGTCGTCCGGCCAGCGGAGCGCACCCGTGAGCGTCACCGCCTCCGCCGGCGCGGGGATGGGGCGCACCGCGCGCCCGCCCTCGTTCTTCGCCTCCGCCGGCACCCAGCCGCGCGAGACGATGATGCGCCGCCCGTCCTCCAGCACGAAGGGCTGCAGGATGCGGTAGCCCGCGCGCTTCTCCATCGTCGTCAGCAGCGGCGCGTCCGGGTGGCCATGCGTGCCGTCCGCCCCGTCGAACCGGCCGGTCACCCGCACCCGGGTGAACTCGTCCGCCGCCGGATCGGGCCGCGCCGGCAGCGCCACGGGCTCGGCCGTCAGCCGCTCCTCCAGCTCCGCGATCAGGCCCAGCTTCCAGTCAAGCCGCTGCATCTGCCAGAGGCACAACGCAATGAGGGTCGCCGTGCCGGCGACCCCCAGGATGGCTGGCGCGAGAAGGCGCCGCAGTCTGTCCGTCATCCTGCCTCCGGCGGAGCCCTGCCCTGCAGCCCGGGCCGCAGCCCGGCCCTCAGCGGCCCCAGATATAGATGCTGGCGAAGAGGAACAGCCAGACGACGTCCACGAAGTGCCAGTACCAGGCCGCCGCCTCGAAGCCGAGATGCTTGTCCGGCGTGAACTGCCCGGCCCGCGCGCGCAGCAGGCAAACCGCCAGGAAGATCGTGCCGACGATCACGTGGAAGCCGTGAAAGCCCGTCGCCATGTAGAAATTCGCGCCGTAGATGTTGCCGGAGAAGCCGAAGGCGGCGTGGGTGTACTCGTAAGCCTGCGTGAAGGTGAAAAGGACGCCGAGCGCGACGGCGCCGATCAGGGCGCGCGCCATGGTCTTGCGG
>JBCBWF010000407.1:0-4577 GCA_039817245.1 Pseudomonadota bacterium | reverse complement strand
TCAGGATCGTCGCGAAGATCATCGCCGTCACGGTCATGGTCTGCGTCACGGCCGCGGCCAGCAGCCCGCTCCTCCGCGCGCGCAGCAGCGCCGCGCCGAGCGCCGCGATCCCCAGAAGCGCGAGCCCCGCATAGGCCCCGCCGAGCGCGAGCTCCGCCGCGCCGGCATCGCTGCGCTGGAGGCGCACGGGCGCGAGCCCCGCCGCCACCGCCAGCGCCAGGAACGCCGCCGCCCCCGCAAGCGTCAGCCAGCGCGGCCCCGCCTCCCGCAGATCCGCCATGAAGAGTGCGCCCACCGCCCCGATCGCCGCGGCCTCGGTGGGTGTCGCCACGCCGCCCAGGATCGCGCCCAGCACTGCGACGATCAGCAGAACCGGCGGCAGGATCGCCACCGCGACCGCGCGCGCATCCGGCCGCCCCTCCCCCGGTGCCGCCGGCGCCACCCCCGGCTGCAGCCCTGCGCGCACCATCAGGTAGCCGGCATAGAGCGCCACCAGCAGCAGCCCCGGCAGCAGCGCGCCCGCGAAGAGCTGGCCGACCGAGATGGTCTCCACCGTGAACTTGCCCTCGGCGAACTGCGCCTGCTGATAGGCATTCGACATCACGTCCGACAGGATGATGAGGAGCGTGGAGGGCGGGATGATCTGCCCGAGCGTGCCCGCGGTGCAGACGAGCCCCGAGGCCAGCCGCGGGTCGTAGCCCGCGCGCAGCATGCTCGGCAGCGCGATCAGCCCCATCGCGATCACCGTCGCGCCGACGATCCCGGTGGAGGCCGCCAAGAGCGCGCCGACCGCGATCACCGAGAGCCCGAGCCCCCCCGGCATCGCCCCGAAAAGGCGGCCCATGGTGCCGAGCAGATCCTCCGCCACGCGGCTCTTCTCCAGCACCACGCCCATGAACACGAAGAGCGGGATGGCGATCAGCACCCCGTTGGTCATCACCCCGAAGATCCGCTGGCCGAGCGCGCCGAGCAGCGAGAGATCCATCGCCCCGGTCGCGCCGCCGATCAGCGCGAAGAGCACCGCCACCCCGCCGATGGTGAAGGCCACCGGATAGCCGAGCAGGATCGCGCCGAGCAGGGCCGCGATCATCATGAGATCGAGCGGCATCACGCCCGCCCCCGCAGCGCCTCGACCGCGCGCAGCATCCCCGCCACGCCCTGCAGCGCGAGCAGCAGGCAGAAGCCCGGGATCAGCGATTTCAGCAGGAAGGAGGCCGGGATCCCGCCCACCGAGATCGGCCCCTCCAGGATCGCCCAGGCATTCCGGACCGAGGGCCAGGACCAGTAGGCGATGAGCGCCATGGTCGGCAGCAGCAAGAGCGCATGCCCCGCAAGATCGATGCCCGCGCGCATCCGCACCGGCGCGCGCGCCTGGAGGATATCCACCCGCACATGCCCGTCCACCATCAGCGTGTAGCCGGCGCCGAGCATGAAGAAAGCGGCGTGGAGATAGAGCACGCTCTCGTCGAGCGCGATGTCGCTCACCCCGAACACGTAGCGCAGCAGCACGGTGCCGAACTGGATCAGCACCATCAGGAGCGCCGCCCAGCGCACCGCCAGCCCCACCGCGCGGTTCACCCGGTCGAGCCGGTCGGCAAGCGCGCGCATGGCCACCCTCCTCGCCCCCGCCCTCCGGAAGGGGGCCGTCGCCTGAGACCGCTCAGTACCCGAAGGCCGCGGCGCGCGCGTTCATCTGGCCCGCATCGGCATAGACCATGTAGCGCCCGATGCTGTCGCGATAGGCGAGGAAGCTCTCGGTGATGCGCTTGACGAGTGCGTCGCTGTCGGCCTGCAGACCGTCGATCACCTCGTCTCCGGCACGCGCCATGGCCTCCACCACGCTGTCCGGCAGCTTGCGGACCACCACACCTTCCTCGTCCACGAGCTTCTTCAGCGCCTGGGCGTGCTTGGTGGTGTATTCGGTCCAGACCGGGTTGTAGAGGCTCTCGCAGGCGAGGGCGACGGCCTGCTGCAGATCCGCCGGCAGCGCATCGTAAGCGGCCTTGTTGACCGCGCATTCCTCCGCCGAGGAAGGCTCGCCCACACCCGGCCAGTAGTAGTTCTTGGCGATCTGGTAGTAGCCGAGCGCGCTGTCGGTCCAGGGCCCGATGAACTCGCCGGCATCGAGGGCGCCGGACTGCAGCGCCTGGAACATGTCCCGCCCGCCCATGGCCTGGACCGCCATGCCGAGGGTGCTGCACATCTCGGAGGCGAGGCCGGTGGTGCGGAATTTGAGGCCCTTCAGATCGTCGACCGAATTGATCTCGGTGCGGAACCAGCCGGCCCATTGCGGGCCGGAATTGCCGCAGAGAAAGGGCTTGAGGCCGAAGCGGGCATACATCTCGTCATAGAGTGCCTGGCCGCCGCCATGGGCGAGCCAGCCCACCTGCTCGTCCGCGCGCAGACCGAAGGGCTGGGAGCCGAAGAGGAGGATGCCCTTGGACTTCGAGCCCCAATAGGCCGGCACCGCGTGGTAGAGTTCGGCCGTGCCCTCCGAGACCGCGTCGAAAACACCGCGCCCGGGCACGAGCTCGCCCGCCGCGAAGAGCTTCACCGTCAGGCGCCCGCCGGAAAGCGCGGTGATCCGGTCCGCCAGCATCTGCGCGGCCACGCCGGGCCCGGGCAGGTTCTTCGGCCAGGCGGTGACCATCTTCCACTCCTGCACGCCCTGCGCGATGGCAGGCGCGGCGAGGGCCGCGGCCGATCCGGCGGCGGCGGCGCTGATGAACTGGCGGCGATCCATGGCTCTTCTCCCTGTCCAGTCGGTCCTGTCGCGGCCCGCACGCCCTGCAAAGACGGTCGCATGCACGCCTTCCTTAGCGGTAACCGGTTCCCCACCGGTCGCCTACCCTTTTGCGCGCCGCAAGAGCGCCGCCTGCGCCTCCCGGCAGCCTCGGTCCGCGGGAGGCGGCGGGCCTCTTGCTGCGAGGACGGGAAAGCACCACTCGCTCCCGCTCCCACCCGCGTCAGGTTAGGCCGCGAAATCCGAACACACCATGAACAAACAGATTGCTACGGAAAACCACTCCCGGCGCTGAGAGTGCGTAGTGCCCGCTCGATGCAGCGCCCATTTGTTCACTTAACGTTCGCAATCCAGGAACCATAATGTCGTGGGTGGGAGCGGCCGCACCCCGGCCAGAGAATGACCGGGCGCCAAACTGCCTCGCCCTCCCCGCACCACGGAGGGCCGACGCCGCGCATCGCTCCATCGCACCGCCATCCCACGGCAGCCCGCTCTCGGCCGCTCACCCGGCACCCAGGATCCCCGGCAGCTGCAGCCCCTGGTCCCGCGCGCAGTCCCGCGCGATCTCGTAGCCCGCATCCGCGTGGCGCATCACCCCGCTCGCCGGGTCGTTCCAGAGCACCCGCGACAGCCTGCGCGCCGCCGCCTCGGTCCCGTCCGCCAGGACCACCATCCCCGCATGCTGCGAGAACCCCATCCCGACCCCGCCGCCATGATGCAGCGACACCCAGGTCGCCCCGGACGCACAGTTCAGGAGCGCGTTCAGCAGCGGCCAGTCCGACACCGCGTCCGAGCCGTCCTTCATCGCCTCCGTCTCGCGATTGGGCGAGGCCACGGAGCCCGAGTCCAGATGGTCCCGCCCGATCACCACCGGCGCCTTCAGCTCGCCCTTCGCCACCATCTCGTTGAAGGCGAGCCCGATCCGGTGACGGTCCCCCAGCCCAACCCAGCAGATCCGCGCCGGCAGCCCCTGAAACGCGATCCGCTCCCGCGCCATGTCGAGCCACTGGTGCAGATGCCCATCGTCGGGCATGAGCGCGCGCACCTTTTCGTCCGTCCGGTAGATATCCTCCGGATCGCCCGACAGCGCGCACCACCGGAACGGCCCGATCCCGCGGCAGAAGAGCGGGCGGATATAGGCCGGCACGAAGCCCGGAAAGGCAAACGCCGTCTCCAGCCCCTCCTCCTTCGCCACCTGCCGGATGTTGTTGCCGTAATCGAGCGTCGGCACCCCGGCCTCGTGAAACGCCACCATCGCCGCTACATGCGCGCGCATCGAGGCCCGCGCCGCCGCCTCCACCGCCTTGGGATCGCGCTCGCGCCCCGCGCGCCACTCCGCCAGCGACCAGCCGAGCGGCAGATATCCGTTCACCGGGTCGTGGGCGGAGGTCTGGTCGGTCACGATATCGGGCCGCACCCCGCGGCGCACCAGCTCCGGAAACACCTCAGCCGCATTGCCGAGCAGGCCCACCGAGCGCGCCTCGCCCGCCGCCGTCCAGCGCGCGATCATCTCCAGCGCCTCGTCCAGCGTCTCCGCGCGCTCGTCCAGATACCGGGTGCGCAGGCGGAAATCGATCCGGTCGCTGTCGCATTCCACCGCCAGGCACGACGCGCCCGCGAACACCGCTGCCAGCGGCTGCGCGCCACCCATCCCGCCGAGCCCCGCGGTCAGGATCCAGCGCCCCGCGAGGCTGCCGCCATAGTGCTGCCGCCCCGCCTCGGCGAAGGTCTCATAGGTTCCCTGCACGATCCCCTGCGTGCCGATATAGATCCACGAGCCCGCGGTCATCTGGCCGTACATCATCAACCCGACCCGATCGAGCGCGTTGAAATG